>JBBWZH010000092.1:0-26957 GCA_039648995.1 Mycobacteriales bacterium
GCGCGTCGACCAGCTCCGCCCGCGGCACCGGCTGCCCGCACGCGAGCGCCAGCAGCCCGAACACCGCCCGCGGGGCGGCGGGCCCCAGATCCAGCTCGATGCCGTCCCGCCACGCCCGCACCGGACCGAGCACCTGGATCCGCACTCCCACCCCCATCCCGGGATGCTTCACCGTGACACGGACGTACGGGGCTGTCCAGACACACCGTTCTCACGCCGCTCCTACGCGGTCTATTTCCTACTGTCCGCCCAGGCGCCCTCGGCCTGTCGGCCGGCCCCGCGCCGGGCGGGTGGGCCCGGCGGGTGTCAGCCGGACGGGCAGACCGGGAGCGGCACCGGCAGCAGCGTGCAGGCGATGCCGACCACGGTCGGCAGGGGCTCGGGCAGGGCCGGCGGCGCGGTCGTCGTGGGTGGTGTGGTCACGGCCGGCTCGGGTGGCCGGGTCGCCGCCGGCCGGGATACCCGGGGCGCCGGCGGCGGGGCGGCCGGGGTGGCCCGTGGCACCGGCACGGACCCGACCGGCGGCGCGGCTGCCGGCGGCGCCGCCGGTCGGGGGCTGTGTGCCGCCGGACGCCGCTGCGGGCGGGCAGCGACGCTCGCGTGCGGCACCGGCCCCGTCGGCGAGGCGCTCGCCAACGGGACCGGTGGCTTCACCCGGGCCGGCGGGATAGCTGCCGCCGCGGTGCCGCCGGGGTCGAGTTGGCGCACCGGCGGGCCGATCACCAGCACCGCCGCGGTGAGGGCCAGTAGCCGCACCCGCCGGCGCCAGACCCGCCGCGTCCCGGACCGGCCCGCGTCAGACCGGCCCGCGTCAGACCGGCCCGCGCCGGACCGGCCGGCGCCGGACCGGCCGGCGCCGGACCGGCTGGAACCGGCCGCGGCCGCGTGGGCATAGCCGGGGCGGTCGGCGGTGGGGGTGCCCGCGGCGGCGCGGTGGCGCGGTGGGTGGGCGGGTGACCGACCGGCGCCGGTGGCGGTCGGTGACCCGTGGGCGATCGCGACCGCGCGGGCGATCGCGTGCCCGTCCAGGTCCGGGCACAGCGCCCGGATCGCCGCGGTGGCCTCCGCCGCCGACAGCACGTCGCTGACCAGCAGCACGCCGCCGGCACCGGCCACGGCGTCCACCCGCTGCCGGCACAACCGCACCTCCAGCACGCTGGCCTCCCGGTCCTGCCTCTTCGTCCGGTTCAACGAGCCGGGCCCGTCCTGGTTGCGGTCATACCCACCTGCACGGCCGGGACGCGCCTCCGCCGGCGGCGGCAGTTGCCGGCGCACCGGGCGACTCGCCGTTCCGGTGCCTTCCGATATTTGTTACCCACGCGTAACTTGTGCGGCGTGACGGTACCCGACACCCGCCGGCCGCGGCCTGGGCGGCCCGGCGAGCAGGCAGAGCCGGCTGGAGCCCGCGCGCCGGGCGGGGCGCGCGGCGGGCCCGGCAGCGCGGCGTCGGCCCTGCTGCACCCAACCGCGGCCGGACCGGTCCGGCGGCTCGGGTAGCCGACGAATGGCGGCTGGGCGGGCGCCGGCGGGACGGGAGACTGTCGGCATGTGGACGGGTGGCGGTCGGGCCGGGCAGCCGCGGCTGCCGCCGGCCGTGGTGCGGCTGGTGGTCTGGCTGACGCTGCGCCGGGCGCTGTCACCGGCCCTGCCGCCGCGGCTGCAGCGCCGGCTGCTGGAACTGATCGCGCTGCTGCTGCCGCGGCCGCCGGCCCGGGCGCACCGCACCGTGCTCGGCGCCGTCCCGGTCACCTGCGTGCGGGCACCGGGCGCCGGGCCGGGCGCCGTGCTGTACCTGCACGGTGGTGGGTTCACCACCGGGTCGGCGCGGGCGTACCGGCCGCTGGCCGCCGCGCTCGCCCGGGCCAGCGGGGCGACCGTCTACCTGGTCGACTACCGGCGCGCCCCGGAGCACCCGCACCCGGCCGCGCTGGACGACACGCTCGCCGCCTACCGGGCCCTGCTGGCCGCCGGCGTGCCGGCCGGCCGGGTGGTGCTCGCCGGTGACTCGGCCGGCGGCTACCTGGCGCTGGCCGCGGCGCTGCGGCTGCGCGACGCCGGCGAGCCGCTGCCGGCCGGGCTGGCGCTGGTCTCACCCTGGCTCGACTTCACCGTGCCGGCCCCACCAGCCGGGCGCCGCGACCCGCTGCTGACGGCCGGCTGGCTGCGGCGCTGCGCCGACGCCTACCTGGGCGGGGCCGATCAGGCCGACCCGGAGCTGGCGCCGCTGGCGGCGGACCTCGCCGGGCTGCCGCCGCTGCACGTCCAGGCCGGCGCGGACGAACTGCTGGTCGGCGACGCGGACCGGCTGGTGCGCCGGGCCCGGGCCGCGGGCCTGCCGGTCGGCTACGACCGCTGGCCGGGGATGTGGCACGACTTCCAGGTCTGCGCCGGCCTGCTGGCCGCGGCCGACCGGGCCGTCGCGGCGCTCGGCCAGGCCATCGGCGGCTGGCTGCCCGCGCCGGCCGCGCCGGCGGCCGAGCCGGCCCAGCCGGCGGTGGTGATCGTCGGCGCCGGTTTCGGCGGCGTGGGCATGGCGATCGAACTGGCCCGGCACGGGCTACGCGATTTCGTCGTGCTGGACAAGGCCGACCGGATCGGCGGGGTGTGGCGGGAGAACACCTACCCGGGCGCCGCCTGCGACGTGCCGTCCGTGCAGTACTGCTACTCCTACGAGCAGCGGGCCGACTGGCCGCGCCGGTTCTCCGGGCAGGCCGACATCCTGGCCTACCTGCACCGCTGCGTCGACCGCTACCGGCTCGGCAGCCATCTCCGCCTCGGTGTGGAGGTCACCGACGCCGAGCACGACGGCACCGGCTGGACGCTGCGCACCAGCACCGGCGAGCGGATCACGGCCGACGTGGTCGTGTTCGCCTGCGGCCAGCTCAGCCGACCGTCCTATCCGGACATTCCGGGGCTGGACCGGTTCGCCGGCCGGATGTTCCACTCCGCCCGCTGGGACCACGGGCACGACCTCACCGGCCGCCGGGTCGCGGTGATCGGCACCGGCTCCAGCGCGCTGCAGTTCGTCCCGGAGATCGCGCGGACCGCGGCCCGGCTGACCGTGTTCCAGCGCACTGCCGGCTGGGTCCTGCCCAAATTGGACGGTCCGGTCTCGACTCGCCAGCAGCGGCGGTACCAGCGCTGGCCGCGCTCGATGGCGCTGGCCCGGTTCGGCTGGGACCTGTTCGAGGAGGGCCTCACCTACGGCATCACCCGCAACCACGCGGTGCTGGCGCCGCTTCGGCGGGCCAACCGGGCGATGCTACGCGCCCAGGTGCACGACCCGGCGGTACGCGCGAAGCTGACGCCGGCGATCGAGTTCGGCTGCAAGCGGATCGGCTTCTCCAACGACTGGTACCCGACCTTCAACCTGTCCACAGTGGACCTGGTGACCGCGCCGATCGAGGCCGTCACCGGTGCCGGCGTCCGTACCGTGGACGGTGCCACTCATCACGTGGACACGATCATCCTGGGCACCGGCTTCGCGGCCACCGAGTTCCTGGCACCGATCCGGGTCCGGGCCGGCGGCCGCGACCTCGCCGACGCCTGGCGGGACGGGGCCCGCGCGTACCTCGGCATCACCGTGCCGGGCTTCCCGAACCTGTTCCTCATCTACGGCCCGAACACCAACCTCGGCTCCGGCTCGATCATCCACATGATGGAGGGCCAGGCCCGGTACGTCCGGCAGGCGGTCGAGCTGCTGGCCACCGGCCAGACCGGGCAGCTCGCGGTGCGGCCGGACGTGGCCGAGGCCTACGACCGGCAGACGCAGCGGCGGCTGGCCGGCACCGTCTGGGTCAGCTGCCGCAACTGGTACCGCACCGGCACCGGCCGCGTCGTCAACAACTGGCCCGGTCAGCTGCGCGAGTACCGCCGCCGTACCGACCACTTCGACCGCGTCGACTACCGGTCAGGATGAGGCGAGCCCGTTGCGCCGCAGCAGCTCGGTCAGCTGCCGGGAGCCGGTGCGCAGCGTCTCCACCACCCGCCGGCCGAGCTGGTCGGACAGCCGGCCCATCGGCAGCGTGCAACCCAGCGCGTCCTGCACGAGGTGGCCGCCGGTGACCGCGACCGCGAAGCAGCTCAGCCCGAGCGTGCTCTCGGCGTGGTCGAAGGCGTAGCCGCTGGCCCGGAACCGGGCCAGCTGTTCCCGCAGCTGGCCGCGGTCGGTGATCGTCCGGGGGGTGGCCGCCGGCAGCGGCACCGGCAGCCGCCGGTCCGCCTCCGCCCAGGGCCGCTGCGCCAGCACGATCTTGCCGAGCGCGGTGCTGCCCGCCGGCAGCCGCTGGCCGAGCCGGACCGCCCGCGGCGGCACCTGCCGGGACGCCCGGCTGGCCAGCAGCACCACGTCCGGGCCGTCCAACCGGGCCAGGTGGAAGGTGCCCTCCACCTGGTCACGCATCCGCTCGAGCACCCGCACCGCGGCCCGCACGACCGGGTCGTGGTCCAGGTACGAGCCGCCGACCAGCAGCGCGCGGACGCCGAGGCCGTAGGTGGTGCGGTCGGCGTCCGGCTCCACCCAGCCGCGCGCGACCAGCGTCTGCAGCAGCATGAACAGGCTGGACTTCGGGTAGTTCAGCTCCCGGTGCAGCTCGGTCAGGGTGAGCCGGCGCTCGGCCAGCGCGAGCAGCTCCAGCAGCTCGACCGTGCGGTCCGCGGACTTCACCGTGCCGCTGCGTACGTTCATCGGCTCCCCGCCGGCCACCGCAGATGTCACCGCAAACCTCCCGCCCACTCGCGCCACACCCACACCGGCCCCCGCGCCGGGCCGCGCCGGTGCCAGCCGGCTGTTCGGCCGCGGTCTTGGGGCCGCCTGCTCTACGATGGGCCGCACCGCTGGCACACCGCGGACACCCCGCCAGCTCTCCGGTCCGGCGAAATCCGCAGGCCAGACGGGCGTAGGCGGATCGGCTCGTCGGTTCCTGCTGGTTGACTACGGGAACCGCTATCGGCGCGTGGGGGGCGGGCCCGAGGGGGAACTGTCGGTGGACGGCGACTCTCGTCCGGGGCCGGCGCGGCTGGGTGAGCTGGTCCGCGGGTTCCGCCGCCGCGCCGGGCTGACCCAGCAGGAGGCCGCCGGGCTGGCCGCGATGAGCGTGGCCGCGCTGCGCGACCTGGAGCAGGGCCGGGTGGCCACGCCCCGGCCGGTGACCGTACGGGGGCTCGCGGTCGCGCTGGAGCTGTCCGCCGCTGAGACCGAGAGCCTGCTGCGGCTGGCCCGGGCCGGCCCGGCGACCGGGGTGCGGCTGCGGGTGCTGGGCCCGCTGCTGGTGAGCGTGGCCGGCGAGCCGGTCGACCTCGGCTCACCCACCCAGCGGGCACTGCTCGGCCTGCTCGCGCTGTCGGTCAACACGCCGGTGCCCCGGGACGCGCTGCTCGACGTCGGCTGGGGTGACCGGCCGCCGCCGCGGGCCGCCGACCTGCTGCAGACGCACATCTCCCGGCTGCGCCGCCGGCTGCGGCCACCGGCGGCCTCGCGGCTGACCGCCGTCGCGGGTGGCTACCAGCTCACCGTCGACGCCGCCGAGCTCGACATGCTCGCCTTCCGCGACGCGCTCGCGGCGGCCCGGCAGGCCGGCGCGGCCGGCGACCTGGCCGCGGCGGCCGCGGCCTACGAGCGCGCGATCGAGCTGTGGCGGGGCGATCCGCTGGAAGACGTGCCCGCGTTCCGGCTGCACCCCGCTGTGGTCGCGCTGGTCCGGGAGTGGCAGGCGGCCGTCGTCGAGTACGCCACGGTGACCGAGCCGCTCGGCCGGCACGACCGGGCGCTGCCGCTGCTGGAGGCGGTGGTCGAGGCCGACCCGCTGCACGAGGCGGCGCACGCCCGGCTGCTGATCGCGCTGGCCGGCACCGGGCAGCAGGCCGCCGCGCTGGCCCGCTACGACCGGCTGCGCCGGCGGCTGGCCGCCGAGCTGGGCGCCGACCCGGCGCCGGAGCTGGTCGACGCGCACCGCCGGGTACTGCGGCAGGAGATCGCCGCGCCGGCCGTCGAGGCC
Source organism: Mycobacteriales bacterium (assembly GCA_039648995.1). GTDB lineage: Bacteria > Actinomycetota > Actinomycetes > Mycobacteriales > CADCTP01 > JBBWZH01. The sequence goes on from JBBWZH010000092.1 coordinate 5,997, forward strand.
ACCCCGGCGCACCGGCAGCTGCCCCCCGACCTGGCCGACTTCACCGGCCGGCAGGCCGAGCTGGCCGCCCTGTGCGAGCGGCTGCCCGGCCCGGGCGCGGCCGGCACCGCGCTGGTGATCTCCGCGATCGAGGGGATGGCCGGTGTCGGGAAGACCCGGCTGGCCGTGCACCTGGCACACCGGCTGGTCGCGGCCGGCCGGTACACCGACGCGCAGCTCTACGCCGACCTGCGCGGGTACGCGGCCGAGCCGCCGGCCGACCCGGCCACCGTGCTGGCCTCGTTCCTGCACCTGCTGGGCGTCCCGGGCGGGCAGATCCCGGCCGACCTGGCCGGCCGGTCCGCGCTGTACCGCGACCGGCTGGCCGGCCGCAACGCGCTGGTACTGCTGGACAACGCCGCCGACGAGAAGCAGGTGCTACCGCTGCTGCCGGCCAGCCCGACCAACCTGGTGCTCGTCACCAGCCGCCGCACGCTGGCCCTGGACGGCGGCCGCGAGCTGGCGGTGGACGTGTTCACGCCGGCGGACGCGGTCGCGCTGCTGGCCCGGATCGTCGGCGCCGGCCGGGCGGCGGCCGAGCCGGACGCCGCCGCCGCGGTGGTCGAACTGTGCGGCCGGCTGCCGCTCGCGGTCGCGCTCGCCGCCCGCCGGCTGCAGGCCCGGCCGGTGTGGACGCTGGCCGACCTGGCCGGCCGGCTGGCCGACGGCGGCAACCGGCTGAGCGAGCTGACCGCCGGCGCGCGCCAGCTGCGCGCCGTGTTCGACCTCTCCTACCGGGCGCTGGACGACGACACCCGGCGGCTGTTCCGGCTGCTCGGCCTGCACCCCGGTGACGACGTCAGCATCGAGTCCGCCGCGGCGCTCGCCGACCTCACCCTGGCCAGCGCCCGCCGGCTGCTGGACACGCTGGTCGACGAGCACCTGGCCACGCCGGCCGCCGCGGACCGGTACCGGCTGCACGACCTGCTCCGCGAGTACGCCGGCCACGTCGCGGCGGCCGAGGACAGCGCGACCGAGCGCGCGGCGGCCGGCACCCGGCTGCTGGACTACTACGTGCACGCCGCCGACCGGGCCGCCGGGGTGCTGCAGCCGCACCGCTGGGAGCCGCCGCCGCTGCGCCCGGCGCCGGCCACGCTGCCCGCGCTGGCCGGCCCGGACGCGGCACTGCACTGGCTGGCCACCGAGCGGGCCAACCTGACCGCCGCGGTGCACCTGGCCGCGGCGCAGGGCCACCCCGGGCACGCCTGGCGGCTGACCTACTCGCTCGGCCACTTCCTCTACCTGCGCGGCTACCCGGAGAGCCACGCGGAGATCCTGCCGGTCGCGCTGGCCGCCGCCCGGGCCGCCGGCGACGAGGTCGGCACCGCGGTCATGCTCACGTTCCTCGGTATCGCGGTGCAGAACCAGAGCCGCGCCGAGGACGCGATCGAGTACCTGAGCGAGGCGCTCGCGCTGCACCGGCAGTCCGGCAGCCGGACGATGCAGACCACCGCGCTGGTCAACCTCGGCGGCGCCTGCTACCGGCTCGGCCGCTTCGCGGCGGCGCTGGAGTACGTCCAGGAGGCGGTCGACCTCTGCGCCGGGTACGACCCGTTCCGGGCCGAGGCGCTGCGCAACAACCTCGGCGCGCTGCTGACGATCCTGGGCCGGCCGGCCGAGGCGCTGGGCAACTTCCGGGCGGCGCTCGCGCTGGCCCGCCGGGTCGACGACGGCAACTTCATCAGCGGGGCGCTGGCCAACCTCGGCGACGCGCACCGCCGCCTCGGCCAGCACGACCAGGCGCTGGCGCAGCTGCGCGAGGCGCTCGCGGTCGCCACCGAGGCCCAACTGCCGCCGGCCGAGGCCTACGCCCGCTACATGCTCGGCCGCGCCTACCTCGCGCTCGGCCGACTGGACGAGGCGACGGCCGAGCTGACCGCCGCGCTGGACCTGGTCCGGACCGCGGGCGGGCAGGCCACCGAGCACGAGATCCTGATCGACCTGGGCGAGGCCCGGGCCGCGGCCGGCGACCTGGCCGACGCGGCCGGGCTGCTCGCCCGGGGCCTGGCGCTGGCGGTCGAGACCGGCGAACGGTACGCGGAGGCGCGGGCATCCGACGGCCTGGCCCGGCTGCACGCGCAGGCCGGTGACGCCGACGCCGCCGCCGACCACCGCCGCCGGGCGCGGGACCTGTTCGCCGAGCTGGGTACCGCCGAGGCCGGCCAGCGCTAGCCCGGCCGCCCGGCCGGGCCGCCGGCGGATGTCGCCGAGAACTCGGCGACGGTGGCGGTGACCTGGTCAGCGGCGGACACCACCGAGGCCCGGGTGCGGCCGGCCAGGCCGGTCTGCTCGGCCATCGCGGCCGCGACGTCCTCCTGCATCCGCGCGACCGTGGCCAGCCGGCCGGCGACCGCCTCCACCGCGCCGGCGACCGCGGCGGTGTTGGCGGTGACCTCGGCCACCGTGGCCTCGATCCGGGCGGTGGCCCGCGCGGTCTGCGCGGCCAGCTCCTTCACCTCACCGGCCACCACGCCGAAGCCGCGCCCGGCCTCGCCGGCCCGGGCCGCCTCGATCGTGGCGTTCAGCGCGAGCAGCTTGGTCTGGTCGGCCACCGACTGGATCACCGCGGCGATCGCGGCGATATCGGTCACCGCGTGCTCCAGCGCGGCGATCATCGGCTTGGCCCCGGCCGCGTCGCCGATGGCCGCCGCGGTCTCCCCGGTGGCCGCCGACACCACCGAATTGGCCCGGCCCAGCTCGCCCTGGAACTGGCTCATCGCCTCGCCGGCCTCCGTCGCCAGGGCCACCCCCCGGCCGGCGACCACGCCGAGCACCTCCTGCAGCCGGCCGGACAGCACCTCCCGCTGCGCCAGCTGCGACGCGGCATCGGCGGCGGCGATCTCCTCCCGGCGGGACGCGTCGGCGACCGACTCGCGCAGCGCCGCGTCGCCCGCGGCCGCGGTGCGCTGCCGGATCTCCTCCGCCTCCCGCTGGCTGGCCGCGGAGAACTGCCAATACATCATCTGCGCCGCGCACATCGCCAGCACGAACACCGTGTGCAGCAGCACGTACGGCAGCGGGTTGCGCAGCGCCCGCGGGTCGGAGAACACCAGCGTCGGCGCGAGCAGCCCGAACGCCAGGTGGTGCGCGGCCACCAGCACGATCGCCAGCGCGAACGGCACCCAGTCCTGGTAGAGGCTGACCAGCGCCAGCACCACGAAGAAGTGGAAGTGCAGGTCGGTGAGCCCGCCGCCGCCGTGCACCAGCGCGTCCGCGGCCAGCAGCAGTCCGACCGACGCCGCCACCGCCCCGCCGCGCCGGGTCGTCGCGGCGCGGGCCAGCACCCAGCAGACGCCGGTGCCGGCGATGAACAGCCACAGCACCCAGACCTGCCGACCGGAGTGCATGGCCTGGCCCCCGTGGTGCACCCCACCGTGCCCGCCGAGCAGCGCCACGCCGACGATCAGCGGAACGTGCAGCCCGAGGATCACCGTCAACATCCGGTGCCGGGACGCGAACGCCACGTCGGACAGCCGCACGGCCGGCAGCAGCCGGTCCATCGCCCCACTCATCCCCGCGACCTCCAACCGCCGGCCGTCGGGCCTGGCCGGACGGCGCCCCACCCTTCGACCGCCGCCCCACCGACCTTCGGGTTTCCGGCCCCGACCCCGCCGCAACGCCATCAGCGCGGCCCGGACGACGCGGGCCGGACGACCCGGGGCCGGGACGGCCGGGCCGGCAGCGCAGGGCGGACGGGCGGGAGTCGGCCGGGTCCGGCGTACTGCACGCGGTCGGCGGGCGCCGGCGGCAGGGACCGGCGGCAGGGATAGGCACGCCGGATTATGCGGCCGGCGCGGAATTACCCGCCGCCGTCGGGGAGCGGAGTCGGAATGGTTAGCGGGCGCGGCCTCGCGGGCCGGGAAACCGCCGGGCGGCCGCGGCCGGCAGCACGGTCGCCGGCCACACCGTTGGCATTCTGCCGCTAGCGGGGGGCAGCGTCGGACGCCGAGCGCCGGATAATTCCACGACGCTCGGCGGCCGCCGTGACCGCCCCTTTCGGTAGCGGCCGAGTCAGGCCCGGCTCGCTTTGCGCCGGGTCGAGTTCCGGCCGGCACGAGCGGGCGGGTCGGTCTCCATGATCTCTTCGACCAGCTCCTGGATCTTCGCCCGGGCCTCGACCAACGCCTCCTTGCCCAGCGGGGTGATCGCGTAGTACTTGCGGACCTTTCCGTCCACGACGCGATCTTCCCGGTTCAGGTAGCCGGTGGCTTCGAGGTTGTGCAGCAACGGATAGAGCGTGCCCGGCGACAAGTGGTAGTCATGCCGCGCCAACTCCTCGATGAACCACACACCGTAAACCGGCTCCCGGCTCGCGTGATGCAGGAGGTGGACCTTGACAAATCCAAGAAAGAAATCGCGGAGCATCTTATTGTCGGGCTTTGCTGCCGCGCTGACCGCCCTTGCCAAAGTCGACCCCTTCCCCTCGGCCCACCCCGGCCGCCGGCCCACTCCGGGGAACCTGAAATCCCGCACAATAGCCGCAGTGTAACGTAGCTGGCTACTTCCCAGGGGGTAAGCCGAGGCGCGCCGAAAAACGTACCAACCGGTCTGGACCTTCCCACTCGGATCTCTATATCAGCTCGCGATATCGTAATTCAGGAAGACACTGGATCAGGTCAGGAACAGCACCGGCTCGGCCAACTGTTCGGCCAGCATTGCGAGGAACCGCCGGCCCTGCGCACCGTCGATCACCCGGTGGTCGTACGACAGCGACAGCGGCAGCAGCGGGGCAACCTCCACAGTGGACCCGTTCACCACCGGTTTCGGCGTCGCCCGGCCGGCCGAGAGGATGGCGGTGGTACCGAGCGGCACCAGCGGGGTGCCGTGCCCGCCGCCGACCGCCCCGACGTTCGAGACCGTGAACGTCTGGCCGCTCAGCTCGGCCGGCGGCAGCGTGCGTGCTCGAGCCGCGGCGCCGAGCCGGCGGACCTCGGCCGCCAGCGCCAGCAGCCCGTGCCGGCCGGCGTCGGCGAGCACCGCGACCAGCAGGCCGTCCGGCGTGTCCAGCGCGATGCCGATGTCGTGCCGGCCGTGCAGCACCAGCGTGTCGCCGTCCAGCGTGGCGTTGAACTCCGGATATGTCCGCAGCACCGGGATCACCGCGGCCACCAGCAGCGCGTCGATCGGCACCGGCACGCCGTGCCGCTGCCGCAGCGCCGCCCGCGCGGACAGCAGCCGGCCGACCGGCACCTCGTCGAACGCGGTCACCATCGGGATCTCCGCCCAGGCCCGGGTCAGGTTCGCCGCGATCGTCCGGCGCAGCCGGCTCAACGGCCGCCGCTCGTCCCCCGGCGCCGCCCGCCCACCGACCGCGCGCCAGTCCCCCGCCGGCCCGGCGCCCGCCGGAACGGAGGGCGTGGTGCCGGTGGCCGGCGCCGCGCGGCCGGCGGCCGCGGCCACGTCGGCCCGGGTGACAGCCCCGTGCGGGCCGGTGCCGGGCACGCCACGCAGGTCGACGCCGAGGCTGGCGGCCAGCTTCCGGACCAGCGGCAGCGCCCGGGGCCGGCCCACCGGCTCGGGGCCCACCGGCGCCGGCCGGGTCAGGTCCTGCGCCTGCTCGCGCAGCGTGCCGACGATCGGCGCCGCACTGTCCACAATGGCCGGGGCGGCGGGCCCGGTGCCGGGCCAATGCTCGCCGGGGGTGCCGATGACGGCCAGCACCGCGCCCACCGGGAGCGTCTGGCCGGCCGCGGCGCCATGGTGCAGCAGCGTCCCGGCGTACGGGCTCGGTAGGTCCACAATGGACTTGTCGGTCTCGATCTCGACCAGCGGCTGGTCCGCCCCGACCGGCTCGCCGATCGCGACGTGCCAGCGGACGATCTCGGCCTCGGTCAGCCCCTCGCCGATGTCCGGCAGCCGGAACTCGTTCGCCATTCACCCTCCCGCCGGATGCCCGGTTCAGCCGGCCAGCACCCGGCGCGCCGCGGCGACGATCCGCTCGGTGCTGGGCAGGTAGTGCCGCTCGGACCGCTTCAGCGGGAACACCGTGTCCCAGCCGGTGACCCGGGCGACCGGCGCCTCCAGCGAGTACAGGCAGCGTTCCTGGATCTGCGCGACGATCTCGGCGCCGAACCCGCCGGTGCGCGGTGCCTCGTGCACGACGACCGCGCGCCCGGTCTTCGCCACCGACGCCGCGATCGTGGCCACGTCCAGCGGCACCAGGCTGCGCACGTCCAGCACCTCGGCGTGGACACCGGTGGACGCCAGCTCCTCGGCCGCCGCCCGGGTCTCGGTCATCATCGCGCCCCAAGCCAGCAGCGTGAGGTCGGTGCCCGGCCGTTCGATCGCGGCCGACCCGAGCGGCACCGGCTCCGGCCGGTCGGGCAGTTCCTCCCGGACCGCGCGGTAGAGCCGGATCGGTTCGAGGAAGACGACCGGGTCCGGGTCCTCGATCGCGCTGCGCAGCAGGCCGGCGGCGTCGGCCGGGCGGGACGGCACCACCACCTTGAGGCCGGGCACGTGCGCGTACAGCGCCTCGGTCGACTCGGAGTGGTGCTCGGCCGCGCCGATGCCGCCGCCGTACGGCATCCGGATCACCAGCGGCGCGGTGAACCGGTGCCGGGACCGGTTCCTGATCCGGCTGACGTGGCTGATCACCTGGTCGAACGCGGGGTACGAGAAGCCCATGAACTGGATCTCCAGCACCGGGCGGAGGCCGGCCAGCGCCATCCCGTAGCCGACGCCGACGATGCCGGACTCGGCCACCGGTGTGTCGATCACCCGGCCCCGGCCGAACCGTTCGAGCAGACCGTCGGTGAGCCGGAAGACCCCGCCGGCGGCGCCGATGTCCTCGCCGAGCAGCACCACATCGTCGCGTTCGGACAGTGCCAGGCCGAGCGCGTGGTTGATCGCCTGGGCCAGCGTCCGGGTCGCCATCAGGCCGGCCCGGCCGGGTCCGCCGCGCCGGTGGCCCAGCCACGCTGCTCGGCCAGCAGCGGCGGCAGTTCGGCGAAGGTGGCGTCGAAGATCTCGCCGGCCGTGAACGCCGGCAGCGCCTCGGCCGCGGTGACCGCGGCGTCCACCAGCCCGGCCGCCTCGCGCTCCAGCTCGTCCTGCCAGGGCCGGCTCCACTCGCCGCGGCCGGCGAGGTAGCGGCGCAGCCGGTCGATCGGGTCGCGCTGCCGCCACGCCTCGGTCTGCTCCTCGGCGCGGTACCGGCCAGGGTCGTCGGCGGTGGTGTGCGGCCCGACCCGGTACGTGACCGCCTCGATCAGCGTCGGCCCGTCGCCGCCCCGGGCGCGCAGCACCGCGGCCTCGGTCGCCTCGTAGACGGCGAGCACGTCGTTGCCGTCCACCCGGACGCCGGGCATGCCGTAGCCGATCGCCTTGTCGGCCAGGGTGGCGGCCGCCGTCTGCCGCTCGGTCGGCAGCGAGATCGCCCAGCCGTTGTTCTGGCAGAGGAACACGCAGCCGACCCGGTAGACGCCGGCGAAGTTCATCGCCTCGTGGAAGTCGCCCTCGGACGTCGCGCCGTCGCCGAACATGGTCAGCGCCACCCGGTCGGACCGCCGGTAGCGCTCGGCCCACGCCAGCCCGACCGCGTGCAGCATGTGCGCGCCGACCGTGATCGACGGCGGCAGCACGTTCACCGACTCCGGCGGCGCCCCGCCTCCCTCGTGCCCGGTGCGGCCGGCGATCAGCAGCTCCATCGGGTAGCCCTGCGACCACATCGCCGCCGCGTCCCGGTAGGTGGCGACCAGCCAGTCGTCCGGGCGGAGCGCGGCGACGCTGCCGATCTGCGCGGCCTCCTGCCCCTCGAACGGGGCGTACGTGGCCAGCCGGCCCTGCCGTTGCAGCGCGCTGCCGCGCCGGTCGAAGACGCGGGCCACGGTCATCGCCCGGTACAGCGCGCGGGTGTCCACAGTGGCCGGCGGCTCGGCCACCAGCTCCCCGTCCGGCGCGAGGATCCGCAGCATCTCAGCGGAACGCGTTCTGGCCGGTGAGCGCCTGGCCGACGATCAGCGTGTGCACCTCGCTGGTGCCCTCGTAGGTCAGCACGGATTCCAAATTGGACATGTGCCGCAGCACCGGGTATTCCAGCGTCACGCCGTTCGCGCCGAGCACAGTCCGCGCCGATCGGCAGATCTCCAGCGCCACCCGGACGTTGTTCAGTTTGGCCAGGCTGAGCTGCTCCGGGCGCAGCCGGCCGGCCTCCTTCAACCGTCCTAAGTGGAGCGCGAGCAGCGCGCCCTTCTGCAGCTCCAGCAGCATGTCCACCAGCTTGGCCTGGGTCAGCTGGAAGCCGGCGATCGGCCGGCCGAACTGCACCCGCGAGCGGGCGTAGTCCAGCGCGCAGGTGAACGCGTCCCGGGCGGCACCGAGCGCGCCGAAGACGATGCCGAAGCGCGCCTCGTTCAGCGACGCCAGCGGGGCGCCGAGGCCGTGGGCGCCGGCCAGCATCGCCGAGCCGGGCAGCCGCACGCCGTCCAGCACGAGCTCGGAGGTGATCGACGCGCGCAGTGAGAGCTTCTGGTGGATGTCGTTGGCGGCGAAGCCGGGCGTGCCCGCGGGCACCAGGAAGCCGCGGATGCCGTCATCGGTCCGCGCCCAGACCACGGCCACGTCGGCGATACCGCCGTTCGTGATCCACATCTTGGTGCCGCTGAGCACCCAGTCACCGCCGTCCCGGCGGGCCGCCGTACGCATGCTGCCCGGGTCGCTGCCGGAGTCGGGCTCGGTCAGCCCGAAGCAGCCGACCTTCTCGCCGGACGCCATCGCCGGCAGCCAGGCCGCCTTCTGCTCGTCGGAACCGAACCGGTGGATCGTCGACATCGCCAGCGAGCCCTGCACCGACACCATGCTGCGGAAGCCCGAGTCGGTCGCTTCCAGCTCGGTGCAGGCCAGCCCGTAGCTGACCGCGCCGACGCCGGCGCAGCCGTACCCCTGCAGGTGCATGCCGAGCAGGCCCAGCCCGCCGAACTCGCGCATCAGCTCGCGCGCGGTCTCCCGGCGCAGCCCCTGCTCGAACCACGCGGGCAGCTCGGGCCGCAGCCGACGCGCGCAGAAGGCCCGGACCAGTTCCCGGCCGGCCCGTTCCTCCTCGCTGAGCTGAGCGTCGAGCTCCAGGAAATCCTCGGCGACGGCCCGCTCGGAGACCGGCACCGCCGACCGGGCGGGCATGATGGGAGGCACCAGGCGCTTCCTTCCGTTCGGTACAGGACCGGTGTGCACAGCCTCCGCGCCGGTGCCCGGCTCGGCAACCGTGGCGACCACTTGATGTTTCCTGTTTCCCATCCGGCTAGGCATCGGGAAAGTCCTCCCGCCAGCCCTGCACGCCGCCGATGCTGTGCGCAGAGCAGCCGAGCGGCTCCAGGCGCGAGGAGGAGCAATGCACATGCGTCTCACCACCGGGCTCGTCCCGGTCATGAAGCTCGTCGCGGTCAGTTTGATGGTCGGTGTCGGGCTCGGGTTGTACCTCGGTACCCACTTCCTGCCGCTGTAGCCAGACCGAACCAGACCGAAGCAGCCCGGTTCAGCGCCGGTCGCTGGCCGGGGCACTGGGGGGCGCCCCACCCGGCCGGCCGGCTCGCCTGCGGCGGCCGGCCGGCCCCGGGCCGGCCCGTCCCCGGTCCGACCGGCCGGCCGCCCCGCCCCCGCCGGTCCCGACTGGTAGGTCGGTGGAACCCACCGGCCGGTCCACGCGGTGTCAGGCCAGGTTGTGCCGGGCCTCGACGGGTTCGCGCCAGCCGAGCACCGCTTCGACCATCCGCACCGCGCGGGCGGCCGTGGCGACATCGTGTACCCGGACGATCCGGGCGCCCCCGAGCACGCAGAGCACCAGCGCCGCCACCGTGCCTTCGCGCAGGTCGGAGTTGGGCAGGCCCAGCGTCTCGCCGATGAAGTCCTTGTTCGAGACAGAGGCGAGCAGCGGGAAGCCGAGGTCGGCGAACTCGGCCAGCCGGCGGGTCAGCTCCAGCGAGTGGAACGTGTTCTTGTTCAGGTCGTGGCCGGGGTCGACGATGACCTGCTCCGGCCGGACGCCGCGGGCCACCGCGACCGCGGCCCGGTCGGCCAGGAACGCGCGGACCTCACCCACCACGTCCGCGTACGCCGGCCGGGGCAGCAGCTCGCGCGGCGCCGCCTTGCTGTGCGTGATCACCAGCGCGGCGCCGGTCGCCGCGGCCAGGTCGGCGATCGCCGGGTCGCGCAGCCCGGACGTGTCGTTGATCGCCGTGGCGCCGGCCTCGACCGCCGCCCTGGCCACCTCGACCCGGAACGTGTCCACCGAGATCACCGCGTCCGACCGGGCACGGGCGGCGGCCACCACCGGCACCACCCGGCGGATCTCCTCGGCGGTGTCGACCTCCTCGCTGGTCGGCGAGAACGGCACGCCGCCGATGTCGATCCAGTCGGCGCCGCCGTCCAGCGCGCGGTCGACGGCGGCCAGCGCCGGCGCCAGATCGAACGTCCGGCCGCGGTCGAAGAACGAATCCCGGGTGCGGTTCACGATCGCCATCACCGCGACCCGGCGGTGGAAGTCGAACCGGCGGGCGCCGATCTGGCGGGCGCCGGAACTGCCCAGCTCGGGGCGGACAGCGGGGCTGCTCGCTCCCGGACGCACCCGGCCGCCTCGCTCTCACCCGCCGCAACCGCCTGCGGCTCCGGCCAGCGAGCCTACCCGCCGCGGGTTGGTTGCGCGGCTTCGTCCGGCCGCGCGAGGCTTGGCGCCGACTGAGAGGATTGCGGATGACGCGGTTCAACGTGGTCGCCGAGGTGCCGGTCGACGCCGGCACCGCCCGGGTCTACGAGCACGGCTGGCAATCGTGGACGCCGACCGCTACCTACCGGCTGGACGAGCGCCCGCACCGGGTGCTCGACCCGAACTGGTACGTGGTCAACTACCGCGGCCCCGAGTACACCCCACCGGCCGGCTTCCACGCCGACGGGCTGCTCGCGGTCGACCCGGGCACCGGCGGGCCGGTACGGATCTGGGCCGCCGCCGACCCCGCCACCGCGGTCGCCGCCATCCGCGCCGAGGTCCACAATGGACACTTACGGGTCAGCGCGGACGGGCCGGTGCGCGAGACCGTCCACTCCGGACCGCTGGCTTCCGCGTTGGCCGAGTGGGCCGGTGGGTACGGCCCGCGCCCGGCCCGGATCCGGCCGGCGCCGACGATCTGGTGCTCCTGGTACCACTACTTCCTCGACGTGACCGAGCGGGACATCACCGAGAACCTGGCTGGCCTGCGCGCCCTCGAGCTGCCGGTGGACGTGGTGCAGATCGACGACGGGTACACCGCCGAGCTCGGCGACTGGCTCACCTGCAACGACCGGTTCGAGTCGCTGCCGGGCCTGGTCAGCCGGATCCGGGACGCCGGCCGGCGGGCCGGCATCTGGGTCGCGCCGTACCTGGTCGGCGCGAACTCGGCCGTGGCCCGCGACCATCCCGAGTGGCTGGTCGGCGGTGCCGGCAGCCCCACGTCGGCCGGGCACCACTGGAACCAGGATCTCTTCGCGCTCGACCCGACGCATCCCGGCGCGGCGGCCTGGCTCACCGAGGTGTTCGCCACGTTCAGCCGGATGGGCATCGACTTCTTCAAGCTGGACTTCATCTACGCCGGCGCACTGCCCGGCCGCCGGTACGCGGACCTGCCGGAGGTGGCCGCGTACCGGCGCGGGCTGGAGGTGATCCGGGCGGCGATCGGGCCGGACGCCTACCTGCTCGGCTGCGGCGCCCCGATCCTGCCGTCGATCGGGCTGGTCGACGCGATGCGGGTCAGCCCCGACATCGCGGTCGAGTACGCGGCCCGGGACGGCGACATGTCGGCGCCGGGCCAGGTGCCCGCGGTGGCCAACGGCACCGCCCGCGCCTTCCAGCACGGCCGCTGGTGGGTGAACGACCCGGACTGCCTCATCGCCCGACCCGGGGTGCAGCGCCGCGAGGGCTGGGCCGCGCACATCGAGCGGTACGGCGGGCTGCGCGGCAGCAGCGACCGGCTGTCCGAACTGGACAGTTGGGGACTGGAGACGACCCGCCGGCTGCTGGCCGACGTGCCGCCACCGACCCCGTTCCCGCTCGGCTGACCGGGCCGGCCCGGAGGCCGGGCCGACCCGGGGGTGGCCGGGCCGACCCGGGGCTGACCGGGCCGGCCGGACGGCCCAGGCCTGATCGGACGGTCCAGGGCTGACCGACGGTCCAGGGCTGACCGGGGGACCGGGGGTGGTGGCGCCACCCCCGGGCCGGTGGCTCAGCCGCAGGTGATCCGCGCGTCGCCCCAGTCGGCGTGGTCCCAGCCGGTGCCGTCGCCGCCGTCGGTGACCACGAGCCGGACGAACGTGGCACCGGCGACGTTCGCGGTGAGCTGCTCGCCCGGGCCGGTGTCACGCAGGATGCTGGACTCGGCGACCATCCGCTGGTCGCCCCAGACCTGGAAACCGACCGCGTTGCCGGGGCTGTCCAGCTTCTCGTCGTCCACCCCGACGAACGCGGCGACCGTCGTGCACCGGCCTCCCGTGTAGACGGTGATCGTGCTGGGCGCGTGCGCGCCGATGCCGCTGGCGAAGGTCATCCCGTCGATCGTGAGCGTCCTGCCGTCGCCGGCCGGCATCTCGCCGTTGCTCATGTTCCGCTCGGCCGGCCCCCAGCCGTTGACCGAGCTGACCCACGGGTCGTCACCCAGGAGCGAGGCACCGGCGGCCAGCGGGGTGACCGCGATCGTGGTCGCTTGAGTGTCCACACTGGACTGCCGGCGACCGGACTGGTCGGTCCAGAAGTAGGCCGACCGCGCGGCGAGCTGGTAGGTGCCGGCGGCGGTGCCCGGCGGCGCGGTGACCTGCCAGCGGGGTAGGTAGCCGTTGTTCGGGCGCATGATCGGCCGGTCATTGCTGTTCACCGGCCGCGCCTGCCAGCCGGGTGGCACGGTCAGCGTGGTGCGGATCTGGCTGATCGGCACCGGCCCGAGGTTGCGGAAGTCCACGGTCACCGGGGTCGCTGTGCCGGCCACCGAGATCACCGGCGCGCCGGCGTACGGCGGGGCGATGTCGGCGGCGATCGCCGTCGCCGGCTCGGTGCGCGGCGACGCGGTGCCGGAGACGCGGAAGAGCACGGTGCTGTGCCCGGGCACGCCGGCCGCGATCGTGCCGGCGGACGCGGTGACCCGCTTGCTCCACAGGTCGGTCAGCGTGTAGCTGGCGCGGCCGGCCGGCAGCCCGGCGGCGGCCGCGGTGGTCGACAGCACGGCCGCCCGGTCGGTCTCGTTGAACAGCGCGACCGCGACGTCACCGCCGGCCAGCGGCTTGACGAAGACGTGGTGCCCGCCGGCGTCGGCGACCTCGGTGCCCTGCTTGCCGAGCCGGTCCTGGTCGACCGCGATCACGTCGCGGTTACCGAGGATCGCCAGCGTCTGCGGGCTCGCCTTGCGCAGGTCGGTGCCGATCAGCAGCGGCGCGGCCATGACCGCCCAGAGCGAGAAGTGGCTGCGGTACTCGGCGTCGGTCATCCCGCCGTTGCCGATCTCCAGCATGTCCGGGTCGTTCCAGGTACCCGGGCCGGCATGCGGTGCCAGCGGGGCGTTCTGCTCCAAGATGTTCACCATGCTGGCGAAGTTGTCGCCGATGTCGCCGGTGGTGCGCCAGAGGTTGCCCACGCTCTGGGCCCACTCCCACGGCTGCGACTGGCCCCATTCCGACATGCTGTAGACGATCGGCCGGCCGGTAGCGGCCAGCGCGTCCCGCATCGCCGTGTAGCGGTTGACGAAGTCCTGCCGGGTGCCGTCGGTGTTGTTGTTGCAGTTGTCGTACTTGAGGTAGTCGACGCCCCAGTCGGCGAACGTCTGCGCGTCCAGCCGCTCGTGCCCGAGGCTGCCCGGGAAGCCGGCGCAGGTCGCCGTGCCGGCGTCCTCGTAGATGCCGAGCTTGAGCCCGAGCGAGTGCACGTACGCCGCGGTGCCGCTGATCCCGTCCGGGAACTTCACCGGGTCGGGCACCAGCCGGCCGGTGGCCGGGTCGCGGTCGTGCGTCAGCCAGCAGTCGTCGATGTTCACGTACTGGTAGCCGGCCGCCTTCAGGCCGGTGCTGACGAACAGGTCGGCGGTCTGCTTGATCAGCGTCTCGTCGACGTTGCAGCCGAACGCGTTCCAGTCGTTGAAGCCCATCGGCGGGGTGAGCGCCAGCCCGTTCGGCGCGGCCACCGCCGGCTGCTGCCCGGCCGGTAACCCGACCAGTACGCCGGCGGCGACCGCCAGCGGGAGCACGGCACGGCTCGTTCGGGTCGCCCGCCAGCGGAAACTCGGCATCGCTGCCTCCTTCTCGCGACTACGCAGCGCATCTGACCGCTGGCCGCGAGAGTATGCCGGCTTCCTGTCCACTACAAGACGTATCATCCTGATCACGATAAGTTGTCCGTATCGGACAACGGTCTAGCCCGGCGGCTCCCGGCCCGGCGCCGGCGACACCAGGCCGGTCTCGTAGGCGGCGATCACGAGCTGCGCCCGGTCCCGGGCGGTCAGTTTGGCCAGCAGGTGACCGACGTGCGTCTTCACGGTCGCGGCGCTGACCCGCAGGTGCCCGGCGATCTCGGCGTTGGACAGGCCGCGGGCGACCAGCGTGAGCACCTCGCGCTCCCGCTCGGTCACCCCGGCCAGGCCCGCCGCCGGACGGCCCGGCCGCTGACCCGGCCGCTGACCCGACACCGCGGCCGGCCGCTGCCGGGCGAACTCGGCGATGAGCCGGCCGGTCACGCTCGGTGCGAGCAGCCCGTCGCCGGCCGCGACCACCCGGATCGCGGCGAGCAGATCGGCCGGCGGCGCGTTCTTCAGCAGGAACCCGCTGGCGCCGGCGGCCAGCCCGGCGTAGACGTACTCGTCCAGATCGAACGTGGTCAGGATCAGCACCCGGACCGACCCCGGCTCCGCGCAGATCCGGCGGGTCGCCTCGATGCCGTCCATCGCCGGCATCCGCACGTCCATCAGCACCACGTCCGGCCGCTCCCGCCTGGCCGCCTCGACCGCCTCGACGCCCGTGCCGGCCTCGCCGACGACGACCAGGTCCGGCGCCGAGTCGATGAGCACCCGGAAACTGCCGCGCAGCAGGGCCTGGTCGTCGACCACGAGCACCCGGATGACTCCGGTCACCCCGCCGCCCCGCCCCCTCGACCGGGCCACCTGCCTCGACCGGGCCGGGCGGCCGCGGCGGCCGCGGCGGGCGCGGCGGGCGCGGCGGGCGCGGCGGGCGCGGTGATCACGCCGGCTCCGTGGCGGCGTGCAGCGGCAGGGACGCGGCGACGGCGAAGCCACCGGCCGGGCTGGGGCCGGCGCTGAACGTCCCACCGTGCATGCCGACCCGCTCCCGCATGCCGATCAGGCCGTGGCCGGGCCCGTCCGGGGCGGCCCCGACCGGCCCGGCGCCGTCGTCGGTCACCTCGATCCGCACACCATCCACAGTGGAATCAACCAGCACCCGGCAGCGGGCCGGGGCGGCGTGCTTGACCACGTTGGTCACGGCCTCCTGCACGATCCGGTAGACCGACAGCTGCACGCTCCGCGGTAGCTCAGCCGCCGGCCGTACGTCCAGGTCGACCTGCACGCCGGCCGTCGACGCCCGCTCGGCCAGCGCGGGCAGGCTGGCCAGGTCCGGCAGCGGGGCCAGCTCGGCGGGTGCCCGCAGCACGCCGAGCAGCCGGCGCATCTCGGTCATCGCCTCCCGGCTGGTCGTCTCGATCACCGCGAGCGCGTCCCGCACCTCGGCCGGCCGCGAATCGGCGACGTGGTTCGCGACGGCGGCCTTGACCCCGATGACGCTGAGCGTGTGCGACACGACGTCGTGCAGTTCGCGGGCCAGGCGCAGCCGCTCCTCGACGGCGGCCCGCTCGACCAGCTGGCGGGCGGCGGCCGCGGCGGCCGCGCGGCGCTCCCGGACGGCGCGGCCGATCGTCCAGGCGCCGCCGAGGAACACGTAGCCGACCACCGCGCCGCCGACACTCGAGGGGATCTCCCTGACGCCGGGGCCGCCGAACGGCCCGATCGCGGTCACCAGGAAGATGCCGAGCAGGCTGAGCGTGCCGATGGCCAGCGTCGGCTCCCAGGCCGGCCGCCGGACGGTCACCGCGACCAGATAGAGCGCGACGGCCGCGGCCAGCAGCGGGTCGTGCACGGCGTCCAGCGCGATGCCGAGGACGGACGCGGCGAGCACCGTGCAGAACACCGGCACCGGCCAGACCCGGCGGACGGCGAGCGGCAGGCCGGCGCCGAGGATCGCCAGCCACATCGGCCAGGTCGGCGGCACCCGGGGCAGCTCGGACAGCAGGAACAGCGTGTAGCCGGCGGCCGCGGCGGCGTCCAGCGCGATCAGCTCAGCCGGGCGGAGCCGGCGCGGGAAGACCGGGCGCACCTCGGCATCGTCCACGTACCGACCATAGCCAGCCCGCGCCCGGCTCACCTCCGCCTGGCGGATGTCATCCCGGGGGCTGAGCCGGCCGCCGGCGGCTCGGCCGCCGGGTCGATGCCAGCCGGGCGGCCGGCTGGCATCGTGCTCGCCGTGCAGATCATGGTGCGGGCCCGCGGGGTGTGGAAGCGGTACTCCCGGTGGGGCGACTGGGCGCTGGCGGCGGTCGACCTGGCCGCCGGCGCCGGCTCGCTGACCGTGATCGTCGGCGGCAACGGGTCGGGCAAGTCGACGCTGCTGCGGGTGCTGACCGGCGCGGCCCGGGAGACCCGCGGCCGGGTCGTCCGGCCGGTCGGCTCGATCGGGTACGTGCCGGAGCGGCTGCCGGCGCAGCTGCGGCTGACCGCCGGCCAGTACCTCGTCCACATGGGACGGTTGCGCGGCCTGGACCGCAGGCACACCGAAGCGCGGTCCGCGGAGCTGCTCGGCCGGCTGGCGCTGTACCCGGGCCCGGACGTGCCGATCGGCGAACTGTCCAAAGGCAACAACCAGAAGGTGGCCCTGGCGCAGGCGTTCCTGGCGCCGGTGCGGCTGCTCGCTCTGGACGAGCCGGACAGCGGGCTGGACGCGACCGCCGCCGCTGAGCTGGCCGAGCTGATCGGGCAGGCCCGGCGCGCCGGGGCCGCGGTGCTGATCAGCACCCACGACCCGGCCTGGTTCCGGGGCGCCGACGCCGCCTTCGAGCTGACCGCCGGCCGGCTCGCGCCGCTCGCCCCGGACGTATCGCGGTGACCCGGGCGCTGCTCCGGTACGTGCTGGCCGACGCGCTGCGGGGCCAGCGGTGGGCGGCGCCGGTGCTGCTCTACCTGGCCGGCACCACCGCGTTCGACACCGGCCTCGGCTCGGCGCTGTCCTGCTACAGCTTCACCGCGAGCCTGCTGCTGCCGGTCTCCCTCTGGCTGACCGTGGCGATCGGCAACAGCGAGGACCAGACCCAGGCCGCGATCACGATCGTGACCGTCGGCAGCCCGCTGCGCGTGCTGCTGGCCAAGCTGCTGGCCGCCTATCTGGTCAGCCTGCCGGTGGCCGGGTTCGGCGTGGCCTGGGCGCTGATCACCGTGCACCCGGTCACGCCGACCGCGCTGGCCGCCGGGACGGTCGCGCACCTGCTCTGCCCGCTGGCCGGCGTCGCGGCGGCCGCCCCGCTGATCCGGCCGGTGCTGGACCGGCTCGCCTGGGTGGTGTTCCTGTCCGTCGGCGTGATCCTGGCTGAGACCACGATCCCCGGCTGCCCGCCGGTCCGCTCGCTGCTCGTCCTGTTCGCGCAGGAGCCGCTGGACGCGGGGCACGTCGCCGCGACCCTGCCGCTGATCACGCTGGAGACCGCCGCGCTGGCGACCGCGCTGGTCGCGGCCGGCTACCGCCTCAGCCAGCACCGCCGCTGAGCCCCCGGCCGGAACCGCCCGCGAGGCGGGCCGCGGCGGCGGCCCAGCGGGACTGGTCGCCGGCCGGCTGGTAGCGGCGGACGGGTTGGGTGGCCCGCAGCAGCGCGCGCAGGGCCGGCAGGTCCGGGCCGGCGGCGCCGAGGGCGCGGGCCTGCACCAGCACGTTGCCGAGCGCGCCGGCCTCGACCGGGCCGGCGTCCACCGGCAGGCCGCAGGCGTCGGCGGTGAGCTGGCAGAGCAGCTCGTTCCGGCTGCCGCCGCCGACCACGTGCACCACGTCGACGTCCCGGCCGGACAGCCGCTGCGCGTCCGCCACCGCGGCCCGGTGCGCCAGCGCCAGGCTGTCCACGATGCACCGGACGGTCTCGGCCGGGCTGGCGGGCGCGGGCTGATCGAGCCGGCGGCAGGCGGCCGTGATCCGCGCCGGCATGTCCCCGGGCGGCAGGAACACCGGATCGTCCACGTCGATCACCGCGCGCAGCGCCGGCAACCGCGCGGCCCGCGTCAGCAGTTCGTCCAAAGTGGACGTTACGCCGGCCGTCGTCCAGGACCGCAGCGACTCCTGCAGCAGCCAGAGACCCATCACGTTGCGCAGGTAGCGGACCGTGCCGTCGACGCCGATCTCGTTGGTGAAGTTGGCGGCCCGGCCGGCCTCGGTCAGCACCGGCCGGTCGAGCTCCACGCCGACCAGCGACCAGGTCCCGCAGGACACGTAGGCGAACCGCTCGTCCACGGCCGGCACGCCGACCACGGCGGACGCGGTGTCGTGCGAGCCGACCGTGGTCAGCGGCACCGGTGCGGTCAGCCCCACGGCCGCGCGGACCTCCGGGCGCAGCGGGCCGGCCGGTTCGCCGGGCGCGCGCAGCGGCGGGAACAGCTCCGGCCGGATGCCGACCCGGCGCATCAGCCCGGTGGCCCACCCGCCGGTCCCCGCGTCCAGCAGCTGCGTGGTGGACGCGTTGGTCAGCTCGGCGCCGAGCACCCCGGTCAACCAGTACGCGATCAGGTCCGGGATCAGCAGCAGGGTGCCGGCCGCGGCGAGCTGGGCGGTGCCGGCCGCGGCGACCAGCTGGTAGATCGTGTTGAACGGGAGGAACTGCACGCCGGTGGTCCGGTAGATCTCGGCCGCCGGCACGTCGGCGAGCACCCGGCCGGCCACGCCGTCGGTGCGGCCGTCCCGGTAGTGCACCGGGTTCGCCAGCAGCCGACCGTCCACATCGAGCAGTCCGAAGTCGACACCCCAGGAGTCGACGCCGATCGAGCCGAGCGGCCCGCCGGCCCGGTCAGCCGCGCGGAGCCCGTCCAGCACACCGCGGTAGAGCCGGAGGATGTCCCAGTGCAGCGTCTCCCCCACCCGCACCGGCACGTTGTCGAACCGGGCCACCTCGCTGAGCCGCAGCGAGCCCGGGCCGACCCGCCCGACCATCACCCGTCCGCTGGACGCGCCCAGGTCGACCGCCGCCAGGTTGATCACGGCGGCCCCGCCGCGCGGCGCACACCCGGCCCGCGTCCAGCCGGCGGCCGCACTGAGCAACCCCGGCCGGGCGCTGCCGCGGCCCGGCCGGCGCGGCGGCCGGCAGCGGTCACAGCAGCCCCCGGCGGGCGGCCCAGACCGCGGCGGTGATGGGCGCCGGGACGCCGAGGCGGTCGCAGATGGCGCGGGTACGCCGGCGGACGGTGCGTTCGGACGTGGCCAGCCGGCGGGCCACCGCGTCGGTGGCCAGCCCGGCCGCGAGCAACCGGAGCAGGCGCAGGTCGTCGTCGTCCAGCGGGCTGCGGTCCATCGTCGGCGCGGCCATCGGGTGCCTACCGGAGAAAGGCGGCCGCGACGCCGGAGTCGACCGGGATGTGCAGGCCGGTGGTCAGCGGGAGGTCGCCGGCGGTCAACGCGACGACCGCGGCGGCGACGTGTTCGGGCAGCACCTCCCGTTTGAGCAGCGTCCGCTGCGCGTAGAAGGAGCCGAGCTCGGCCTCCGGGACGCCGTAGACCGCGGCCCGCTGCGCGCCCCAGCCGGCGGCGAAGATGCCGGAGCCGCGGACCACGCCGTCGGGGTTGACGCCGTTGACGCGGATGCCGTGCCGGCCCAGCTCGGCCGCGAGCAGCCGGACCTGGTGCGCCTGGTCGGCCTTGGCCGCGCCGTACGCGACATTGTCCGGGCCGGCGAAGACGGCGTTCTTGCTGACGATGTAGACGATGTCGCCGCCGGTACCCTGCGCGACCATCGCCCGCGCCGCCTCCCGCGCGACCAGGAACGAGCCGCGGGCCATCACGTCGTGCTGCAGATCCCAGTCCGAAGTGGACGTTTCCAGCAGCGGCTTGGAGATCGACAGCCCGGCGTTGTTCACCACCAGGTCGACGCCGCCGAACGCGAGCGCGGCCGCCTCGACGGCGGCCGCCACCGACGCCTCGTCGGTCACGTCCGACGTCACCGCCACCGCCCGGTCGGCCGAGCCGATCTCGTCCGACACCGACGATGCCGCGGCGCCGTCCCGGTCGGCCAGGACGACACAGGCGCCCTCGGCGGCCAACCGCAGCGCGATCGCCCGGCCGATGCCCGACCCGGCCCCGGTGACCAGCGCGACCCGGGTGGCCAGCGGCTTGGGCGCCGGCAGCCGGCGCAGCTTCGCCTCCTCCAGCGCCCAGTACTCGATGCGGAACTTCTCCGCCTCGTCGATCGGCGCGTACCGGGAGACCGCCTCGGCGCCGCGCATCGCGTTGATCGCGTTGACGTAGTACTCGCCGGCCACCCGGGCGGTCTGCTTGTCCCGGCCGAACGAGAACATGCCCACACCCGGCACGAGCACGATCGCCGGGTCGGCGCCTCTCATCGGCGGGGTGTCGGCGGCCGCGTGCCGCTGGTAGTAGGCGGCGTACTCGTCCCGGTAGGCACTGTGCAATTCGCCGAGCCGGGTCAGCACATCGGCCGGCGGCGCGCCGGGCGGTAGGTCGAGCAGCAGCGGGCGGACCTTCGTGCGCAGGAAGTGGTCCGGGCAGGACGTGCCGAGCGCGGCGAGCCGCGGGTGCTCGGCGCCGGCGAGGAACTCCAGCACCGCCGGGCTGTCGCTGAAGTGACCGACCACCCGCTGGTCGGTGCCGGCCAGCCCGCGCAGCACCGGCGCCAGCGCCGCCGCCCGGGCGCGCCGCGCCCCGTCCGGC
>JBBWZH010000116.1:0-23566 GCA_039648995.1 Mycobacteriales bacterium
CGCGGGGAGCGCGGACAAGGGGTGTTCCGTAGGTTGGCCGCGGCGGCGACCTCCCGCGAACCCCAGGGTGCGGTGGGCGGCGGTTCGAGTGGTGGTCTGGAACGTCCACACCTAGGCACCCCTTGTCCGCGGGGAGCGCGGACAAGGGGTGTTCCGTATGTTGGCCGCGGGGGCGAGCCCCGCGAACCCGACGGTGCGGCCGGCGGCGGTTCGAGTAGTGGGTCCGGGGCGTCCGCGGGTGGTCCTGGGTGATGCTGGCTGCGGGGGCCGAGGCCCCGGGGGCCCACGGGGCGGTGGGCGGTGGTTCGGGGTTGTGGTCCAGGGCGTCCGTGAATGGGCGCCCTTGGCTGCGGAGAGGGCGGGCGAGGTCCGCATGTGCCCCCGGGGAGGCCTGCGGTGCGTACGGTCGTGGGCGGGTTGGTCAGTGTTCGGCGTCGGCTTGGTTGGGGTGGCGGCCTGGTTCGGTACGTGTTCGCGGGGGCGGGGTGGTTGGGTGGGCTGCGGGTTTGCCTGTTGGGGCGTTGTCGGGTGCGGGTTGAGGTCGGGTGGGTTTGATTGGAGGGATGGGCTGTCGTCGGGGCGGGATCAGGCTCGGGTGGTCCGGTGGGCGCTGGCGGGGGCGACGTAGGTATCAGATGGGGGCGGCTGGATGCGGGTGCGGTTGCTCGGGGGGTTCGGCGTCGAGGTGGACGGCCGTCCGGTCGACGCGGCGCGGTGGCGGCTCCGCAAGGCCCGGACCATGGTCAAGTTGCTCTCGCTGGAGCCGGCGCAGCGGCTGCATCGGGAGCTCCTGCTAGATCTGCTGTGGCCGGACCTCGCGCCGTCGGCGGCCGCGAACAACCTGCATCAGGCCCTGCACGCGGCTCGGCGGGCGCTGTCCGGCGAGGGCACCGATGGTCTGCTGGAGCTGCGCGACCAGGTCGTCGTTCTGCAGGCCGGCGGGTTGGTCGAGGTGGACGCGTCGCGGTTCCGTGCGCTGGCGCGGGCGGCGCTGGACGGCGGTGACCTGGCGGCGCTGCAGGCCGCGCAGGCCGCGTACCTGGGTGACCTGCTGCCTGATGATCGCTACGAGGCGTGGGCCAGAGGCCCCCGCGACGATCTGCAGGCGCTGCACCGGGATGTCCTCGTGCGGTTGGGCGACGGGCTGCGGGCTGCCGGGCGGCCCGCCGAGGCTGAGGCGGCCCTGGAAGGCGCGTTGGCCGGGGATTCGCTGCACGAGCCGGCGCTGCGATCACTGCTGCGGGTGCTGGCTGAGCAGGGCCGGCGCTCGGCCGCGCTGCTGCGCTACGAGCGGGCGCGGGACGCCCTGCGGTCGGCCTACGGCACCGACCCTGACCCGGAAACCCGGCGGCTGTACCGCGAGCTCCTCGTCGGCGGCGCCCAGGATGCGGCGGACGGCGCGGCGGTGGCGGGACGGCACAACCTGCCGGCCGCGGTCACCAGCTTCGTCGGCCGGGATCGGGAGCTCGCCCAAGTGCACCGGCTGCTGCGGCGCAGCCGGCTGCTGACTCTCACGGGCCCGGGCGGCGCGGGCAAGACCCGGCTGGCGCAGGCGGCCGGACGGCGCGAAGCCGCGACGATGGCCGACGGCGCGTGGCATGTCGACCTGGTGCCGGTCCGCGACCGGCATCTGGTCGCCGACACCGTCGCCGTCGCGGTGGGGTTGCCGCCGGCCGCCGGGCGGGATCCGCTGCGCGCGCTGGTGCACCAACTGGCCCGCCGCCGGCTCGTCGTGATCCTGGACAACTGCGAGCACCTGCTGGCGGAATGCGCCCGGGTGGCCGCCGCCTTGCTCGCCGGCTGCCCTGGCGTGTCGGTGCTGGCGACCAGCCGGGAACCACTGCACGTCCACGGCGAGGTCGTGTTGCGTGTCCCGTCGCTGGCGCTGCCCCAACCGGACGCCGCGCCCGACCCGGTGGAGCTGATCGGGCTGGCCTCGGTGCGGCTGTTCGTCGACCGGGCCGGCGACTTCAGGCCGGACTTCGTCCTGGACCGCTCCAACGCTCCCGCCGTGGTGGCCATCTGCCGGCGGCTGGACGGGATGCCGCTGGCGATCGAGCTCGCCGCGGCCCGGCTGGGGCACCTGGAGCCGGTGGAGATCGCCGAGCGGCTCGGTGACGCGCTGTCGGTGCTCGGCCGCCCGGGTACCGCGACGCGACACGACACCCTGCGCGCCACTCTGGAGTGGAGCCATGACCTGCTCGGGCCGGAGGAGCAGTGCCTGCTGCGCCGGCTGGCCGTCTTCGAAGGCGGCTGCACGCTGGCGGCGGCCGAACGGGTCTGCGCGGGCGGCCCGGTTCCGGCGTCCGCGGTGCTGGACGTGCTCGGTCGGCTGGTGGACAAGTCGCTGGTGCAGGTCGAGGCCCGGGCCGGCCGGTCCCGGTACCGGCTGTTGGAGACGGTGCGGCAACTGGCGGCGGAGCGCCTGGGGCACGCCGGGGAGAGCTTCACCCTGCACGACGCGCACGGCCGCTTCTTCCGCGATCTGGCCGCCGAGCACGACCCGGAACGGTCGTCCGGGGCGGTCGTGGAACGCCCCCGGTCGCTCGACGTCGAGCACGACAATCTTCGCGCCGCGCTGACCCACCTGCTGCGGGAGGCGCCCGACGACGCGCTGTCGGTGGCGGTCAGCCTCTGGCGGTTCTGGATGGCGCGCGGGCACTACGTCGAGGGCGTCGGCTGGCTCAGCCGGGCGCTGCGGGTGGCACCCGACGCCGGGCCGCTCCGCGCGGAGGCCCTGCGGGCGCTGGCCGTGCTGGAGCTCAGGCTCGGCCACCTCGGCCGGGCCACCGAGCTGGGCGGGCAGGCCGCCGTCCTGCCGGAGCTGATCACCGGACCGGAGCCTCCGGTCGTCTTCGGCCGGCTGTTCTCCGGCTTCCTGTCCTGGCTGGCGGGCGACCTCGACCTCGCCGCCGCGGTGGCGCACGAGTCGGCGCGGGCCGCGGCCCGGCTCCGTCGGCCCGAGCTCGACGCGGCGGCGCTTTGGCTCGCCGGGCTGACCGCGCTGTTCCGGGAGGACATCGACGCGGCCGAGCAGGAACTGTCCGACTGCCTGGACCGGTTGGCCGGCGTCGACCCTGACCTGCTGCCGTTCTTTCCCGGCGGGTCGGTCGCCGTGTCGCTGACGCCGGTCGGCGCCGGCTGGGCGCCGGTGTTCGAGGAGACCGCGCTGCTCGGCCGCCGGGTGGGCGCCGCCCAGGCCGTCGGGTACGTGCAGAGCGCCCTCGGTTCCGCCCGCCGGCTCGCCCGGCAGCCGGCGGCGGCGCTCGCGCCGGTGCGGGCGGCGGTACGGACCTTCGAGTCCCTCGGCGACCTCGCCGGGCTCGCGCTCGCCCTGAACCACCTCGGCTGCGTCGAGCGCGACCTCGGCGACCCGGCCGCGGTCAAGCATCTCGCCGAGGCGCTGGAGCTGCGCGAGCGCATCGGCGATCGGCGCGCCGTCACGTTGGCGTTGGCCAACCGCGGGCTGGCCGAGGCCGCGATGGGCGACTCCGACCGCGGGCGGGAGTCGGTTCGGGCGGCGCTGGCCCAGGTCGAGGCCATCGAGGACCGGCCCGGCGAAGCGGGCATCCTTCTCGACCTCGCCGTCGTCGAGCTGATGGCCGGTGAGCACCACGCCGCCCGGGCGCTGGCGGACGACGCCGCCGATCGCTTCGGCCCGCAGGGCTACCGCCGCCTGGACGCGCTGGTGCTCACCTTCGCGGGCCAGTTGGCCGAGCAGGAGGGCGATGTCACGGTTGCCCGGCGGCACGCCGACCGGGCCCGACGGTTGTTCGCTGAGATGCGCTGCCGGCCCGGCGAGGAGCGCGCGGCCGCGCTGGTGGGCGCCGTTAAGCCGCGCTAAGGCCGTGCTCAGTCGTGCTGCCTAGCGTCGGAGACCACCAACCAACGCGGTGCGCCGCACCTGAGGGAGAAACTTCTCATGACCCTGACCGAAACCGACCGGGAAACCGTCGGAGCGGCCACCCTGGCCGAATTAGCCGAGGCGTTACACGGGGAGCTGGTGACGTCGACCAGCGCGGACTACGACGAGGCCCGGTCGATCTGGAACGGCGCCCACGACGCCCGACCGGCCGCGATCATCCGCGCCGCCGGTGTCTCTGACGTCATCCTCGGGGTGGAGTTCGCCCGCAGCGAGGGGCTCCCGCTGGCCGTGCGCGGTGGCGGCCACAGCATCCCGGGCTTCTCCACCACCGACGGTGGGGTCGTCCTGGACCTCTCCCGGATGACCGGGATCCGGGTCGACCCGGTGTCCCGCCGCGTCGTGGCCCAGGCCGGCTGTCTGTGGAGCGACGTAGACCACGAGACCCAGGCCTTCGGCCTCGCGCTCACCGGCGGGCTGGTGTCCACCACCGGGATCGCCGGCTTCACCCTCGGCGGCGGCGTCGGCTGGCTCGTCCGGAACTGCGGGCTCACCTGCGACAGCCTGGTGGGCGCCGACGTGGTCACCGCGGACGGGCAGTTCGTGCACGCCAGCAGCGACGAGCACCCGGACCTGTTCTGGGCACTGCGCGGCGGCGGCGGCAACTTCGGTGTGGTCACCTCGTTCGAGTACGCCCTGCACGAGGTCGGCCCGACCGTGTTCGCCGGTGCCGTGTTCTACTCCGGCGACGCGGTGGACGAGGTGCTGCGCGGCTACCGCGAGGCCTGCGCGGGGGCGCCTGACCAGCTGACCACCGTGCTCAACCTGACCACCGCCCCGCCGGCACCGTTCCTGCCCGAGGCGGTGCACGGCTCGCGAGTCCTGGCGGTTCTGGGAATGTGGTCCGGCGCGCCGGACGACGGGGACGCCGCGACCCGCCCCTTCCGGCAGCTGGCCGAGCCGATCGTCGACCTGTTCGGTCCGATGCCGTACCGGGCGATGCAGTCGCTGATCGACCCCCTCTACCCGCGCGGCGTGCACAACTACTTCAACTCAGCGTTCGTCCCGGCGCTCGACGACGGGGTCACGCAGGCCCTGACCGCCGCCTACGAGCAGGTGCCGAACGCACTGTCCGAAGTGCACGTCCACCATCTCGGCGGCGCGGTGGGCCGGGTGCCCGCGGAGGCGACCGCCTTCGCCACCCGCGACCAGGACTTCGTCGTCAACCTGGTCGCCCGCACACCGACAGCGGCCGGCTTCGACGCCGCGCGGACCTGGGCCCGCGCCGCCATCACCACGTTGGGCACGACCACGGCGTACGTCAACTTCACCGGCGAGGCCGCCGTTGACCGGGTCGAGGCGTCCTACCCGCCGGCGACCTACCGGCGGCTGGTCACCGTCAAGGACCGCTACGACCCGGACAACCTGTTCAGCCTGAACCAGAACATCCCGCCGTCCGCGGTATAGCCGCCGGACCGAGGGTCCCGCCCCGACGGCCGCCCGCTGCCCGCCCCGGCGGCGGGCTGCCGCCGGGGCCGCGGGCTACTCGGCCAGGAAGGCGAGGAGGGCCTCGTTCACTTCGGTGGGGTGGGTCCAGGCGATGTTGTGCGGGCCGCCGTCCACCGGGACCAGCCGGAGGTCCTTGATCAGGGCCGGGAGGCGGGCGGCGGTGGCCTCGAAGGGGAGGATGCGGTCGGCGGTGCCGTGGACGAGGAGCGTGGGGACGTCGATCTTGGGGAGGTCGGCGCGGAAGTCGGTGAGCCAGGTGTCGACGCACGCGTAGGTGGCATAGGCGGACGAGCCGACCGCGACGGTGAAGCTGGCCTGCAGGGCCTGGTCGCTGATCTTCGTGCCGCCGAGGACGTCGGTGTTGTAGAAGTTGGCGAAGAAGTCGGCGAAGTAGGCGTAGCGGTCGGCCACGATCGCCTCCTTGATGCCCTCGAAGACCGAGACGTCCACGCCTTCGGGGTTGTCGTCGGTCTTGCGCAGGAACGGCGGGATCGCGCCGAGCAGCGCCGCCTTGCGTACCCGGCCCGAGCCGTAGGTACCCAGGTAGCGGGTCACCTCGCCGGTGCCCATCGAGAAGCCGACGAGCACGGCGTCGGCGAGGTCGAGGTGGTCGAGCAGGGCCTTGAGGTCGGCGGCGAACGTGTCGTAGTCGTAGCCGGTGGTCGGCTGGCTGGACTGGCCGAAGCCGCGCCGGTCGTACGTGATCACCCGGTAGCCGGCGGCCAGCAGCGCCCGCTCCTGCCGCTCCCAGGAGTGCCCGTTCAGCGGGTAGCCGTGGATCAGCACGACCGGCTGTCCGCTGCCGTGGTCCTCGTAGTAGATCTCGATGTCGGTGTTGTTCTCGCTGCCCACAGTGAGCCGCGACATGAGCTCCCCCTTCGGCGGCCGGCTCCAGTGCCGGCGATGTGTCGTCGCCCCCGCCGCCACCGGACCGTCCCGGCGATCAGCGGGGAAGCGACCTGCGCTCGGTGCAAGCACGAGCGCAGTCTCGTCCATCCCGCCCGCGCGTGCCGGTCCGCCCGCGGTGCGCGACGGTCGGCCACCGGTCGCCGCGACGCGCCGGACGGTCAGCCGGCGCCCGGGACGCTGGCGGGGGACTCGGCGTCGGCGACGAGCAGCCGCGGGGCGCCGGAGGCCCGCGGCGGAACCGGGCTCTCCCAGACGTCGGTACGCCCGGAGCCGGCGTTGCCGCGCGGCACCGCGTACAGCACGTGGCCGTTGTCCAGCCAGGCGACCTGGTCGTCCACGCTGCGCGTTTCCGGCAGCGGCGTCTCCGCGCCGGTGGCCACGTCGAGCACGGTGAACCGCCAGTGCCGGGCGGACGTGCTGCTGATCGCCTTCTTGTAGACGATCAGCGTGCCGTCCGGGGAGAGCGACGGGCACTCCGCGTTCGCGTGCACCGTCGTCATCTGCCGGGCCGCGATATCGCCGCGCACCAGGTACGTCGTCCCTTTGGTGCCGACGGTCGCGTAGAACGTGTTGCCGTCGGCGGCGAACGTGACGCCCCAGAAGTTGACGTCCGCGCTCCTGTACGGCCGGCCGTCCTTGACGAGC
Organism: Mycobacteriales bacterium; assembly: GCA_039648995.1. GTDB lineage: Bacteria > Actinomycetota > Actinomycetes > Mycobacteriales > CADCTP01 > JBBWZH01. The sequence continues at coordinate 6,926 of JBBWZH010000116.1, forward strand.
TTCCAAGTCTCCAGGTTGCCCAGGCCGCGCCCGGTGGCCGCCTCGACGATCTCGGTCACGGTGGAGAAACCGACATCGGTGTACGAGTGACCGGAGACGAACACGGTGCTCGCCACATACCTGGCGTCCGGCGACATCCGGGCGCGGCTCGGACTGCCGGTGATCTTCACCGCGGTGGTCGGCCGCAGCGCGGCGTTCAGCAGCTGCCCCGCGTAGGTGGTGATCGCGCCCCGGTTGGCGGACAGGCAGATGCCGCCGGCCGCGGTCGAGTACACCCGGTCGCAGGACGTGTCCGTGATCGCGCGCGGGCCGCCCGGGTCGCTGAGCGGCAGCAGCGCGAGCCGGCCGTAGCTCGGGCCGAGCGCCGTGTTGCGGACGACCAGGTGCGGCACGGCCAGCACCTGCGCCGCGTCCAGCCGGGGGGTGCGGGCCTCGGCGCTGGCGGCCGCCCGCTCGGCCTGCCGGCGGTCGCTCGCCTGGTGCAGCACGTACGCGGCCGCCCCGGCCAGCGCGACCACCACCACGACCGCGAACACGATCACCCGGGCCGGCCGGAACCGCCCCGCACCCGTCCCGGGGCCTGGCCCGCCGGGCCGACCACCACCCCGCTTCGCGGCCGGCTTCGCCGCCTGCACCGCCCCCGCCACGCCCGGCTGCGCCGCCGACGCGTCAGCCGAACCCGGCTTCGCCGTACCCGGCTTCCCGCGCGCGGCCGTGCCCGGCTCGGCTGTGCCCGGCTTCGTCGCGCCCGGCTTCGCGCGTGCGGCCCTGCCCGGCTCGGCCGTGCCCGGCTTCGTCGTGCCCGGCTTCGCGCGGGCGGCCACGGCCGGCTTCGCCGTGCCCGGCGCCTTCGCGCGCGCGGTCGTGCCCGCCGCCGCCGTGCCCGGGGCCGCGGCTGGCTTCGGCGCGGCCGGCTTCGTCGCGCCCGGCGCCGGGGCCGGGCTGGACCCGGCCCGCCTACCGGCCGCTGGGCTGGACCCGGCCGGCCTACCGGCGGCAGCCGACGTGGCGGTGCCCGTCCCGGCCCCATCGTCGCCCCTGGCCACCGAAGCCGGCTCTGCGGCGGTCGGCCTCCCGGCGGCGTCCGACGGCGCGGCAGATCCATCCATAGCAGGTCCCTCCGGGCCCTCGGCGGACGGGCCGGGGGCATTGGCGGGGCGGTTGGCGCCGAGCCGGTCAGGCATCGGCGGCCACCTCGGCGGGCTCCTGCGCGGCCGGGCGGCGGCCGAGGCCGAGGAGGGAGGCGCCGATCGGGATGGCCACCGCCAGCGCGACCGCGAAGATGCCGAGCGCTCCGGTCTGGTTGCCCAGCAGCGTCCAGGCCAGGCCGAACAGCAGCGAGGAGCACAGCCGGCCGCCGGCGACCGCGGTCTGCACGATGGCCAGCCCGCTGGTGCGCAGGTGTGCCGGCAGCAGTTCGGCGGCGGTGGCCGAGAGCACGCCGTCGGTGGCCGCGTAGTAGGCGCCGAACAGGGCCAGCGCGCCGACGCAGGCCACCAGCGCCGGAACCGGGGCGAGCAGCAGCAGGTAGCTGCCGAGCAGGCCGATGTGGCCGCCGACGAACACGGTCCGCCGGCCGACCCGGTCGGCCAGCCGGCCGAACGGCACCGCCAGCGCGAGGTACACGGTCGCGGTGCCGAGCGCGAACAGCGGGAACACCTCGGTGGCCGCGGCCAGCTTCTTCTGCAGCGTCAGGTACACGAACCCGTCGCTGACCGTGACCAGGGCCAGCACCCCGGCGACCACGGTGACCAGCAGCAGCCGCCGGTCCCGGAGCAGCCGGCCGAGGCCGCGCAGCGAGGCACGCTGCGCGCCGTCGCCGGACCAGCGCACGTCCGGCGCGAACAGCCCCAGCACCGCGAGCCCGATCACGGCGATCGCGAAGCTCATCACGAAGACCGAGTTGTACGACCCGGGCACCGCGGCCAGCAGCGCGAACGCGATCAGCGGCCCGAGCATCGCGCCGGCGGTGTCCATGGCGCGGTGCACGCCGAACGCGCGGCCGAGGCCGGCCGGCTCGGTGCTGCCCGCGATGATCGCGTCCCGCGGCGCGGTGCGCAGGCCCTTGCCGGTGCGGTCGACGGCGAGCAGCCCGCTGATCGACCCGGCCGAACTGACGCCGAGCAGACCGAGCTTGGTGATCGCGGACAGCCCGTAGCCGACGCCGCAGACCAGCTTGGGCCGGCGCCAGCGGTCCGCGGCGTATCCGCCGAGGATGCGGACGGCGACCGTGACGCCCTGGTAGATCCCGTCCACCACGCCGTACGCGAGCGGTGTCAGGCCGACCTGGAGCACGAGATACAGCGGCAGGATCGCGGTCACCATCTCCGCGGAGGTGTCGGTGAAGAAGCTGACGAACCCCATCGCGACGACGGCGCCGCTGACCCGCCGCGCCGCCAGCCGCCGCCGGCCCGACGCGGCCTGATCAGCCGCAGCCTCGCCAGCCGGCACTTCCGGCGCATTCCGCACCGACGTGTACAAACGCTGACCCCCATCAACGCGCCCGCGTGGCCTGGCCAACCGCGGGCCTTCCCCCAGCGGGTCAGCGTACGGGTTCGGGCTGGGTGGCGGGCGGTATCCGGACCGGCCGATGTGGACACCGGGGCCGTGTCGGGCACCGATCCGGCGCCGGCCAGCTGTGAGTATCGCCGGCCGGGCGGGGCGGGCCGGGACCTACCGGATCGGCTTGCCCTTGTCGTCCACGAACAGCTCACCGATCTCGATGCCGAACGCTTCGGAAACCGGCCAGAGCGCGATGATGTTCATGCCCCGCTGCCCGCGTTCGACCTGGCCGATGAAGGTCCGGTGCATGCCGGTGGCCTCGGCGAGTTCTTCCTGTGACCAGCCTCGGGCGGTGCGCAGCAGCTTGATCCGGAGCCCGAACGCCTTGAGGCGTGCCCGGTTCATCGGCCCTTCGGCGTTCTCGTGATCCATCGCGGGACACGCTAGGGACTTGGTTTCCATCACTCTACAGTCATGGCAGCTCGCTAGGATGACATCTGTCATCAAGAACCAGGCAGATCACCGGAGGGAGCGCCCGAATGGCCGCCGAGCAGCCAGGTCGAGCCGAATCGGGCCGCCCGGCCTGGGCCGACGCTACGCCGTCGCGGTCGGTGCCCGAGGCCGGTCGGGCCGGGGTGGACGTGCCGGCCGGAACACCCGGCCTCGACGAGTTCGTCGGCCTGGTCCGCCGCCGCGCCGACGTGACCGAGCTGGTCAGCCACCTGCTCGGCCGGCCGGTGCGGCCGCGGGTGCTCGGCCAGCAGGTGATCCAGCGGGTGCGGCCGCCGGGCCTGCTGCGGCTGGCGACGACCGGCCCGGTGCTGCACCGGCACCTGCGGTTGGACGACTCGCTGCCCCCGTACCTGCCGGTGGCCGTTCTCTGGACCCTGATCGTGCCCTGGCGGCTGCCGGCGGCGGTCCAGGTCGGTCTGCTCGGCCCGCGGCCGCTGGACCAGTTGCTCGGCCTGCATGGCCTGCCCTGGACCAGCGAGCCGGAGGAGACCCAGGTGCATCCGGCCGCCGAGGCGTCGACCGACTTCCGCTGGGCCCCGCCCGGCGCGCCGCTGGTCGAGCAGAGCCGGTTGCTGGTCGCGGCCGACGGCCCGGTCGCCACCACCGTCGAGGAGATCCCGCTGTTGCGTGGCCGATCCGACCCGGCCGCGCCGTTGCTGCCCTGGCGCCTGCGGTAGCTCTCGATCGCCGCGGGATATCGCCTATAGATCAATGTTGCATCCTCACGTACTCGTGTGGCTTCATGGGTGGTGACATCCGGGGTGGGAGAGCTGGGCGGCCCGCGCCGGGTGGCGCCCAGCCGTCCGCCGGCCTGTCCATTCCGGACTGTCCACTCCCGCCCGTCCCTTTGCGACTGTCCCAAGGAGATTCATGAGTGCTCGAGTGCCCGCGCGGAGGGCCGACCTTGACGAACTGGCCGACCTGCTCCGCACCGTCGCCGCCGCCGACGGCGTCTACCGCGGCTGGTTGACCGGCGTCGTGCCGGACCGGTCCGGAAGCTCCGGCAGCCGCGCCTGCGACCTCGGCTGCGGTTCGGGCCGGTTCACCGACCTGCTGGCCGGCCGCTACCAACACGTGCTCGGGGTCGATACCGCCGCGCGGGAGATCGACCTGGCCCGGGCCGGGCACGACCTCCCCCAGGTGCGGTTCGACCGGCGCAGCCTGCTCGACGTCACCCCCGAGGTGGACGGCCGGTTCGATCTCGTGCTCAGCGTGAACACCGTGCACCACCTCGGCGCGCACGACCTCGTACTGCCGCATCTCGCCTCGCTGGTCGCGCCGGGCGGCGATGTGGTCGTGGTGGACACCGTCGACCCCGGCCAGTGGCCTACACGCGACCGGCACATCTCCGCGGCGTTCCGGGGCGCCGAGGAGAGCTACCGGGTGCGCGGCCGGCGGCCCGGGATCGTCGCCGAGGTGAGCCGGCCGCCGCTGCATCCGGCCTGGCTGGAGCACGTCACCACCACCGTCCCGCTCCGGCGGGACGACTTCCACCGCCGCTACGGCGCGGCGTTCCCGGGTGCCCGGTTCGCCGATCTGCACCCCGAGGTGGTCGCCATGCACTGGTCGGCGCCGCTCTGATGGGTCCGTCTGGGCGGCGCCGGTCCAGACCACGTGGACTGCCGGCGTTGTCCGTGTAGCAGAGGTGATGAGGCGCGCCGTTATCGAACCGGCATGCCTCGTTCACCGAAACGGGCGTTGACCTCTCCCGCTCCGTATCGCAATGATCATCCGCGCACTCCGCGTAGGCCGACCGCCCGAGTCGGTGTGGCGGCGGGTGCGGAGGAGAGGCATGTCGCGGCGCGGGATCGCCCTGTGGGGCATCCTCGCGGTCTTGGTCGTGCTCGTCGGTGCCGCCCTCTGGGAGGCGCCGCGGATCGAGCATGGCCTCACCGTGCACGCCGAACGCGCCCTGGCTGACCGGGGCATCTCCGGTGTCCAGGTCCGGTTCGACGGCCGGGACGCGGTGCTGAGCGGCCCCGGGGTCACCGACCTCGCCGTCGCCGTGGTCGCCGACCAGGCCGGCGTGCGCCGGGTCCGGGTCGACCGGTCCGGGCAGCGCCCGGTCGCCAGCCTCGGCCCGGCGCCGTCGACGGCGTTGCCGTCCGGGTCCGACGCCGGCACCGGAAAGCTGCCGGCGTCGCAGGTGGCGCAGCGGATCGTCGAGTTGCTGGGCCCGGCCGGGCTGCGGTTCCCCCCGGGCAGCGCGGACCTACCGGCCGACCGGCAGGCCGTGCTCGGCCAGATCGCGGCGCTGCTCGCGGCCAACCCGACCGTCCGGCTCGAGGTGGACGGCTATACCGACCTGCCGCCGCCCGGTGGCACCGCGCAGGCGCTCAGCCGCAGCCGGGCCGCCGCGGTCGCCGACTACCTGACCGCACGCGGCGTGTCCGCGTCGATGCTCACAGTGGCCGGATACGGCGATACCCGCCCGGTCGCCGACAACAGCACCGACGCCGGCCGGGCCGCGAACCGGCGGGTTGAGATCACCGTCCTCGGAGGCTGACCGGATGCTCTACCTGCTGAGTCAGATGATCTTCTTCCTGCTGGTTGCCGCGCTGCTCGGTTTCGGCGCCGGCTGGCTGGTGTGGGGGCGGAACCCGGCCGGCGCCCGGCAGCGCCCCAAGCACCTGGCCCCCCGTCGGCCCGGCCCACCGCTCGTCCTCGTCGATGACATGGAACTCAGCGAGGTCCGCATCATCCCCCGCACCGCCCCGGCCCACCGCGCCAGCGCCCCGTCCACCACCCCCGGCCCGGCCGAGCCGGCCCACGCTGGCGCGGAGGCCGCCACCCGGGCGGCGCCCGCCGAGCCGGCCCGGGCCGAGCCGGCCCGGGCCGAGCAGGAGCCGGCCGGGCCGGAGCCCGCTCCGGCGGCGGCCGGGCCGGCCGAGGCTCAGGCGGTGGCGGCGGACCTCCCTCCGGCGATGGCGTCGGAGTCGGACCGGGTGGACGTGGCCGGGGCGGAGCCGGCTCAGGCGGCCGAGGTGCGGCCCTCTCGGGCGGCGGCAGCGGCGGCTCAGGCCGAGGCGGCCGCAACGGCGGATGAGGTCGTCGCCGAGCCCGTGGTCGCGGGCCCGGACGCCAGCGAGCCCATCGTGGATGGCTCGGACCCGGATGCCGCGGCCGTCCGGGCGGACGAGCCGGCGGCCGCCGGGATGGACGTGAGCGAGCCGGCGGTGGACGAGCCCGCGGTGGTTGGGTCGGACCCGGCCGGTTCGCCGGTTGTCGAGGCGGACGCCGGGGAACAGGCGACCGCCGGGCCGGGTGCGGCTGAGACGGTGGCAGGCGGGGCGGACGTGGATGCGGCGGCCGTCCGGGCGGACGGGCCGACGATCGATGAGATGGACGCGGGGGAGCGGCCGGCTGTCGAGCCCGACACGGCCGAGTCCGTGGCCGGCGAGGCGGCCGGCCGGGCCGACGAGTCGACGGAGGCCGTGGTGGTCGCGGCCGAGCCGGCGGCCGGCGGGGCGGCCGCGGCAGCCGTCCGGGCAGGCGAGCCGAGCGTCCCTCCGGCGGGTGCGGAGGAGTCGGCCGCCGGCCCGAGCGTGGATGCGTCGCCGGCCACCCCGTCGGCTGCGGACGAGCGGGCAGCCGAGCCTGATGTGGCTGGGTCCGTGGCCACCTCGGCGGCTGCGGAGGAGTCGGCTGCCGAGCCTGGCGTGGCTGCGTCGGTGGCGACTGCGGCGGGTGTGGAGGAGTCGGCTGCCGGCCCGAGTGTGGCTGCGTCGCCGGCCACCGCGGAGGGTGCGGACGAGCGGGCGGATCGCGGGGCGGGGCCGGCCGTGGCGGCGGGTGCCGGGGCGGCAGGGGCGGGGTCGGGGGCGGTCGGCGCGGTGCCGATGGTGGTCGGTGCGGTCGAGCCGGCGCGGCGGAACGGGGTTGCCGGGCTGGCGGAGCCGGCGGTGCTCGCCGAGGTGGTGCGGGCGGTGGCGGGGGATCGCGGCGACCCGCCGGCCGGCGGGGATGCCGCGGTAGCCGGGGCCGCCGCCGGACTGGAGGCGGAGCAGGAGCCGGCCGACCCGCAGGTTGGTGCGGCGGCGGGCGGTGCCGCCGGCCCGGGCGGATCGGTAGCTGAGGCCGACACCGGGGGCGGGCCCGAGGTGGACGGTCGCGACGGCGCCGGCCCGGGGCTGGACGACCTGCGCCGGATTCCCGGGGTGGGGCCGGTGACCGCGCGGGCGTTGATCGCGGCCGGGATCACCACGTACCGCGAGGTGGCCGGGTTGCACCTGGATGCCGCCGCGTTGGGCCGGGTCCGGGCTGAGTTGGCCGCTTTGCGCGGCCGTCGGGGCGCCCGGATCGAACCGCGGAAGTGGGCCGCGCCGGCCAAGGAGCTGCACCTGCGCAAGTACGGCGAGCAGATCTGAGCCGGCGCTTTGACAGGAGACACAGAAACGGTTTTCATGTTCTAAATGACCGTAGCCGCGAGGAGCCGTCCAGCGTGACCAAGCCGGCGCTCTGCTTCGAGCACGTCTCCGTCGCGTATGGACGGACCGTGGTGCTCACCGACGTGCACGGCGATGTCCATCCGGGCGAGGCGGTCGCGCTGATCGGGCCGAACGGGGCGGGCAAGTCCACGTTGATCAGGGCGGTGCTCGGGTTGGTGCCGGCGGTGCGCGGCCGGATCGAGGTGCTCGGCCGGCCGCCGGCGCAGGCCCGCCGCGACGTCGCGTACGTGCCGCAGGCGGACACGCTGGACGCCGATTTCCCGGTGTCCGTGGCGCAGGTCGTGCTGATGGGCCGGTACCGCACGGTGGGCTGGGTGAAGCGGCCCGGTCGGGCTGACCGGGAGGTCGCGGCGGCCGCGCTGGCCAGCGTCGGCCTCGCCGAACGCGCGCCCGACCGGTTCGGCACGCTGTCCGGCGGCCAGCGCCAGCGGGTGCTGCTGGCCCGGGCGATCGCGCAGCAACCGCGGCTGCTGCTGCTGGACGAGCCGTTCAACGGCGTCGACGCGGTCAGCCAGGACGCGTTGCTGGACACGCTGCGCCGGCTGCGGTCGGACGGCGCGGCGGTCGTCGTCTCGACCCACGATCTCTCCCTCGCGCACCTGGCCTGCGACGAGGTCTGCCTGCTGAACGGCCACCAGTTCGGCTTCGGCCCGACCGACCAGACGCTCACCCCGGAGTTGCTGCGGGCCACGTACGGCGGGCACGCGCTCGAACTCCGGGGTGACAGCGTGATCGTCGCCCACTAGGCGGCACCGGCAACGACTACCCGGCCCGATGGGCCCGGTTGCATGAACGTATTCGCAGTCTCTAATGTCTTGGGCGTGCAGACTGTGCAGCGTCGGCAGTTGGACCTGGCCAGCGAATTGCTCAAGACGCTGGCCGCGCCGGTGCGGCTCGCGCTGCTCGTCGTCCTCAGCTCCGGCGAGCGGTGCGTGCACGAGCTGGTGGACGAGCTGGGGGTGAGCCAGCCGCTGGTCTCGCAGCACCTGCGCGTGCTGCGGGCGGCGCGATTGGTGGAGGCTGAGCGGCGCGGCCGCGAGGTCGTCTACCGGCTCGTGGACGAGCATGTCGCGGAGATCGTCGAGGGGGCGATCCGGCACAGCGAGGAGGAGCGGAAGTGATGGCAGTGCGGCCTCCCAGTGGGGTGCGGTCCACCCGGCAGGGCGCGGCTGTGCAGTCGGTGCTGGCCGAGTCGTCGTCGTTCCGCAGCGCCCAGGATCTACACGCGGAGCTCCGGCAGCGCGGCGAGCCGGTCGGCCTGACCACGGTCTACCGGCACCTGCAGATGCTCGCCGACGCCGGCACGGTCGACGCGCTGCACCTGCCCGAGGGCGAGACCGTCTACCGGCTGTGCGGGCGCGGCGACCATCATCATCACCTGGTCTGCCGGTCCTGCGGGCGGACGGTCGAGATCGACGGCCGCGAGGTCGAGCGGTGGACGCAGCGGGTCGCCGACGCGCAGGGCTTCACCGACATCGAGCACACAGTCGAGATCTTCGGCACCTGCGCGAACTGCGCCCGCTGACCGCCGCCGGTCAGCGTTGCTGGCCGGCGTTGATCACCGACGTCCAGGCCGCTTTGGAGCCGGCGTGCCCGATCCGGACCACGAGGATGGTGGTCAGCACGGCGCCGACCAGCGTCGCGGCGATGCCGAGCAGACCGGCCCACCGGGTCCACGACGGCATCCGGCCCTCCTGCCGCTTGGCGTACGTCACCGCGACCACCATCAGCACGCCGACGAGCAGCAGCACCGCCCACGGCCAAAGTTCGTGGCCCAGGGTCCGGTGCCGCTCCATCAGCCCGGCCTCGACGTCGCTACCCGGGCCGAACTGCGCGGATTTGCGGTCATACAGGTGTTGGCCGCTGTGTGTGGCGATCGGTACCGAGGCCGCCCCGGCGGCCGTGACCGCGGCCACGAGCAGGCCGAACCGCCGTCGCCACGGTGGGTACACGGCGATCGCTACCCCGCCGGCCGCGCCCAGCGGCAGCAGCACCACGACCGCATGCACGATGAGCGGGTGGGTGGGTAGGCCGAAAATCGTGTCCAGCATGCTGGCCTCCGCGGGGTTTGGGCGTCTGCGGCTTGATCATGCCCAAATTCGGCGTGTCGTCGCTTTGAACGTGGCCGGATCGTGATCAAGACGGTTCGCCGGCGGCCCGGCCGGTCGCCTCGGCGGCACCCGCACTGAGCGCGGTCACCAGGTCGTCCCTGGCCCGGGCCACCCGGGACCGGATCGTCCCGACCGGGCAGCCGCACACCTCGGCGGCCTCCCCGTAGGACAGCCCGACGAGTTGGGTCAGCACGAACGCCTGCCGGCGGTCCGGGTCGAGGTCGGCCAGCACGGCGCGCAGCGCGACGCCGTCGCTCGCGTCGGGCGCGGCCGGCGGCTCGGCGGAGTTGGCGGTGTGGTCGATCGGCGGCCGCCGGCGCTGCTCGCGGATGTTGTCCGCGCACGCCCGGCGGGCGATCGCGAGCAGCCAGGTGCGGGCGCCGGCGCGGCCGGCGAACTGCGGCAGCGCGCGGAACGCCCGCAGGTACGTCTCCTGGGTGAGGTCGTCCGCGTCGCGGGGGCTGCCCAGGTAGGCGCACAGCCGCCAGACATCCGCCTGCGTCGCCCGGACGAACCACGCCGCCGCGGCCGAGTCGCCGTCCCGGGCGGCGAACGCGGCCCGGGTCACGTCCTCAGCGCTCACACCGAATCTCCTCATGGGCCGGCCGACCGCCGCAGTGGTCTTTGGCCATACGTACCGGATGGCTGGTCGGTTCAGCCGAGACACCCTAGCCACCCGGAAGCGGGATATCGACAGTCCCGGGAACTACCCGGCCCCATCCGACGACTAGTTCGGCATGGACTGCGCTCAGTATCGCGAAGCGCTGTCCGCGCGCCTCGACGGGGAACCGCCGAGCCTGCCGGACGGCGACCTCGACCGGCACCTGCGCGCCTGCCCGGGCTGCACCGCCTGGTCGGCCGCGGCGACGCGGGCGACCAGGCTGGTCCGGCTGGCCCCGGCGCCGGAGGTGCCCGACCTGTCCGCACGGATCCTGGCCGCCGTCGCCGTGGCGGACCGGCCGCCGGCGCCCGTCCGCTGGCGGCGCCGGCTGGCCGGGTGGTCGACGGGCGGGCTGCGGGTCGCGCTGGCCGTGGTCGCCGTCGCCCAGGCCGCGATCGGCTGGCCCGCGCTGGCGCTGGGCATGGACACCATGCAGGCGCCGATGCACGTGGCGCACGAGAGCGGCGCGTGGAACCTGGCGCTGGCGGTCGCGCTGCTCGTCGTCGCGCGCCGCCCCCGGTACGCGCCGGGGCTGCTGCCGCTGCTCGGCGCGTTCGTGGTGGTGCTGACGATCGTCACCCTGCCGGACGTGGTCGCCGGCTACGTCCCGGTCGGCCGGCTCGCCGGCCACCTGCTGTTCGTCGGCGCGCTGGCGCTGGTCGCGCTGCTCAGCCGGCAGGTGCGCCGGCCGGAGACGCCGCTGGGCGAGCGGGAGCGCCCCGACGCGGACCGCTCCGGCGACGGCGGCACCGACCGGATGCCGGTCGACGTGCGCCGGGCGACGCTGGGCGAGGGCTACCACGGCGTGCCGATCGGCGAGCTGCCGGCGAACCGGAAGGTGGTCGCATGACACGCGCCCCTGACCCGATGCGGACGCGCCGGGAGCGCGGTCGACTGCCCCGTGGGAAGGCGCTGGTCGCGCTGGTCGGCGGCTGGCTGCTGGTCGGGGTGATCGGAGCGGCGCCGGCGCTGGCCCACGCCACGCTGGTGTCCACCGACCCGGCCGACGGCACCCGGCTGCAGTCCGCGCCGGCGCAAGTGACGCTCACGTTCTCGGAGAAGGTCTCGCTGGACGTCGGCTATGTGAAGGTGGTGGACAACCGCGGCCACGAGGTGGAGGACGGCAAGGCCGCGCACCCGGGCGACAAAGGCGACATGGCGTCGGTGAAGCTGAAGTCGGGGCTCGGTGACGGCGGCTACATCGTCAGCTACCGCGTGGTCTCCGCCGACTCCCACCCGATCAACGGGGCGGTCGCGTTCACCGTCGGCAACGGCCCGCTGGTCACCGCGAACGGGGCGGTCTCCGACAGCAGCGGCTCCGATCCGGTCGTGAACGCGCTGTTCACGTTCACCCGGTGGGCCTCGTTCGCGGGGCTGGTGCTGCTCGGCGGCATCATCTTCCTGACGCTGGCGTGGCCGGCCGGCCGGGGCGACCGCCGGGCCCGCCGGATCGTCTGGTCCGGCTGGGGCATCGCCGCCGGCAGCACCGCCGCCGGCCTGCTGCTGCAGGGTTCGTACGCGTCCGGCCAGACGATCACGTCGATCTTCTCGGCGGACCTGCTGTCGGCGACGCTGGGCAGCACGTACGGGCGGATGCAGAGCATCCGGCTGATCGCACTCGGCGGCCTGGCCGTGCTGCTGATCCGGCTGCTGCGTACCGAGAACCCGCTGCCCGAGCAGGTGCGGGCCCGGGACGAGGATCTGGCCGCGATCCTCGGGCTGGTCGTGCTGGCCACGTACGCGGCGTCCGGGCACGCGGTCGCCGGCATCCAGCCGACGGTCGCGGTGCTCAGCGACATCGCGCACCTGGCCGCGATGTCCACCTGGGTGGGCGGGCTGGTGCTGCTGGTCTCGTGCCTGCTGCCGGCCAGCCGGGCGGACGAACTCGCCAGCGCCCTGCCGAAGTTCTCCCGGCTGGCGTTCGGCTCGGTCTGCGTGCTCGCGGCGACCGGCACGTACCAGGCGTGGCGGGAGGTCGGTACCTTCCCGGCGCTGCTGGCCACCGGGTACGGCCAGTTGCTGAGTGTGAAGATCGGCAGCTTCCTGCTGCTCGTGGGGCTGGGCAACCTCGGCCGGCTCGCCGTGCGGCGGCGGTACGTCCTGCCGGTCGCGCACGCGCTCTCCGCTACCGGCTCGTCGGCCGGCTCCGGATCGGGGGTCGACGAACCACCAGACCCGGGCGGCGGCCGGGCGGCGGGCCGCGCGGCCACTGTGGACGGTGTGGACGGTGCGGTCGCGCTGGATGAGCGCGCGGCGCCGCGGCCCGGCGACGGCGCGGTGCTGCGGCGGCTGCGCGCGTCGGTTGGCCTGGAGATCAGCATCGCCACGCTGGTGCTGGCGCTGACCTCGGTGCTGGTCGCGCAGGCGCCGGCCCGGGCCACCTACGTCAAGCCGTTCCAGGCGACGGTGCAGCTGCCCCGCGGCGGGACCGTCTCGCTGACGATGACGCCGGCCAGGGTCGGTACGAACACCGTGCAGTTGACCGTGTTCAACGCGAAGGCGCAGGCGATCGACCCGCAGAAGGTGACGTTGGAGGTGCGGCTGGACGCCGAGGGGATCGGCCCGCTCCCGGTGAAGCTGGACAAGGCCGGCGCCACCGGCACGTACCGCTCGGCCGCCGTCTCGCTGCCCCGGCCCGGCACCTGGACGCTGACCGTCCGGGTGCAGACCTCCGAGTTCGAGGCGGGCGTCGGGTTCACCGAGGTGTCGATCCGCTGACCGCCGCCGACGGTCCACAGGAGACGTCCATTTCGGACGTTACTAGGGAGGAGTTGTACCTGCGATGTCCCGACTTGTCTCCCGGCAGGTGACGGGCGCTCGGTGGCGGCGGGATAACGTTGTCGCCGTGGAACCGCAACGCGGCGTGGACGCCGGGGCTGAGTGAGCCCGGAGCCGCCGGTCAGGACCCGGGTGCGTGGCGGGCTCGCCGCGCGTCCGGGCGGTCGCGTCCACCCCGGCTTCGTCGCGGCGCTCGTGGTGGCGTTGGTCGGCCTGGCCGGGCTGGCCTACGGCGCCAGCGGCAGGGCCGGTTCGGCCGGCTCGGCCGGGGGAGCGGCCGCCGCGCCGGCCACCTCGGCGGCGGATACCGGGGCCGGTGGCGCGTTGTCGGGCGACATCACCATCCGCGCCGCCTACATCCGGCAGCCGACGGGCACCGACGTCGCCGCGGCGTACATGACCATCACCAACAAGGGCACCCAGGCGGACACGCTGCTGTCCGTCTACAGTGGCGCGGCCCGGCTGACCGGGCTCTACGACGTGCCGGCACCGGGCACGACGCCGACCGCGCCACCGTCCGAGCATCAGCCGTCCAGCCCCTACCAACTGGCCGGCGGGGCGACGCTGCGGCTGTCCGAGGGCGGCGGGCACATCCTGCTCTCCCAGCTGACCGGGCCGTTGAAGGCCGGCGACCAGGTCAGCATGGCGCTCACGTTCCAGCGCACGGGGCAGGTGCTGGTCGAGGTGCCGGTGATCCCGCTGACCGCGCCCAGCCCGGGCGGCGGTCCGTGACCGCCGCGCGGCGCCGGATCACGCTGCTCGTCCTCGGCGTGGCCGGCCTGGGCGTGGCCGGCCTGCTCGCCGCGTGCGGCCCGGCCGCGCCGCCGCCGGTCTCGCGGGCGCCGGTCTCGGCGTCGCCGGTTTCGCGGGCGCCGGCGTCGCCGGTCCCGGCGGCGTACCGCGGGTTGGCGCTGCAGCCGCCGCAGCCGCGGCCGGAGTTCACGCTCACCGACACGTCCGGGCGCCGGTACGACTTCGCCGCCCTGACCGGCGGCCGGCCGACGTTCCTGTTCTTCGGCTACACGGACTGCCCGGACGTCTGCCCGACCACGATGGCCGACGTCGCCGCGGCGCTCCGCCTGGCGCCGGTCGGCGTACGGCGGGCCGTGCGGGTCGTCTTCGTCACCACCGACCCGCGCCACGACACGGGGCCGGTGCTGGCCCGCTGGCTGCGCGGTTTCGACGCGGATCTGCCGACCCGGTTCATCGGCCTGACCGGCACCGAGTCGCAAGTGGACGCCGCGCAGGTGGCCGCCCGGGTGCCGCTGGCCAGCGATGGTGGCCGCACCCATTCCGCCGAGTTGCTGCTGTTCGGCACCGACGACTACGCCCGGGTCGTCTATCTGAGCGGTAGCAGCCCCGATGACATCCGGCACGACCTGCCCGCCGTGGCGGGTTAGGCCGGCAGCGCAGGTAGAGGAGTTCAGCGTGCCGTCCACCACGCCACCCGCGACCGAGGCCGCCCGGTGGCCGGCGATCCGAGGCTGGCTGGGCGTGGCGGCCCGACTGCTGCTCGCCGGCACCTTCCTGTGGGCCGGTGCCGGAAAGGTGGCCGACCCGGCGGCCAGCGTCCGCGCCGTCCGCGCCTACCGGGTGCTGCCGGAGTGGCTGGACAAGGGCGTCGGGTACGGGCTGCCGTACGTCGAGATCGCGCTCGGCGTCCTGCTGCTGGTCGGGCTCGCCGCCAGGCTGTCCGCGCTGGTGGCGGTCGCGCTGCTGGTGGTGTTCCTGGCCGGCATGATTTCGGCGGCCGCCCGCGGTCTGCGAATCGAGTGTGGCTGCTTCGGCGGTGGCGGCGACCTGAGCACCGCCGGCGCCACCCACTACACCACCGAGATCCTGCGCGACAGCGGGCTGCTGCTGGTGGCGGCGTTCCTCGCGTGGTGGCCGCGGACCCGCCTCGCCGCCGACGACTGGCTGCGGCGCACCGTGCCTGGCATGGCGGACACCACCCGCGTCGGCCCACGCCGCAGCAAGGCCGCCCAGGAGCGGCTCGCCGCGCTGGCCGAGCAGCGCCGGCAGCAGGGCGACCAGCGGGTCTGGCTGGCCTCCGCAGTGTGCGGCGTGTTGCTGGTGGTGGTGGCCGGCGCCGGCGTCGGCATCCAGGCCGCCCGGGTCGCCACGCCGGCCGGCCCGCAGCCGCAGGCAGTGTCCGTTCAGGACGGTGTGACGTTGGGCAAGTCGACCGCGAAGGTCACCATCGATCTGTACGAAGACATGCAGTGCCCGGTTTGTGCTCAGTTCGAGGGCAGTTCGGCGACGCTGATGAAGCGGTACATCGACGCCGGCACAGTCAAAGTGCACTACTACGTGATCTCGTTCCTGAACGATGCATCGACGACGAAGTACTCGTCGCGGGCGGCGAACGCGGCCTACTGCGCCGCCGATGCCGGCGTTTTCCAGGAGTACCACGATCTGCTGTTCGCAAACCAGCCGGCGGAGGGCAGCGCCGGCCTCACCGATGACTCGCTGATCGCGTACGGCCAGCGGGCCGGCGCGTCTGGTGCGTTCGCCGACTGCGTACGCACCGACAAGTACAACGACTTCGTCACCCGGATCACCGAGCAGTCCAATAAGGACGGGATCAGCGGCACGCCGACCGTGCTGGTGAACCGCACGCAGGTGTCGAACCCGAACGCGGCCTCTCTGCAGGCGGCGATCTCGGCGGCGCTGTAGCCGCGGTCACCGCGGTTCCGGTGCTGGTCAGCTGAGGGCGGCCAGGGCGGCGTCGACGTCGTCGGTTGTGTTGTAGACGTGGAACGACGCGCGCAGCGAGCCGGCACGGGTTGCGGCTCGGATTCCGGCGGCGGCCAGCCGAGCGTCGGCGCCCGGTCGGTTCACTGTCACGATTGGACTGTCCGATTCGGGCAGTCCAAGGCCGGCGCGGAACCGGTTCGACAGGGCGACGTCATGCCGGCCGATCGCCGCTACCCCGAGCTGCTCGACCACCTCCAACGCGGCCGCGGTGCCGACCCAGCAGTGCCAGGCCGGCGACTGGTCGAACCGGCGGGCGTTGACAGCCAGCCGCAGCGGCGGTCCGTAGTACGAGGCGTGCACGTCGGCGCCCGCGTACCAGCCGGAACCGCTCGGCCGCACCCGTTCCTGCAGCTCCGGCGAGATCACCATGAAGGCGCTGCCGCGCGGCGACATCAGCCACTTGTACGCGCTGCCGATCAGCACGTCCGCCTGTGTCGAGTCCACCGGCAGCCAGCCGACGCCCTGCGTCGCGTCGATGACCACCAGCGCCCCGTATGCCCGGGCCGCCGCGCTGATCGCGGCGACGTCGGCGATCTCGCCGGTGGCCGACTGCACCAGGCTGAACGCGACCACGCTCGTACGCTCGTCGATGCTGGCCGCCAGCTGGCTCGGCGGCACCGTGTGGACCTGGACGCCGCGGTCGCCCTGCACCAGCCAGGGGAACAGGTTCGAGGTGAACTCGATGTCGGGCGCGAGCACCGTCGCCCGGTCCGGCACTGTCTCCGCGATCAGCCCGATCAGCTGCGACACCGTGGCCGCGGTGGCCACGTTCGCCGGGTCCGCGCCAACCAGCCGCGCGTACGATGCCCGCGCCCGGTCCACCGAGTCCGCCCACGGCTCCCAGCTGGTGCGGCCGGCCCGCCAGTCGCCC
>JBBWZH010000117.1:0-12301 GCA_039648995.1 Mycobacteriales bacterium
GACCGGCCGTTGTCGTTGACCACGATCACCACCGGCCGGTCCTTGGCGGCGGCGATGTTGTTCAGCGCCTCCCAGCACATGCCGCCGGTGAGCGCGCCGTCGCCGACCACGGCCACCACGTGCCGCCGCTCGCCGCGCAGCGCGAACGCCTTGGCCAGCCCGTCCGCGTACGACAGCGCCGTGGACGCGTGCGAGTTCTCGATCACGTCGTGCTCGGACTCGGCCTGGCTGGGGTAGCCGGACAGCCCACCGCGCTGCCGCAGCCGGTCGAACCCGGGCTGCCGGCCGGTGAGGATCTTGTGCACGTACGCCTGGTGGCCGGTGTCCCAGAGCACCCGGTCACGCGGCGACTCGAAGACCCGGTGCACCGCGAGCGTCAGTTCGACCGCACCGAGGTTGGGGCCGAGGTGACCGCCGGTGCGGGAGACCTTGGCGACCAGGAAGTCGCGGATTTCCGTGGCCAGCTGCGGTAACTGCGCCGGATCGAGGCGGCGGAGGTCAGCGGGCGAGTTGACCTTGGCAAGGAGGGTCGACACGGCCCATAGCTTAGGCGTGGGCCGCCGCGCGCGCCCCGGCGGCATCACCGCGGCCGGCTGGTCCAGTTGCTCCCGTTGAGAACCTGGACCTCATGCACGGCGAAGCCGAGGGTCTGCGCGAACGGCACGGTGCCCATGTCGCCGCCGTGGCCATCGGTGGACGCCCAGGTCAGGTGCCAGACCGCCTCGATCCCCACCGTCACCGCCGCGGCCGGCGCGCCGAAGGTCACGCCGCACGGCGGCGCGCCGGTGCTGCCGTTGAACGCCGCGCCCAGGCCGCCGCAGTCGCCGCCGCCCGGGTGCATGGCGGCGCCGGCCGGGACCGAGGTGATCTGGATGTCCTCCAGCCGCGCGGTCACCGTCGAGGCCAGCCCGGGGATCGCGGCGGTCACGTCAACCGCGGCCGGCGCCGACCACATCCAGGTCGGCAGGTTGACCGTCGAGGGCTTGCCGGCCGCGGTGTCCGGGTTGGAGGCGATCGGCACGATCGGCACGGTGAGGACGCCGCGGGCGAGCTCGGCCAGCATGCGGGCGTCCAGCGTCGGCCCGGGCGCGGGCTGATAGCCCGGGCCGACCCAGACGAACTCCGGGTGCGCCGGGTCGGTCTCGAACGCTGCCTGGGCGGTGGCCGGCACGTCCAGGCCACAGCTGACGCTGTACCACATGCCCTCCTCGCCCTGGTGATACGGCAGCTTGCCAGTCTCCTGAAGCATCTTCTTGATCTTGTTCCCGAAGTCCGGGCTGATGCTTCCATTGGCGTCGGAGATCGGCAGGATGTGGTTCTCCAGGAAGTCCTTGGCGCCGGCCGGGTCGAAGCGCGGTCCATACCAGCACGGCGGCGGCGTGAAGTCGGGGCTGACGCCGACGTTGCCGGCGCCACCGTGGTAGCCGCTGCCGCTGTACTGAACGCCTTTGACCTGCGTCATCCAGGTCCGGTCGCCGGTACGGACGGGGTCCGTACCGGTGCCACCGGTGTCGTCGGCACGGGCCGGCCCGGCACCGGTCGAGGCGACCAGCGTCACCGCCAGCACGAGGATGATCTTCCTCAGCACCGCACTCCCACCTCACTGACCGCGTCGACCAGTACCCAGATGTTGTTCTTCGGATCGTGTTGCAGGGTGCCGTGCACCCGGTAGTAGTCGCCGGGGCCGTGATGCACCAGCGCCTTGCCGGTGCCGATGTCCCGGGCGAAGAACCGCGAATCGTCGACGCACCAGACGACCCTGGCCAGCGACCCGGCCAGTTCCCTGACCTCCACGTGGTCGAACCGGCGGGTGCCGATGACCGTCTGCCCGCGCAACCGCTTGGTGTGCAGCGTGCCGACCGCCGCGGCCAGCGCCTTGCGCGCCTGATAGCGCGCCAGCAGCGTGAAGCTGGGATTCCGCACGGTTTCCGCGGCGTTGAAGACCCGCTGGCCGGCCTCCCAGTCGTGCAGCAGGGCGTCCTTGGCCTCGTTGCCGGTGTCGGCGTAGTCGAACGTCAGGTGCACGTCAGGAGGAAAGGACAGGGACGGACCGGCGGGCGGCCGGGCCGAGGCCGAAGCGCCGGCCGCCTCGGGATCAGACGTCGCGGGGGCGGTCGGCAGTGCGTCCTGCTGGGTCGCCGGATGCGCGCTGCACCCGGCGAGCACGGGCAGCGACAGCGCGACAGCCATTGCGGCGACCAGCACGGCGCCACCGGGCATCAGTTCGCTCCAAGTTCACGGGAGGAACCCCAGTTCATTACTCGGGCACAGTAGCCCATCCACGGTTATACCGGCGGGTCAGGGCCCGATCGGCATCACTCGGTGCCGATGGCCTGGCGGCCGCGGCGGCTGACCGCGTCGACGATGACCGCGGCGAGCAGCACCGTGCCGGTGATGATGTAGCGCAGGTCGTTGCTGAGGTTCAGCAGGTTCAGGCCGTTCGGGATCGCCCCGATGACCAGGACGCCGAGCAGGGCCGCGTACCGCCGGGTGCGGCCGCCGAACAGGCTGGTGCCGCCGATGACCGCGGCCGCGATCGCGTTGATCAGCACGTCGCCGGTGCCGGTGTCACGGCCGGCGCTGCCGGCGCGCATCGCCTCGACCACGCCGCCCGTCGCGGCCAGCGTGGAGGCGAGCATGAAGACGGAGGTGCGGATCAGGTCGACCCGGAGGCCGGCGCGGCGGGCGGCCTCGATGTTGCCGCCGACCGCGAAGATCGCCCGGCCGTACCTGGTCCGGCGCAGCACCCACTCCAGCACGACGGCCAACGCGATGAAGAAGACGAAGATCCACGGGACGCCGAGGTCCTGCACGAGGGCGTAGATCACCAGCGCGCAGAGGACGGCGAGCACGGCCGCCTTGGCCACCGGGTAGGCCAGCGGCACGGTCGGCAGCCCGACCGCCCGCCGGCGCCGGTACCCGAGCACCTGGCTGATCAGATACGCCCCGACCAGCACCGCGGCGATGATCGTGGACCCGACCGTGCGGAAGTAGTGGAACTGGCCGGCCTTGAGCAGCCAGCCGCCGCGCGGCAGGTTGATCGTGCCGGTGTCGGACAGGATGCGCAGCTGGACGCCCTGCCAGACCAGTAGGCCGGCCAACGTCACGACGAACGACGGCACGCCGAACCGGGTGAAGATCAGGCCGTGCAGCAGCCCGATGACCAGGCCGGCGGCGACGGCCAGCAGGATGGCCACGCCGGCCGACTGCCCGTGCTTGACGTTCGACACGGCCAGGATCGCGGCGGCCACGCCGCTGACCGAGGCCACCGACAGGTCGATCTCGCCGAGCAGCAGCACCAGCACCACGCCCAGCGCGATGATCCCGGTCGACGAGATCTGCGAGGCCAGGCTGACCAGGTTGCTGGAGCTGAGGAAGGTGTCGTTGTTGTACTGGAAGATCGCGACGATGATCAGTAGGCCGACGACGATCGGCAGAGAGCCGAGGTCACCGGCGCGCAGCCGGGCGAACCCGTCGCTCAACTGGCCGCGCACGCTCGGCCTCGTCATGGTCAGCTCGGCCTGCTCCGCCGGCACCGGGCCGGTCGTGGTCGTCGGCCCGGTCACCGGCCCGCCTCCTCCGCCTGCTCGCTATCTGCCATTTCGGCGAGCCGCTGCCGGCTCTCCCGCTGTGTCACGGCGTTGTCCGCGGCGCCGGTGATCGCGGCGATCACGTCCTCGCGGGTGGTGCTCGCGGTGCGGAACTCGCCGGAGTTGCGACCCAGCCGCAGCACCACGATCCGGTCGGCGACCGCGAACACGTCGGCCATGTTGTGGCTGATCAGTACGACCGCGAGGCCACGCTCGCGGAGCCGGTCGATCAGGTTCAGCACCTGCGCGGTCTGAGCGACGCCGAGCGCGGCGGTCGGCTCGTCGAGCATGACCAGCTTGGGCTCGCCGAGCAGCGACCGGGAGATCGCGACCGTCTGCCGTTGTCCGCCGGACAGCGACGCGACGGGGGTACGCACGCTGGGCAGTCTCGCGGACAACTCGCGCAGCAGGTTCCAGGACCGCCGCTCCATCTCCGGCTCGTCCAGCACCCCGCCGCGGACGAGTTCGCGCCCGAGATAGAGGTTGCCGACCACGTCGAGGTTGTCGCAGAGCGCGAGGTCCTGGAAGACGGTGGCGATGCCGAGGTGCTGCGAGGCCAGCGGGGACGGGATGTTCACCCGCCGGCCGGCGAACCGGATCTCGCCGGAATCGGCCGGCTGCGCCCCGGAGATCACCTTGACCAGGGTCGACTTGCCGGCACCGTTGTCGCCGACCAGGGCGACCACCTCGCTGGCGGCGACGTCGAGGTCGACGTCTGTCAGCGCGCGAACCGCGCCGAAGTGCTTGGAGATGCCTCGGAGGGACAGGACCGGGGTTGACCCGGCGACCTCGGCAGCGACAGGCACGGACAGCTCAACTCCTTCAGCGGAGGGGTGGTGCCGCGGCAGGCTACTCGCGGCAGCCCCGCAGCGGGGAGCCGACCGGTGACGTCGGCTCCCCGCTGGGGTCGTGCGGACCTACGCGATGCCGGCCGTCTTGCAGCCGGCGGCGAACTCACCCGTGCACACGTCCGCCGCGGTGTAGAACTTGTCCGCGAAGATCGTGTCCTTCAGGTTCTTGATGGTGACCGCCACCGGGTCCAGCAGGACCGACGGGACGTCCATGCTGCCGTTGTTCACGGTTGTCGTGGTGGTGATCGGCTGCCCCTTGGCCAGCTCGACGGCGAACTCCGCCGCCTTCTCGGCCTGCGGCTTGATCGCCTTGTAGATCGTCATGTACTGCTCGCCGGACAGGATCCGCTGGACAGCGGCCTTCTCGGCGTCCTGGCCGGTGATCGGCGGGATCGGGCTGATGCCCTTGGCCCGCATCGCGGCGATCGCGCCACCGGCGGTGCCGTCGTTGGCGGCGTAGACGCCCACGAAGCCGTCCTTGCCGAGCTGCGCGACCTGACCCTCCATGAAGGACTGCGCGTTCGCCGGCTTCCACTCCGACCAGAAGTCCTTCGACGGGACCACGGTGAAGCCGCTGGAGTCGAGCACGCTGTGCGCGCCCTTGTTGAACAGCAGCGCGTTGTTGTCCTTCTGGTCACCGTTGATCATGACGATCTTGCCGGACGTCTTGCCGTCCGCCTTGAGCTTGTCCACCAGGGACTGCGCCTGCAGCTTGCCGACCTTCTCGTTGTCGAACGAGATGTAGGCGGCCAGGTTGGTCTTGCTGATCAGCCGGTCGTAGGCGACCACCGGGATGTTCTTCAGCTTGGCCTTGTCCACGGACAGGCCGGCCGACTCGGCGTCGAACGCGTCGAAGACGATGACCTTGACGCCCTCGCTGATGGCCGCCTCGGCCTCGGACTGCTGGGTGGCCTTGTCCGAGTTGGCGTTCTTGTATATGACGTCACAGGTGTCGCAGAGCGACTTGACCTTGGCCTCGAACAGCGGCCGGTCGAAGCTCTCGTACCGGGTCGTCTGCGATTCCGGCAGCAGCAGCGCGATCTTGATGCGGGCGCCGCCGGACGCCGAGTTGGACGCCTTGTCGTTGTTGCACGCGGCCGTGGAGAGCGAGACGAGCGCGAGCACGGCGACCACCGTGGCGCGTCGGAGAGTAAGCACCTGACCTCCAAGAACTGCGGAAGGACCCGCAGGGACAGCGACACGTTGCGATGTTGGGAACAGTGCTGGCTGCGTCACATCTCTGTCAAGAGGTTGACGAAACCGTGATGTGGGAGCGATCCCTGAACCGAACAAGGTTGATGTGACAGCGCTTGACGCGACACGGGGGCGGGCAAGACCCCTGGATTATGTCTAGTCTTGACAGAGGTCGTCGATTGATCGGACCATCCGGCCATGCCCCCGCGCAACCTGTCCAGCCCGCCCGCCCGAGGCGCCGGGCGGCGGATCGTGGACGCGCTGCGGTTGCTCGGCCCGGCCACCCGGGCCGAGGTGGCCAGCACCACCCGGCTGTCCCGGGCAACCGTGTCGGCCGCGCTGTCGGTGCTGATCGACTCGGGCCTGGTCGTGGAAGCCGGCGCGGCGGCCCCGGCCGGGCCCGGCGGCGGGCGGCCGGCGGCGCTGATCCGGCTGGCCCCGCTGGCGGGGTTGGCGGTGGGGGTGGACGTCGGCCGCACCCACCTTCGGGTCGCGGTCGCCGACCTCGGCCACCAGGTGCTGGGCGAGCGCTCGGTCCGACTGGACCGGGGCACCGCGGCGCACGAGGTGCTGGACCGCGCGGCGAACCTGGTCTGCACCGCGCTGGCCGCGGCCGACGCGGAACTGGACACCGTCGTCGGGGTCGGCCTCGGCCTGCCGGCACCGGTCGACCACCGATCCGGCCGGGTGGCCGCCTCCAACATCCTGCCCGAGTGGGCCGGCCTGGCCGCCGGTGAGGACCTCGCGGTACGGCTCGGCCGGCCGGTGATCGTGGACAACGACGCGAACCTGGGGGCGCTGGCCGAGTACCTCTGGGGCGCCGGCCGCGGCCTGGACACCGTCGTGTACATCAAGGCGGCCACCGGCATCGGCGCGGGGCTGGTGATTGACGGCCGGCTGTTCCGCGGCGTCGTCGGGCTGGCCGGCGAGATCGGCCACGTCACGTTGGACGACCAGGGTGACGTCTGCCGGTGCGGCAACCGCGGCTGCCTGGAACTGGTCGCCGGCGGCGCGGCGCTGGTCGCCGCGCTGCGCCGCACCCATGGCGAGCTGGACAGCATCGAGCAGGTGGTCGCGCTGGCCGCGGCCGGTGACCCGGGTGCCCGGCGGATCGTCGCCGACGCCGGCGCGCACCTCGGGGTCGCCGCGGGTGGCCTGGTGAACATCGTCAACCCGCGGCGGATCGTGGTCGGTGGCGAGCTGGGCAGGGCCGGTGACGTGCTGCTGGAACCGCTGCGCCGGGCGCTGCGGCGATCCGCGGTGCGGCCGTCGGTGGACGCGGTCGAGGTGCTGGGCGGCGAGCTCGGTGACCGCTCCGAGGTGCTCGGCGCGGTAGCCGTGGTGCTGCGCGAGCCGGATCGCGTGCCACCCGTCGGCGCCCGCTGACCCTCCGGCCCGCCGGAACCGCCGGGCGCGCCCTGCGGTG
This sequence comes from Mycobacteriales bacterium, assembly GCA_039648995.1. GTDB lineage: Bacteria > Actinomycetota > Actinomycetes > Mycobacteriales > CADCTP01 > JBBWZH01. The sequence goes on from JBBWZH010000117.1 coordinate 7,062, forward strand.
GCCGGGGCGCCGCGGGTGGCCGGGGCGCCGGGGTGCCGCGGGGGTGGTCGGGCGGGGTGCGAACTAGGGGTGCCTGCGGCGGCCGTGCAGGGCGGCGTCGACGGCGGCGACCGAGCGGGACAGCTCGGCCAGCCGGGCGCCCTCGCGCTCGTAGGCGGTCATCGCGGTCTCCAGCACCTCGGGCGGCAGGTCGCCGCCGAGGTCGCGGCGCAGGCTGCGCCAGCCCTGCCGGGCCGCCTGCAGGCAGGCGTCCACGTAGCTGACCGTGAACCTGGACAGCAGCACCGGGTGCCGGCGCAGCACCTCGTAGCCGCGGTACTCCCCCGGCACCTGGTCCAGCAGCCAGCTGACCGCGCTGACCGCCCAGTCGTCGCTGCCCGGTGGCCGCACGGCGGGCGGCCAGTGCGGCGGCAGCGACGCGGTCACGCCACCATCCTGCCCGGCGCGGGCCGGGCCCGCGGCCGCCGCCCGGCGGTGGGATGACCGACCCGGTCACAGCCGTGGGTCCATCGGCTCGGATTCGAGCGCGAGCACGGCGAACACGCACTCGTGCACCCGCCACAGTGGCTCGCCCGCGGCGACCCGGCGCAGCGCCTCGACACCGAGTGCGTACTCGCGCAGTGCCAGCGACCGCTTGCGCGCGATGTTCCGCTCGCGCACCCGGCTGAGGTTCTCCGGCTCCAGGTAGTCGGGCCCGTAGATGAGCCGCAGGTACTCCCGGCCCCGGCACTTCACGCCCGGCTGTGCCAGGCCGCGCGAGCCGCGGGCCAGCCCGGTGGCCGGTTTCACCACCATGCCCTCGCCGCCGGCACCGGTCAGGTCCTCCCACCAGGCGGCGGCTGTCGCCTCGGCGGCCGGGTCGGCCAGATCGACCACCTGGTGCCGGGTGGCCGCGATCAGGTCGGGCGCCGCCGCGGCCAGCCGCGCGGCCACGCCGAGGTGCCACTCATGCTCGCGGTCGGCGAAGCTGGCGCCCTCGGCGGCGAGCAGCTGGAACGGCGCCAGCCGGACGCCGGCCAGCCCGGTGGTGGACCAGCAGTACCGCCGGTAGGCGGCGGTGAAGCGGGCCGCGTTCTCGGCCCTGCGGCGGGTGCGGGCGGCCAGCTCCGAGACGTCCAGCCCGCGCGCGGCGACCTGGTCCAGCACGCTGAGCGCGGCCGGCAGGGCGGCCCGGGCGGCGGCGCCCACCGCGGCGTACTGCTGCCGGATCAGCTCACCCGCCTTGACCGACCAGGGCATCAGCTCGGCGTCGAGCAGGAGCCAGCCGGAACCCAGCTCGTCCCAGAGGCCGGCCGCCGTGGCCGCCGCGCGTACCCGGGCCAGCAGCTCCTCGGTCGTGGGTGGGTCGAAGAACGCCCTGCCGGTACGGGTGTAGACCGCGCCGGTGCCGCCGGGCACACCGAATCGGGCCCGCGCGGCGGCCGCGTCCCGGCAGACCAGCAGCACCGCGCGCGAACCCATGTGCTTCTCCTCGCACACCACCCGCGGCACGCCCTCGGCGCGGTAGCCGGCGAAGGCCTCGGCCGGGTGCTCCAGCAGGCCCGGGTAGCGCGAGGTGGGGCTCGGTGCCATCGTCGGCGGCAGGTAGAGCAGCCAGCGCGGGTCGACCGCGAACCGGCCCATCACCTCCAGGGCCGCCGCCGCGTTCTCGGCCCGGACCGTGATCCGGCCGCGCTCGGCGGTCTCGACGCCGCGATCGCCGATCACGTCCTGGATGTCGAGCAGGTCGGGCTCGCGCCGGCCGGCCACGCCCGCGCCCGCCGACGCGCTTGTGCCCGCGCCGGCCGGCGGGACGAGCGGACGCTGCGGCTCGTACCAGACCTTGGCGGCGGGGACCGAGACCAGCGCGCGTTCCGGATAGCGCATCGCGGTCAGCCGGCCGCCGAAGACGCAGCCGGTGTCGAGGCAGAGCGTGTTGTTCAGCCACTCCGGCTGGGGCACGGGGGTGTGCCCGTAGAGGACCATCGCGCGGCCGCGGTAGTCGGCGGCCCACGGGTAGCGCACCGGCAGGCCGTACTCGTCGGTCTCCCCGGTGGTCTCCCCGTACAGGGCGAACTCGCGGACCCGGCGGGAGGACCGGTTGTGGTAAGCGTGCTTGAGCCCGGCGTGCGCGACCACCAGCCGGCCGCCGTCGAGCACGTAGTGGCTGACCAGTCCGTCGAGGAAGTCGACGACCTCGGCGCGGAACCCGTCCGGCTCGGCGGCGAGCTGGGCCAGCGACTCGGCCAGCCCGTGCGAGACCTGGACCTGCCGCCCACGCATCGCCCGCAGCAGCTTGTTCTCGTGGTTGCCGGGCACCGCCAGCGCGCTGCCCGCGGCGACCATGCCCATCGCCAGCCGCAGCACGCCGGGCGTGTCGGGGCCGCGGTCGACCAGGTCGCCGAGGAACACCACCCGGCGCCCGGACGGGTGCCGCGCCCCGACCGGGTTGCCGGCACCATCGCGCTCGATCGCGTAGCCCAGCTCGCCGAGCAGGTCCTCCAGCTCGCCCCGGCAGCCGTGCACATCGCCGATCACGTCGAACGGGCCGGACTCGGCGCGCAGGTCGGTGTGCAGCGGCCGCAGCGCGACCGTGGCCGCCGCCACCTCCTCGACCGAGGACAGCACGTGCACCTGCCGGAAACCCTCCCGGGGCAGCCGCCGCAGCGCCCGGGTGAGCTGCTCGCGCTGGCGGTGCAGCACGTGCCGGGGCAGGTCGCGGTCTCCCCTGCTCTGGTTGCGGTCGGCGCAGACCCGTTCCGGGATGTCGAGCACGATCGCCACCGGCAGCACGTCGTGCGCGCGGGCCAGCTCGACCAGGCCGGCACGGGCGTCCGGCTGCACGTTGGTGGCGTCGACCACGGTCAGGCGGCCGGCGGCGAGCCGTTTGCCGGCGATGTAGTACAGGACATCGAACGCGTCCCCGGTTGCCGACTGGTCGTTCTCGTCGTCGGCGACCAGGCCGCGGCAGACGTCGCTGGAGAGGACCTGGGTGGGCGCGAACACGCGCCGGGCGAACGTCGACTTGCCGGCCCCGGAGACGCCGACCAGCACGACCAGGGCGAGCTCCGGCAGTTCCAGCACCGGCACAGTCATGAGCCGGCCTCCGCAGGGAGCATCGCAGGGAGCCCTAGCGACCGAGGAGCGGAGCGGAGGAGGCCGGCGGGGAGCACAGTCATGACGCTTCCCGGGCGAACAGCGCGAGCTGGGTGGGTGGGCCGACCTCGGGATCGTCCGGGCCCACCGGCCGCAGCTCGACCCGGTAGCCGTGTTCGGCGGCGACCCGGCCGGCCCACTCGGCGAACTCCGCCCGGCTCCACTCGAACCGGTGGTCGGCGTGCCGTAGCGCGCCCGGCGGCAGCCCCTCGTACCGGCTGTTGTAATCGGCGTTCGGCGTGGTCACGACGAGCATCGCGGGCCGCGCCGAGCCGAAGACCGCGCGCTCCACCGACGGCAGCCGGGGTAGGTCGACGTGCTCGATCACCTCCATCAGCACGGCCGCGTCGTAGCCGGCGAGCCGCTCGTCGGTGTACGTCAGCGACGACTGGATCAGCCGCAGCCGATCGCGGACCGGCTCGGGCAGGCGGCCGAAGCGGCGCTCGGCCTGCCGCAGGGCGCGGTCGGACACGTCTACCCCGAGCAGCTCGCGGCACCACGGCTCGGCCAGCAGCGCACTGAGCAGGGTGCCGGCGCCACAGCCGAGGTCGACCACCCGGGCCGGGGATGCCTCGCGGAGCACGCCGAGCACCGTGGCCAGGCGCTGCTCGCGCAGCGGCGGCGGGCGGTCGGCCGGCTCGGCGGGCACCGCGTCGTCCAGCCGGTCAGCTGGCAGGTCGTCGGCGTCGGCCAGCCGGGCCAGCGCCGACCGGGTCAGCCCGGACTGGTGCGCCAGGTAGCGCCGGGTGATCAGATCACGCTCCGGGTGGGTGGCCAGCCAGCCGGCACCGACGCGGAGCAGCTTGTCGACCTCGTCGGTGCCGACCCAGTAGTGCTTGTCGCCGTCGAGCACCGGCAGCAGCACGTAGAGGTGGTGCAGCGCGTCGGCGAGCCGCAGCGCCCCGGCCAGCCGCAGGTCGACATATCGCGAGCTGCCCCAGCCGGCGAACTCGGGATCCAGCGGCACCGGCTCGGCCTCCACCCGCCAGCCGAGCGGGCCGAACAGCCGGTGCGCCAACGCAGGGTCGCCGTCGCACGGCAGCGCCGGGACGCGGATCTCCAGCGGCATCGGGCCGGCGGCGAGCTCCGGCCGGGCATCGCAGCGACCGGTCATCGCGGTGTTGAAGACCCGGCCGAGCGCGACCGCGAGCAGCGAGGACGCCGCGTACGGGCGGTCGTTGACGTACTCCCCCAGCGTGCTGCCGCGGGCGCCCCGGGCCAGGCCGATCGGGTCGACCTCCAGCAGCAGCGCCGCGGTGCACCGATCGAAGCCGGCCTCGGGGTACGCCACCCGCGCCGAGCCCACCGGCAGGTCGAAGCTCTGCACCCGGTCGGGATGCTTGTGCAGCAGAAAGCCGAGGTCGGTCGCGGGCTGGTGGGTGGTCGTCAAGGTCAGCAGCACGGGCCAAGTCTGCTAGCCCGGCCACGGCGGCCGCGAGAGGATTCCGGCATCTGTGGACAACGGATCCGCCTGTGGATAACCCGGATCAGGGCCCGTCCGGGCCGTCCGGGATCAGCAGCGCGACACACTCGACGTGGTGCGTCATCGGGAACAGGTCGAACGCGCGGAGCTCGGCGAGCCGGTAGCCGGCCGCCGCGGCGGCGCGGACGTCACGGGCCAGCGCGGCCGGGTCGCAGGCGACGTAGGCGACGGCCCGCGGGCCGGTGCCGAGCAGCGCGGCGATCATGCCGGGGCCGGCGCCGGATCGCGGCGGGTCGAGGACGACCAGGTCGGGTGGGGTGCCGAGCCGGTCGACCAGCGCGGGGGTGACCCGCATCCGGTGCACCCGGGCCCACGGCAGGTCGGCCAGGTTGGTGACCGCGTCGGCCGCGGCGACCGGGTCGGCCTCGACGGCGACCACCGTGCCGGCCGGGCCGACCGCGGCGGCCAGCACGCCGGCGAACAGCCCCGCGCCGGCGTAGAGGTCCAGCACGACGTCGCCCGGGCGCGGTGCTAGCAGCTCGAGCACGCAGCCGGCGAGCGTGTCGGCGGCGGCCGGGTGCACCTGCCAGAACCCGGTCGACGCGACCGTCCACTCCCGACCGGCGGCTCGCTCGCGGAGGTGGCCGGCGCCGATCAGCGCGGGCACGGCGGCCGGGTCGGC
>JBBWZH010000120.1:0-10814 GCA_039648995.1 Mycobacteriales bacterium
GCCGGGTTGCGCGTCATCCGCATCGCCGCCGCGTAGAGCTGGTCCAGGAACGGCAGGGCGTCCCGCTCGAAGCGCGCTCGGCGCTGCTCCGCGGTCTCCTCCACCGGCTCTCCCGTCTCGATCGGCCGCGGCGCGGGCCACGTAACGGGCGCCGCGCTCGTGTCGGTCTGCTGCGGGGAGGATACGCGCGTCTCCCGGGGCGCCGCCGGGTCGGTCACCGGGACCCAGGCCGGCCACTGGCGCGGGTCAACCGCTGAGCCAGTGCCTGTGGGAACGACCAAGCGTCTCATCATCCCTCCGGGTAGGTGATTGCAGCCGCAACACCCTCCCGCCCGATGGGATTCCCCGCGCCGCTCCTTCCCGACCGCCGTCCGGCCCAACCGTCCGGCACCGACCGGCGCGGAACTGGACATCGGGCCGTCAACCGCGCAGATCAGGGAAGTCCTCCTCGCGGAACTCACCCGGCCGCCGACCGTCCCCTCCGGACTCGGCCGCCCGCAGCTCGACCCGGCGGATCTTGCCGGAAATCGTCTTGGGCAGGTCGGCGAACTCGATCCGGCGCACCCGCTGGTACGGCGCGAGCTGCTGCCGGCAGTACCGCAGGATCGCCAGCGCGGTCTCCGGGCCCGGCTGGTAGCCGGCGGCGAGCACCACGTACGCCTTGGGCACGGCCAGCCGGACCGGGTCGGGCGCCGGCACCACCGCCGCCTCGGCCACAGCCTCGTGCTCGATCAGCACGCTCTCCAGCTCGAACGGGGAGATCCGGTAGTCCGACGCCTTGAACACGTCGTCGGCCCGGCCCACGTAGGTGATGTAGCCGTCCTCGCCGCGGGAGGCGACGTCGCCGGTGTGGTAGTAGCCGTCCCGCATCACCTCGTCAGCGCGCTCGGGATCGTCCAGGTAACCGGTCATCAGGCCCATCGGCCGGTTCGCGAGGTCGAGGCTGATCTCGCCCTCGTCGGCCGGCTTGCCGGTGACCACGTCAAGCAGCGTGACCGCGTAGCCGGGCAGCGGCCGGCCCATCGAGCCGAGCGTGACCGGCTGCATCGGCGAGTTGCCGATCTGCGCGGTGGTCTCGGTCTGCCCGTAGCCGTCGCGGACGGTGATCCCCCAGGCGGCCCGCACCTGCTCGATCACCTCGGGGTTCAGCGGCTCGCCGGCGCTGACCAGTTCGCGGGTCGGCACCGGCCAGCGGGCCAGCTGCTGCTGCACGAGCATCCGCCAGACCGTCGGCGGCGCGCAGAACGTGTCGACCTCGCAGCGCAGCAGCACGTCCAGCAGGTCCGGCGCGGAGAACCTCGGCACGGTGTGCATCAGCACCGTGGCGCCGGCGTTCCAGGGCGCGAACACGCAGCTCCAGGCGTGCTTGGCCCAGCCGGGCGAGGAGATGTTGACGTGCACGTCACCGGGCTTCAGGCCGATCCAGTACATCGTGGACAGGTGCCCGACCGGGTAGCTGACCTGGGTGTGCTCGACCAGCTTCGGCCGCGCGGTGGTGCCGGAGGTGAAGTAGCGCAGCATCGGGTCGGTGGCGGCGGTGCGGGCCGGGGCGAAGTGCTCCATCGACGTGGCGCTGTCGGCGTACCGCAGCCAGCCCGGCACCGGCTCGCCGACCGCGATCCGCAGGTACTCGCCGGACACCTCGGCGAACTTGCCGGTATCGGCGGAGGCGGTCACCACCGCGGAGACGCCGCCGCGCTCGATCCGGTCGGCCAGGTCGGCGGGGCCGAGCAGGGTGGTCGCCGGGATCAGCACCACACCCATCTTGATCGCGGCGAGGGTGACCTCCCAGAGCGGGCGCACGTTGCCCAGCACCAGCAGCAGCCGGTCGCCGGCGCGCAGGCCCGCCGCGGCCAGCCAGCCGGCCAGCTGCGTGGACCGCGCGGACATCTCGGCGAACGTGACCCGTTCCTCCGCGTCCGGCCCGACCAGCCAGAGCGCGGGCTGGTCCGGCCGCTCCACCGCGAGCACGCCGTCGAACCAGTCCAGCGCCCAGTTGAAGTCGGCCAGTTCGGGCCAGCGGAACTCGCGGTACGCGGTGTCGTAATCGTCCCGGTGGGCGAGCAGGAAGTCGCGGGCGGCCCGGAAACTGTCCACGGGCGCCGGTATCGATGCCTCGGTGCCGGTCATGACCGACACCGTGGCATCACTGGTGAGCGGGTGCAACGGCAGGCGAGGACGCCTGCAGCCGGCGCAGCCAGGTCAGGGTGGCGGCGGCGACCGCGGCCGGGTCGCGGCGCAGCGAGTGGTCGGCGCCCGATATCAGCCGGACGCTGCGACCGCGGGCGCGCGGCGGGACGCCGAACGGGTCGCGGTCGCCCTGCACGACCAGCACCGGGACGGTCGGCAACGCCAGCTCGGCCAGCCGGTCCTGATGCGGCCGCTGCGGTGGCCGGACCGGGAACGCCAGCGCGATCACGCCCACCGCGCCGACCGCCGCGGCCGTCCGGCACGCGACCCGGGCGCCGCTCGACCGGCCACCCACGATCAGCGGCACCCCGGAGCCGGTGGCGTGGCCGGCCCCGGCCGGCGCGGAGCCGCTGGCCGGGGCGGCCGGGTGGGCCGGCGGGAGGGTGAGCTGGGTGATGGCGGCGATCCAGGCCTCGTCCAGGGTGGCGGCCGGGGGTGGGGCGCGGCGGCCGGCGACGCGGTAGGGCTGCTCGACCAGCGCGACGGCGAAGCCGGCCGGCACCGCGGCGGCGCGGATCGCGACCAGGTCCGGGGCGCCGACCCCGCCGCCGGCGCCGTGGCCGAGCACGAGCAGCGCCCGCGCCGGGCCGGGCGGCCAGTACAGATACGCCCTGGCGTCGCCGCGCGGTGTGGGCAGCAGCCGGGTCTCGACGGCGAGGGTGCCGGTCACGGCTCAGAACAGGGTCTGCGCGACCGGAGCCGGCGCGACGGGGGCGATCAGGCCCGGGCCCTCGTTGGTCACGTTGCCGACCGCGGCGCCGACCGGGCGCAGCTCGATGCCGGCGACCAGGTCGGCGGCCGGCGGGGCGAGCAGCGGCCCCGGGTCGTCCAGCGCCGGGTCGAGCCAGGACGCCCAGGCCGCGCGCGGCAGCAGCAGCGGCATCCGGTCGTGCACGGTGGCCAGCTGGTCCAACGCGGCGGTGGTGATGATCGTGCAGGTGGTGACCTTGCCCGCCGGCCCGGACCAGAACTCGTACAGGCCGGCGAAGGCCAGCCCGGACCGGTCGCGCGGGTTCAGGTAGGTCGGCTGCCGGCTGCCGTCGTCCCGGCGGGCCCACTCGTACCAGCCGTCCGCCGGCACCAGGCAGCGCCGCCGGGCCAGCGCCAGCCGGAACGCCGGGGTGGTCGCCACCGTCTCCACCCGCGCGTTGATCCGCTTCGCCGCGCCGGTGGCGTCCCGCGCCCAGGACGGCACCAGCCCCCAGCGTGCCGTGCGCAGGTGCCGTACGGCCGGCCCGCCGCGGTCACCCGGCCGGGGCCGGTGCACCACGACCGGCACCGGCTTGGTCGGGGCCACGTTGTAGTCCGCCACGGCCGGCTCATCCGCCGCGTCCTCGCCGACCAGCCCGGCCTCGAAGTCGGCGAGCAGATCATCGAGGCCGCGCGCCTGCACGTACCGACCGCACACACCCCGACCGTACCGGCCCGGCCCTGCCTCCCGCCGGCGTCGTCCGGTAGTTGCCCTTTGCCCCACCCCCGACCCCTCTGCGAAGATGCCCGGGGCGTGGCGGTGTGAGCGGGGCGTGGCGACAGCGGTCGGGGTCCCGAGGTACGAGGGCCGGGCCGCGGGGAGAGCAGGGCGCGATGTGGTCTGTCGAGGTTGACAAGAGCAGGTGCATGGGCACCGGGCTCTGTGCCGGGAGCCGGCCGGACCGGTTCGTGCTGGCCGACGGCCGGTCCCGGCCGGTCGCCGGCGAGATCGAGCCGGACGACGGGGTGCTGGACATCGCCGAGACCTGCCCGACCGAGGCGATCACCGTACGGGCGGCCGACGGCACGCTGCTCGCGCCGGGGGACTGAACGACCGCCGCCGGCACCGATCCGATGGAGGCACCGTCCATGCGGGACACTGGCACCGTGCAACCGCTGCCCGACCCGTGGCCGGCGCCCCGGGCGACCGGCCCGGTGGACGCTGTCGTCACCGTGCCGGGGTCCAAGTCGGTCACCAACCGGGCGCTGATCCTGGCCGCGCTGGCCGACGCGCCGTCGGTGATCCGCCGGCCGCTGCGGGCGCGGGACACGGAGCTGATGGCCGGCGCGCTGGCCGCGCTCGGCGCCGGGGTGACCGCGGCCGGCGACGACTGGCGGGTCACCCCCGCCACGCTGCGCGGCCCGGCCGCGGTCGACGTGGGGCTGGCCGGCACCGTGCTGCGGTTCGTCCCGCCGCTGGCCGCGCTGGCGCTCGGCCGGGTCGACTTCGACGGCGACCCGCGGGCCCGGGAACGGCCGGTGGGCCAGCTGCTCTCCGCGCTGCGCGCGCTCGGCGCGGCCGTGGACGACGGCGGCCGCGGTGCGCTGCCGTTCACCCTGCACGGGTCCGGCGGGCTGCCCGGCGGCGCCGCTGTGATCGACGCGTCCAGCTCCAGCCAGCTGGTCAGCGGGCTGCTGCTGGCCGCGCCCCGGTTCGAGGAAGGGCTGGTGCTGCGGCACGTCGGCCCGCCGGTGCCGAGCAACCTGCAGCTCGCGATGACCGCGCAGATGCTCCGCGACGCCGGCGCGTCCATCGACGAAGTGTCCACTGCGGACAGTCGCGAGTGGACAGTCAAGCCGGGGCCGCTGCCCGGGCGGGACGTGTCGGTGGCGCCGGACCTGTCGACCGCGGCGCCCTTCGTGGCGGCGGCGCTGGCCACCGGCGGTCGGGTGCACGTGCCCGGCTGGCCGGCTGGCTCGTACCAGCCCGGCGACCTGCTGCCCGGCCTGCTGATCCGGATGGGCGCGCAGTGCACTGTGGACAGTGCCGGGCTGACGGTGGCCGCCGGCGACGCGATCCTCGGGCTGGACGCCGACATGTCCGATGGCACCGAGCTGGTGCCGGTGCTGGTCGCGCTGGCCGCGCTGGCCGACGGCCCGTCCACGCTGCGCGGGATCGGGCACATGCGCGGGCACGAGACCGACCGGCTGGCCGCGCTGGCCCGGGAACTGACCGGGCTCGGCGGCGCGGTCACCGAGACCGCCGACGGGCTGCGCATCGAGCCCCGGCCGCTGCACGGCGGCGTCTTCCGGACCTACCACGACCACCGGCTGGCGATGGCGGCCGCGGTCCTCGGCCTGGTCGTGCCCGGCGTGCAGGTCGAGAACGTGGCGACCACCGGCAAGACCGACCCCGACTTCGCCGCCCGCTGGCTGGCGATGGTCGGTGCCGGTGCGGCCACGGCCGGCACGCCGGCGGGGCCGGGTCGCTGACGCCGTGCGGGCCGGGTGGGCGGGCCGGACGCCGAGCGGACGTCTCGGCGGCACCGCGTTCCGCACGCCGAACCGGCGGTTCGACGAGGACGACGTCCGGGTACGGCCGGGCCGCGGCTCCCGGCCGCGCAGCCGGCTGCGGCCCCGGCACCTGGACGCCGGTGCCGGGTTCGTCACCGCGGTCGACCGCGGCCGCTACACCTGCCTGGTGGACGACCGCGCGGTGACCGCGGCCCGGGCCCGGGAGCTGGGCCGCAAGTCGGTGGTGGTGGGAGATCGGGTCGCGCTGGTCGGTGACATGTCCGGGGACGGCGGCACGCTGGCCCGGATCGTCCGGGTGGAGGAGCGCAGCACGGTGCTGCGGCGGACCGCCGACGACGCCGACCCGTTCGAGCGGGTGGTGGTGGCCAACGCCGACCAGTTGGTGATCGTGACCTCGCTGGCCGACCCGCCACCGCGAACCGGGCTGATCGACCGCTGCGTGGTGGCCGCCTTCGTCGGCGGGCTGGAGCCGCTGCTCTGCCTGACCAAGTCCGACCTGGCCGCGCCGGACGCGCTGATGGCCGAGTACGCCGCGCTCGGCCTGCCCGCGGTCACCACCCGGCGCGGGACCGAGCCGGCCGAGCTGCGGGCCCGGCTGGCCGACCGGATCAGCGTCTTCGTCGGGCACTCCGGCGTCGGCAAGTCCACGCTGGTCAACGCGCTGGTGCCGGCGGCGGAACGGGCCACCGGCGTGGTCAGCGCGATCGGCCGGGGCCGGCACACGTCCTCGTCGGCGGTGGCGCTGCCGCTGGCCGGCGGTGGCTGGGTGATCGACACCCCCGGCATCCGCTCGTTCGGGCTGGCCCACGCCACGCCCGCCGACCTGCTCGTGGCCTTCCCCGATCTGGCCGACGGCGCCGCCGACTGCCCGCCCGGCTGCGCGCACCAGTCCGCCGGCGACGGCTGCGCGCTGGACGCCTGGGTCGCGGCCGGCCACTCCACGCCGGCCCGGCTCGCGTCGTTCCGCCGGCTGCTCGCGGCTCGGAGCGTCCCGGACGCCTGAGGGACGGGTGGCTCAGGCCGGCCGCCGGAGGCGGACGGCCCACGCGGGGGCCGGGGGGTCTAGCGGAGACGGCCGGTGCGGAGCGCGGCGGTGGCGAACGGGGTGAGGGTGGCCGGGTCGACCCCGTCGCGCGGCAACCACGCGGCCCGGTCGGTGCTGCCGTCCAGCTCGGTCACGCCGAGCGAGCCGCCGCGCACGTCGAGCCGGTAGAGGATGCGGATCGGGTGCGCCTCGACCCGCTGGCCGTCCCGGTCGAAGTCGAGCCGCTCGGCGTCCACGTCCAGCAGCTCGGCCACCACGACGTCCAGGCCGGTCTCCTCGCGGGTCTCCCGGACCACCGCGTCGGCCGGGCGCTCGCCGAAGGTCAGCCCGCCGCCGGGCAGCGTCCACAGGCCGCGGTGCACGCCGCGGGACAGCCGGGTCAACAGCACCTCGTCACCGGCCTCGGCCAGCCCGTACGCGGCGACCCGCTGCTCGCGCCGGGTCGGCGCGGTGAACACGTCCACCCAGCCGCCGGTGCGCCAGTACTCGCCGCCCTCGCGGGCCAGCAGTTGCTCGTCCACCAGGTACCGGCGCAGCGAGACGTGGTCGTCCGGATACCAGGCCCGGAGCATCGCGTTGACCTCGCGCTCCGGGTACCGCACGCCCGGTTCGAAGGTGCTCACGATGTGCTCCAGCACGACGCGCCGCTTGCCCCGGGCGGCCGGGACGTGCACCAGCCGGCCGTCCCGGACGAACGCCCGCAGCACCGCGGCCGCGGCCGGGTCGCTCACCCCGTGATCCTCCGCCGGCCGCCGCGGCGTCTCGGCCCGCGCCGCCTCGACGAACTGCTCGTCCGCGAGGCGCAACCGACCGGACACAGTGGACACCAGACCGCCCGCCTCCAGCCGGCGCAGCGCGGCGGCGGCCTCCCGCGGGGGCAGCCCGCTGGCCCGCGCCACCTCGGTCGGCGTCTGGGCGCCGAGCGCGAGCGCGGCCACCACCCGCATCCGGCCGGGCTCGGCGAGCAGGCCCACCAACCGTCGTGACTCGCCTGCCATGCCCCGACGGTAGCGTGCCCGCCATGCCGGACGCTCCCCGAAATGGTGACCTGACGCTCGCGCTGCAACTGGCCGATCTGGCCGACCAGGTCACCATGGCCCGGTTCCAGGCCAGCGACCTGGTGGTCGAGACCAAGCCGGACCTCACCCCGGTCAGCGACGCGGACCGGGCGGTGGAGCGCGAGGTGCGGGCGGTGCTGGCCGAGCGGCGGCCGGACGACGCGGTGCTCGGCGAGGAGTTCGGCGCGGCCGCTGGCGGCGGCAGCCGCCGCTGGGTGCTGGACCCGATCGACGGCACCGAGAACTACGTCCGCGGTGTGCCGGTCTGGGCAACCTTGATCGCGCTGATGGACGGCGACTCGGTCGTCGCCGGCGCGGTCAGCGCGCCGGCGCTGGGCCGGCGCTGGTGGGCGGCCCGCGGCGAGGGCGCCTGGGGCAGCGTGCTCGGCGGCGAGCCGCGCCGGCTGCGGGTCTCCGGGGTCGGCACGATGGCCGACGCCAGCCTGGCCTACTCGTCGCTGGACGGCTGGGTCGCCCGCGGCCGCCTCGGCGGGCTGCTCGCGCTGATGGAGCGGGTCTGGCGCACCCGCGGCTACGGCGACTTCTACATCTACACGCTGCTGGCGGAGGGCGCCGTCGACATCGCCGTCGAGCCCGAGGTCTCGCTCTGGGATCTGGCCCCGCTCGCGCTGCTGGTGACCGAGGACGGCGGCCGGTTCACCGACCTGGCCGGCGGCCCCGGCCCGGGCGGCGGCAGCGCCGTGGCGAGCAACGGCCGGCTGCACGACGCCACCCTCGGGTACGTGGGGGTGACGGGCGCGGGCTAGGCACCACCCGTGCCATCCGGGGGCTGTCAGACGAGTTCGAGGTCGGTGAGGCGGGCCAGGACGACGAACTCGCGATCGGCGGCGAGCACGGGGGCGCTGATCCGGATCGCGACCGCGGCGACGAGGCAGTTGGTGAGCGAACGCACCGACTCGCCCTGGCGCTGGCAGGTGCGGTGCAGCCGGGCGGCGGTCTCCCAGTCCAGCGGGCCGACCGGGACGTGTTCCAGCGCGGCCAGCATCCGGCGCAACTGCACGTCGTCGGTCTCATTCCGGGCGCCGGCCAGCAGTTCCATGTGCACCACGTCGGTGGTGGCCAGCACCGCGTCGGCGGCGAGCAGCTCGCGCAGCCGGAAGTGGGCGCCGCTGCCGGTGCCGCGCAGATACTCGGTCCACGCGGAGGTGTCGACCAGGATCACGGCGTGCCCCCCGCCCGCCGGCCGGGTCAACCCCGCTCGGTCAGCGTGGGCCGGCGCATCCGGTCGAGGTCGCCACTCCAGCCGACGCCCTGCATGGCCAGCATCTCGGCCCGGGTCATCGGCTCGCCGAGCAGCCGGCGCAGCGCGAAGTCGACCGCGGCCCGCTTGGACGCGAGACCGAACCGGCGCATGACACGCTGCACCAGCTCCTCATCGATATCGATGTTGGTCCGCGACACGCGCGACAACGTACACCCTGTGGTGTACGCGGGTGCATCACTCCATCGGGTGCTGAGGGCCGCGGCCACCGGCCCCGATCGGCTCCACCGCCCGGGTTGCGGTCCATCGTTCGGTTTCGTCCGCCCCGGGCCCGGCAGCGGTGCCGGCCCCGACCCCGACATCGGCCCCGACTCCGGCTCCGGCTCCGGCTCCGGCCGAGGACGGCGAGGTGGCCGAGGTGGTGGCGAGGCCGCGGCTGGCCAGCAACCGCAGGTGCGCCAGCGTCTCACCGACCGCGGCCCGCCGGTGGAAGCCGGTGATCTCCGCCCACGGCCGGCGCCACGGCAGCTGCTCGGCCAACTGCCAGGTGGTCGCGCCGGGCTGCCGGGCCACCAGGGCGTGCAGTTCTGCCAGCCGCTGCTCGTGGTGCGCGCGCAGGTCGGCGACCCGGTCGGACAGGCCCCGGAACCTGTATTCGTGCGCCGGCAGCACCTCGCCCACGTCGAGGTCGCCGACCTTGGCCAGCGAGTCGAGGAAGGCGCGCAGCGGGTCCGGCTGCTGCAGCGGGTGCGCCGAGATGTTCGGGCTGATGCGCGGCAGTACGTGGTCACCGGACAGCAGCACGCCGGTCCGCTCCTCGTGGAAGCACAGGTGGCCGGGAGTGTGCCCGGGCGTCCAGATCGCGCGCACCTGCCAGCCCGGCAGCGGGACGACCTCGCCGTCCTCGATCAGCCGGTCCGGCTCGGCCATCCGGACCATCGACAGCAGATCGCGGGACGATCCGGCCAACTCGGCCGCTTCCTCCTCGGGTGCGCCCGCCGCACGCAGCCACGCCCGGCCGCGGCTGATCATCGCGTCCACCGCGCCGTACCGGCCGGGCAGCGACTCCGCCTCCAGCCGGTGCAGCCCGATCCACCCACCGGACTCGGCGCGGACGCGGCCGGCCATCCCGTAATGGTCCGGGTGCACGTGCGTGATCAGGATCGCCCGCACGTCGGTCACCGCGAACCCGCCGACCCGCAAGCCCGCGGTCAGCGCGGTCCACGCGTCCGGCGTCTCCCAGCCGGCGTCGACGATCGCCACGCCGTCCGGCAGTTCCAGCACGTACACCAGTACGTAGCGCAGCGGGGTGTTCGGCAGCGGCACCGGGATCGACCACAGCCCCGGCCGCACCTGCTCGACCGGCGGCGGCTCGTTCGCCTGCCACGCCGCCTGCTGGGCGATGCCGGTCACCTCGATCATGCCGGGGAGCCTCCTCGCCGCCGCTGGAGCTGACGCTAATCTCGGGGAGCGGACTCGTGCTATGAGATCGGTCACCCGACCGGCCCGGAGCCGGACGCGCGGGGAACGATGCGGACTCTGCTGGTCGACAACTACGACTCCTACACCTTCAACTTGTACCAACTCATCGCCGGCGTGACCGGGGTGGAGCCGCTGGTACTGCGCAACGACGCCGCCGAGTGGGACGGCCTCGATCTGTCCGAGGTGGACGGTGTGGTGATCTCGCCCGGCCCCGGCCACCCCGGGCGGGCGCGCGATCTCGGCCGCTGCGCGGAACTGCTCCGCCGTACCGACCTGCCGGTACTCGGCGTCTGCCTCGGTCACCAGGCGATCGGACTGCTGGCCGGGGCCCGGGTGCAGCCGGCGCCACAGCCGCGGCACGGCGCGGTGAGCCAGATACGGCACGGCGGCGCCGGCCTGTTCGCCGGGCTGCCGGCCGGGTTCGCGGCGGTGCGGTACCACTCGTTCTGTGTCGCCGAGCCGCTGCCACCCACCCTGGAACCGCTCGCCTGGGCCGAGGACGGGGTGCTGATGGCGCTGGCGCACCGGCACCGTCCACAGTGGGGAGTCCAGTTCCACCCCGAGTCGGTGGCCAGCGACCACGGCGCCACCC
>JBBWZH010000154.1:0-10150 GCA_039648995.1 Mycobacteriales bacterium
CGCCGCTGCTCTTGAGCTGCTCGGCCGGGCCGTACTCGTCCCACAGCGGGTTGGAGATGTACTCGACGTGGTGCGCGGCCATCCAGTCGCCCTGCACGCGGTAGTACGAGGCGGCGAACAGGTCCGACACCGCCTGCCAGTAGGCGCCGCGCAGCACCCGGCCGCCGCGGCCGAGGTCGTCGAAGGTGGCGGCCAGCGCCGGGCCCAGCGCCGCCCCCTCGGCCGCGAGCCGTGCGGGCAGCGCTGGCGACCAGTCCAGCCCGGCCGAATGCGCCGACGCAGACGCCAGGTACGGCTCGTCGTCCCAGAAGCCTTTGAGCACCGAGCCGAAGGCCCACGGGAACCGGCGGTAGTACTCGCCGGACACGTCGTCCATCATCTGCCGCGTCGCTTCGGGGTTCATCAGGTCGAGGTAACCGCCGTCGGTGTCGATGTAGTCGCGGGTGAAGGTGTCCAGCGTCCAGGTGCCGGCGGGGACCTGCCAGGTACCGGCGCCGGTGGCCGCCCCGGTCAGGTCGAGGACGGCGGCCGCGTCGGTCGAACCGGCCGGGCGGGCGGCGGCGGACACGACCGAGTTCGCCGGCGGGGCGGCCAGCTCGACGAAGTCGGCCAGCGCGGCCGGCGAGTCGAACCCCTGGCTGTACAGCGGCGAGCCGTCGGCGGCGGTCACGGTGAGATCGTCGCGAGTGGACAGTTGCGTCGCCACCGCCCGAACGCCGACCGTGCCGGCCGGGTAGGTCGAGTCGGTGGTAGCGGGCAGCACGGTGCCGTCGAGCTCCGGCGTGATCGTGTCCCCGGCCAGGACGACCCGCAGGCTGTGGCTCGCCGACGGGTCGTAGGCGGGCCCCGCGGGTGACGTGCTGAGTAGCGTGAACGCGCCGGCCACCTGCCGGTAGATGTCGAGGCGACCGTCGACGCGGACGTCCACCAGGTACCCGTTCAACCGATCCTGGGCCCGCACCACGAAGCCGACGGCGCCGCTGGTGGGGCGGAAGTGGCTGCTGAGCGTGTAGTCGCTCCACGCGGCGCCGGCCTTCAGCGTCGCCACCCCGTTCAGCCGCGCGGCGTCGACCACCAGCTGTCCACTCTGGACGGACAGGCCGGTCGGTGACGGGACCAGGCTGACCGTGGTCGGGCCGGTCACCGTGGTCCGGGTACGGCTCACCCGCTGCTCGCGCAGCTCGGGATGCGGCGGCAGCGTCCGGCCGCCGAGCGTCCCGCCGTTGACGACCAGGTGCGCGCCCCGGCCGGAGGAGAAGTAGTCGTCGTTGAACAGCCACAGCTTCATGCCGTACCGCTGCGCCTCGCGCAGCGCGTGCCCGACCAGGCTGAACCAGCCCTCGGTGAAGAACGCCGGCTGCAGGTTGGGCGTGTCGAAGGGGAAGATCACCGCCGAGTCGATGCCGCGGGCCCGCAGCTCCGCGAGCTGGCTGTCGATCAGGCCGGCGGTGACCGCGCCGTTCCAGAACCACAGCATCGTCGGGCGCGAGTCGACGCCCGGGTCGGCGAACACCGCCGGGTCCAGACCACCCGTCGCGTGGGTCGGTGCCGGCCCGGCCGCGCCGGCGGGCGGCGCGGCCAGCGCCACTGCCGCCAGCAGCACCCCGGCCAGCAACGCCGCCAGCACCCGTCCATGACCGTGCGCGGTGAACCGCTTCACGAAGGGCTCCTTGACTGACCGTCCGGCGCGGCCGACCACGCGACACTAGGAATCGGCGCGAAGAACGTAGGCATCGCCATCGGCCCCGGACAAGGCGCAACCGGCACACTGACCGTATGTGGCCACGGGTCACCACGGGCCGCCCGAGACGGGACGCCGCACCCCAGCCGGCGTTGCCACGGTGCCGCCGCCACGCGGAGTGCTGACCAGGTCGAACCCGCACGCGAGCACCGCCCTGCTGCTCGACCGTACCGCCGCCTGGCGGGGCCCGCCGGCATTCCGCGGCTGCCGGCCACGGCACCAGCTCGCTACCTGCGGACCACTGACCACCGCGCGTCCTCTGGACAGTCCACAGCAGACACGCCCGCCCGCCGGAGGGCGGGCTCAGCGCTGGACGACCGCGACGCCGCGCGGGTCGAGCAGCACCGGTGAGCCGGCGCCGGCCGCCCGGCGGCCCAGCAGCAGCGCACCGTCGACCCCGGCTACCTGCACCGGTTCGGCCGTCCGGTTGATCAGGAACCAGAATTCTCCCGCCAGTCCGGAGCGCACGGCCAGCTCCACCCGGCCCCGGGCGTCGGGCGGCAGGTCGCTGCCGACGCCGGCCGCCGCGAGCAGCGGGGCGAGCACCGGCGGCAGCCCGACCGCCCCGAGCCGGGTCGACACGTACGCGGCCGAGCCGCCGCCGACCGGCCGCCGGGTGATCGCCGGCCGGCCGGCCTGGTCGCCGGTCTGGTACCGGGCCAGCACCTCGACGTCGCCGGCGACCAGGTCGATCCGGTCTGTCCACACTGAACCGGTGCCGCCGTTGTCGAGTTCGACCAGCTCGCCGGAAAGGAGCGGGTCGAACTCCTCGATCCGGATGCCCAGCAGATCGCGGAGCGCGCCCGGGTAGCCGCCGAGCCAGACGTGGTCGTTCTCGTCCACGATGCCGGAGAAGTACGTGGTTACCAGGTGCCCGCCGCCCGCGACGTACCCGGTGAGCTCCTTCGCCAGATCCTCCGGGATGACGTGCAGGACCGGGGCGACCACCAGGTCGTAACCGGTCAGCGACGTCCCGGTCGGCACCACGTCCGCCCGGACGCCGAGCGCGATGAACGCCGAGTACCAGTCCAGCGCCTCGGCCCGGTAGGACAGCTGCGAGGTGGGGTGCGAGTCCAGCTCGCTGGCCCACCAGGAATCCCAGTCGAACACGATCGCGGCGCGGCCGGGGCGGCGCACCGACCCCACCACCGGTGCCAGCCGGCCGAGCGTCTGTCCTAACGCGACAACGTCGCGGTGCACGGCGCTGTCCGGGCCGGCGTGCGGCACCATCGCCGTGTGGTACTTCTCCGCGCCGGCGGCCGACTGGCGCCACTGGAAGAAGCAGACCGCGTCGGCGCCGTGCGCCACATGCGTGAGCGAGTCGCGGGCCAGCTCGCCAGGCTTCTTCGGGATGTTGACCGGCTGCCAGTTCACCGCGCTGGTCGCATGCTCCATCAGGAACCACGGCTGCCCGCCGGCCAGGTTGCCGGTCAGGTTGGCCGAGAACGACTGCTCGTCCAGCCGCTGCGGCCCGGGGGCGGTGTAGTGGTCGTTGGACACGAAGTCCACGTCGTCCACCCAGCGCGCGTAGTCCATCCCGCTGGTCTCGCCCATCACGAGGAAGTTCGTGGTCAGCGGCACGTCCGGGGTGACCGCGCGCAGCACGGCGCTCTCCGCGCGCAGGTGATCCAGCAGCGCGTCCGAGGAGAAGCGCTTGAAGTCCAACTGCTGGGTCGGGTTCGGGTGCGAGGCCGCCAGCCGGGGCGGCAGGATCTGCGCCCAGTCGCTGTACCGCTGTGACCAGAAGGCCGTGCCCCAGGCGGCGTTCAGCGATTCCAGGGTGCCGTACCGGCGGCGCAGCCAGGCCTGGAAGGCCCGCGCGGCGTCGTCGGAGTAGTCGTAGGCGTTGTGGCAACCCAGCTCGTTGGAGACGTGCCAGGCGACCAGGCCCGGGTGCGCCCGGTAGCGGCGCGCCATCGTGGTCACCAGCTCCAGCGCGTACGCGCGGAACACCGGTGAGGTCGGCCGCCAGTGCTGCCGGGCGCCTGGCCACACCGTCTCCCCGGTGCGGGTCACCGGCAGGATCTCCGGGTGCTTGAACGTCAGCCACGGTGGCGGAGAGGCCGTGGCCGTGGCCAGGTCCACCCCGATGTGGTGGTCGTGCAGCAGGTCCATGACCTCGTCCAGCCACAGGAAGTCCCATTGACCCTCGGCCGGCGCCAGCCGGGCCCAGGAGAACACGGCGAGCGTGACGACGTTCACGCCCGCCGCGCCCATCAGCCGCACGTCGGATTCCCACACCTCACGGGGCCACTGTTCCGGGTTGTAGTCCGCGCCGAACGCGAGGCGTCCGGCCGGCCAGCGCAACCAGCGGCCGGTGCGGGGACGTTCCATCTGCACTCTCCTCCGGTCGGCCCTACTTGTTGACGTCGAAGCCCTGATCGTTGCCGTACTTCACCAGGGCGCCCTGCCAGGTCGTGAGACCGTCCTGCAGCGTCGTGCCGGACACGTAGGCCCTACCGACCGTGTCGTTGAAGATGCTGTTCGCGTAGACCTGGAAGGGGAGGTAGGACCAGCCGGGCGCGACGTCCTTGGCCGACTTGCTCAGCACCTGGTTCACCTGCTGGCCGCCGAAGTACGGGAACTTCTTGTCCACAAAGGACGCAGAGGTCAGGTCGGCGGTCGTCGCCGGGAAGGCGCCGGCGTCGATGCGGGCCTTCGCGCCGGCGCCAGTCGTCGCGTACTGGGCGAACGCGTAGGCCAGCGTCTTGTTCTTGGTGGCGGCCGGCACCGCGAGCGAACTCCCGCCGTTCTCGGAGGTCACCGACGCCCCGGCGTCCCACTGCGGCATATCGGCGACCCGCCACTTGCCGGACCCGGCGGCCACCCCGGACTCCAGGTTCGCCGGCATCCACGCGCCGATCACGAGCGTGGCGATGTCCCCGTTGCCCAACCCCTGGTACCACTCGTCGCTCCACGAGGCGATCGGCGCGACCAGGTGGTCGGAGACCATTCCCTGCCACAGCGAGGTGAACTTCGTCGTGCCGGCGTCGGCCAGGTTCACCGTCACCTTCGTGCCGTCCACCTGGTACGGCTTGCCGCCGGCCTGCCAGATCATGCTGGTGGTGAAGCCCGCGTCGCCGACGTCGTTGGTGATGTACGCCTTCGGGTCGGCGGCGTGCAGCTTCTTCGCCGCCGCCGCGTACTCGGTCCAGGTGGTCGGGACGGCGATCTTGTACTTGTCGAAGACGTCCTTGTTGTAGAACAGCGCCATCGGGCCGGAGTCCATCGGCAGGCCGTAGACGCCGTCCCCGGAGTGCACCGACGTCCACGGCCCGGTGCTGAACGTGCCGTCCAGGCTGCCGGCGCCGAGCGGGCGCAGGTCGGTCACCGACTTGGCCAGCGCGAACTGCGGCAGCGCGTAGTATTCGATCTGGGCCACGTCGGGGATGCCGGAGCCGGCGCTGATCGCGTTCTGCAGCGCCTTGTACTGGTCGTTGCCGGTGCCGGCGTTGACGAGCTTCACCGTCACCTTCGGGTACTTCGCCTGGAAGTCGGCGACGACCTGCTTGAGCGTCGGCTCCCACGCCCACACGGTGATCGTCCCGCCGGCCGACAGCGCGGCCTGCACGTCGTTGGCGGACTGGCTCGGGGGTGTGCCCGAACCCGATCCCGAGTCCGAACCGCAGCCGGCCAACGCCAGGCCGCTCGCTGCGAGTAAGGCCGCTGCGCGGAGCAGCCGGCGACGATGTCTGATCACGGGAGGTCCTCCCACTTCGTTGTCGGGACTTCGGTTCCGTCCGGCCGTCCCCCGCGCACGCCGTGCCTCACTCATTGACGCTGCCGGCGGCCAGGCCGGCCTGCCAGTACCGCTGCAGCAGCAGGAAGGCCGCGATCAGCGGCACGATCGTCAACAGCGAGCCGGTGATCACCAGGCTGAAGATGGCCTGCCCGCCGGCCGTCCGCGCCTGGTCGTTCCACGACCTCAGGCCCACGGTCAGCGGGTACCAGTCCGGGTTCTTGAGCATGATCAACGGCAGGAAGTAGTTGTTCCAGGTCGCCACCGTCGTGAACAGCAGCACGGTGACGATCCCCGGTGCCAGCAGCGGCAGGCTGATCCGGAGGAACGCCCGGAACTCGCCGGCGCCGTCGATCCGCGCCGCCTCCAGCAGCTCGCCGGGGATCGCGGAGGCGGCGAATGTCCACATGAGATAGAGGCCGAACGGCGAGACGAGCGACGGGACGATCACCGCCCACGGCGTGTTGGTGAGCCCCATCCTGCTGAACATCAGGAAGGTCGGCACCGCCAGGGCGGTAGAGGGCACCGCGACCGCGCCGATCACCACCGCCAGCGCCGCCCGCCGACCCGGGAAGTCGTACGTGGCCAGCGCGTAGCCGCCGAGCACCGCCAGCACGGTCGCCCCGCCGGCGCCGACCACCACGTACAGCACCGTGTTGAGCAGCCACCGGACGAACACCCCGTCGTCGTAGGTGAGCGTGTCGCGCACGTTGTCCCACAGCGCGAACGGCCCGCTGAAGGCCAGCCCGAACGAGCCGAACAGGCTCCGCTGCGTCTTGGTGGCGTTGATGCCCAACCAGAGCAGCGGGACGAGGCTGTAGAGCAGGACGATCCCGGTCAGCGCGGTGAGCAGCGGGCTGCGCCGTGGCCGGGTCGGCGTCTCGTACCGCCGCCGGATGACCGGTGGGCGCCGCGGCGCACCGGCTGTCCGCGGCCGCCGGCTCGTCACCGGGCTGGCGCTCATCGCCTCAGCGGTCTTTTCGCAGGCCGCGCAGCTGCACGGCATAGGCGACCGTCATCGTGATCAGGCCCATCACGATGGCCACGGTCGCCGCGTAGCTGTACTGCTGGCCGGAGAACGACAGCGAATACGCGTACATGTTCGGCGTGAACGATGTAGTGATCACGTTGCGGGCCAGGTTCTGCAGGATGCTCGGTTCGTTGAACAGCTGGAAGCTGCCGATGATCGAGAAGATCGTCGCGATCACCAGCGCGCCGCGGATCGCCGGCACCTTGATCGCCGTGATCACCCGCAGCTGCCCGGCGCCGTCGATGGCGGCCGCCTCGTACAGCGAGGTCGGCACCACCCGCAGCGCCGAGTAGAAGATCAGCATGTTGTAGCCGACGAACTCCCAGGTGACGATGTTGCCGATGGACGCGAGCGCCAGGTGCGCCGACAGCGGGTCGGGCAGCGTCACGCCCAGCGCGTCGTTGATGTTCGCGACCAGCCCGAAGCGGTCGCCGTACATGAACCCCCACATCAACGTGGCGACCACCGCCGGCACCGCGTACGGCAGGAAGATCGAGATCCGGAACAGGCTGGCGCCGTAGAGCCGCCCGCTGTCCAGGGCCAGCGCGACGAGCAGCGCGAGCAGCAGCATGATCGGCACCTGCACGACCAGGAACAGCGCGACCCGCGCCACCGCCGACCACAGCCGGGAGTCCGACAGCGCGTCGCGGTAGTTGTCCACTCCGACGAACGTCCTACCGCCGATGAGGCGGTCACGGAACAGGCTGAGGTAGATGGAGTAGCCGATCGGGGCCAGGAACACCAGCGCGAAGGCCGCCATGAACGGCGCCAGGAACGCCCAGCCCACCCACGACCGCCGGCCCCGCCGCCGGGTGCGCGGCCCGCCGACGGGCGGGACGACGGTCGCGACGACCAGGGGTTGAGCCGGCACCGCCATCAGTCCGCCCTCGCCTGTCGACCAGCCCCGGCGGTGCCCGTCGGCGCTGTTCGGCACCGGTGATGGTTACGCAAACATCGCGTGCCGGAGATAGTGGCACCGGCCCCGGGGGACGTCAACAGATCCGGCACCCCTGGCCTGCGCGAATGGCCCGGACCGGCCCGGCGGTCGGGATATCGTGGGCGCCGATGGGTGCGGACACGGCAGACGGGGTGGCCGGTCGCCGGCCGGCCGGAGGGCTGGCCGCGGCCGCCCGCGGCGCGCCCGCCCGCCCGCGCCGCGCCTCGATGGGAGACGTCGCGCGCCTCGCCGGCGTATCGCCGCAGACCGTCTCCCGGGTGTCCAACGGCTACGAAGGCGTCGTGGACAGCACCCGGGAGCAGGTCCTCGCGGCCATGCGCCAGCTCGGTTACCGGCCCAACAGCGCGGCCCGGGCCCTCAAGCGCGGCGAGTTCCGCACGATCGGCGTCATCCTGTTCACGCTCGCCACGACCGGGAACGTCCGCACCGTCGAGGCGATCGCCATGTCCGCCGCGCGGGACGGCTACGCGATCACGTTGATCCCGGTGGCGATCCCGACCCGGGACGACGTCCGGGGCGCCTTCACCCGGCTCGGCGAGCTGGCCGTCGACGCCGCGATCGTCATCATGGAGGTCCACCTCCTCGACTCGGCCACGGTCACGCTCCCGAGCGGCGTCCCGGTGGTGGTGGTCGACTCCGACGCCGGCGACCGCTACAGCGTCGTCGACACCGATCAGGCCGACGGCGCGCGGCAGGCCGTCCGCCACCTGCTCGAGCTGGGGCACCGCACGGTCTGGCATGTCGCCGGGCCCGCCGAGTCGTTCGCGAGCGAGCGCCGCACCGCGGCCTGGCGCGCCACGCTGCGCCGGGCCAGGAGGCCGGTCCCGCCGCTGCGCCGGGGCGACTGGTCGGCCGAGTCCGGCTACCGCGTCGGTCTCGAGCTGGCCGACGAGCCGGACTGCCGGGCCGTGTTCGCCGCGAACGACCAGATGGCGCTCGGCCTGCTGCGCGCTTTCGCCGAGAAGGGCAGGCGGGTCCCGGCGGACATCAGCGTTGTCGGCTTCGACGACATCCCGGATTCGGCGTCGTACATCCCGCCGCTGACCACCGTGCACCAGGACTTCGCCGAGGTCGGCCACCGCTGCGTGGCCCAGGTCCTGCGGCAGATCCGCGGCGAGGCCCCCGCGGCGGGCACCTCGCTCGTCCCCACCCACCTGGTCGTCCGCGGCAGCACGGCAGCGCCCCGGTAGTCACGGCGGGGCCGTGCGGGGCCGTGCGGTGGCGTTCCGTGCCGGTGTGGGCGAGTATGGCGGTGGCTGACCCCGGGAGGCGGCATGCGACGGCGCAATGTCCGACTGGTCGCGGTGACCGTGTGCGCGGGGGTGGTGCTGGCCACGGTGTCGGCGCCGGCCGCCGCCGGCTCATCGCCGGCCGCCGCCGGCTCATCGCCGGGCGCACCGGCGGCGCGGGTCTGGGTGACGACGCCGGACGGGGCGCTGCGGCTCAGCGACCGCGGCGCGGTCGCCTTCCGCCGCGGCGGTTCGGCGAACCTGACGATCACGGTGGACCCGAGCCGGGCCTACCAGCGGATGGACGGCTTCGGCGCGTCGATCACCGACTCCTCCGCCGCGGTGCTGTCCACTTTGGACAGCAGCACCCGGGGCCGGACGATGGCGGCGCTGTTCAGCCCGCGGTCCGGGGACGGGCTGAGCGTCCTGCGCCAGCCGATGGGCGCGTCGGACTTCGTCAGCGGCGACTTCTACACCTACGACGACGTGCCGGCGGGGCAGACCGACTACCGGCTGGCGCGGTTCAGCGTCGCGCACGACCGGGCCCAGATCCTGCCGCTGCTGCGGCAGGCGCTCGCGCTCAACCCGGCGCTGAAAGTGATCGCCACCCCATGGAGCCCGCCGGCCTGGATGAAGACCAACCGGTCGCTGATCGGCGGCCGGCTCATCGACGACCCGGCGATCTACGCGGCGTACGCCCGCTACTTCGTGCGGTTCGTGCGGGCGTACGCGGCCGCCGGGGTGCCGATCTACGCGGTGACCCCGCAGAACGAGCCGCAGAACCGCAACCCCAGCGGCTACCCGGGCATGGACCTGCCGCTGCCGCAGGAGGTCAAGCTGATCGAGGCGCTCGGGCCCGCCCTGCGCGCGGCCCGGCTGCCCACCCGGATCCTCGGCTACGACCACAACTGGTCCGAGCACCCGAACGACGTCGCGTCCACCCCGCCCGGCGAGGACCCGGAGACCGAGTACCCGGCCGACCTGCTGCGCGGCCCGGCGGCCCGGTGGTTGGCCGGCGTCGCGTACCACTGCTACAGCGGCGAGCCGAGCCGGCAGGCCGACCTGCACGCGCGGTTCCCCGGCGCCGGCATCTGGTTCACCGAGTGTTCCGGCTCGCACGGCCCCGCCGACCCGCCGGCCCAGGTCTTCTCCGACACGCTGAAGTGGCACGCCCGCAACCTCGTCCTCGGCGTCACCCGCGACTGGGGGAAGACCGTCGTCAACTGGAACCTCGCGCTCGACCCGGCCGGCGGCCCGCACCGCGGCGGCTGCGACACCTGCAGCGGCGTGGTCACCGTCGGGCCCGGGCAGGCGGTGACGGCCAATGCCGAGTACTACACGCTCGGGCACCTGAGCCGGTTCGTCCGGCCCGGCGCGGTCCGGATCGCCAGCACCTCGTTCGGCACCACCGGCTGGAACGGCCAGATCATGGACGCCGCCTTCCGCAACCCGG
>JBBWZH010000157.1:0-4274 GCA_039648995.1 Mycobacteriales bacterium
ATCTCCCGGGCGGCTTCGAGATAGGTGAGCGCACCACGGGAACCAGGGTCGTACGTCAGCACGGACTGGCCGTAGCCAGGCGCCTCAGAGACCCGGACGCTGCGCGGGATGAGCACGTCCAGCACCAAGTCGCCGAAGTGGTTGCGGACCTCCTGGGCGACCTGGTCGGCCAGCTTCGTCCGACCGTCGTACATGGTCAGCAGGATCGTCGACACCCGCAGGTCGCCGTTCAGATGCGCCTGAATCAGCTCGATGTTGCGCAGCAACTGGCCGAGCCCTTCGAGTGCGTAGTACTCGCACTGGATCGGGATCAGCACCTCGTCGCCGGCGACCAGCGCGTTGACCGTGAGCAGGCCGAGCGACGGCGGGCAGTCGATGAGGACGTAGTCGACCTCGGTCTCGTAGGCGGCGATCGCGGTACGCAGCCGGGTCTCGCGGGCGACCACCGACACGAGCTCGATCTCCGCGCCGGCCAGGTCGATCGTCGCCGGCACCACGAACAGGTTCGGCGCCTCCTCAACGGCAACCGCAACCTCCTGGATGGAGGCGCCCTCGACCAGCACGTCGTAGATCGACGGCACGCCAGCCGAGTGGTCCACGCCGAGGCCGGTGCTCGCGTTGCCCTGCGGGTCGAGGTCGATCACCAGCACCCGCAGCCCGTGCAACGAGAGCGCGACGGCGAGGTTGACCGTGCTGGTGGTCTTGCCGACGCCGCCCTTCTGGTTGGCGACCGCGATCACCCGGCGTCGAGCCGGCCGCGGGAAGGTGCTGGTGCGCGCCGGGTTCAGCACCCGGACCGCGCGCGCCGCCTCCCGCATGATCGGCGTATCCATCCCGGCCTCGGCGATGCTGGCCGGCATCCCATCGGTTTCACGTGAAACGACCGCGCTGTCGAGCACGGTGCGGATCCGCTGCTGACTGACTTCGAGCGACGGCGCGCCGCCACTCCTCGGCGAGGTCACCCTCGTGTCGTCGGCCACGGCCTCGTCCTCCTCGTCGGATTGGACGTCTGGTGCCCCCGCCGGCGTGGCCGTGGGGAACGGCGTAGGCCAGCCGAGACCGCTGAGCCGACCAGTGCCCGGGTGCGTCCCGGCGGCCACCTCGTCGAATTGACGGATGGGCCAGCCGAGCGCACCGGGACGCCCCGCCGGCGTCGACCCGGTCATCGCCCGCGACCTCCTCGTGCCTTCCCCGGCACGGTACCGCGCGTGATGCTCACAACCGTCGTTGGCGGCGATACGACACTCGCCCCACACTGCACTACCCGTGTCGCGGACGTACCCAACCGCGCAAGCAGCCCCCGAGCCGCCGCCACTTCGTCCGCCGCGGTGTCGCCCTTGACCGCGAGCAACACACCACCGGGACGCAGCAGCGGGAGACACCAGCCGGCGAGCCGGTCCAGCGGCGCGACCGCGCGGGCGGTCACCACGTCCGCACCGGACAGCTCGGCGACCACGTCCGGCTCTTCGGCCCGGCCCCGGCGGACCGTCACGTTGGTCAGCGCGAGCCGGTCCCGGCACTCGGACAGGAACGTCACCCGGCGGGCCGACGGCTCCAGCAGCGTGACGGACAGGTCCGGCCGCGCCAGCGCGAGGACGATGCCGGGCAGACCGGCGCCGCTGCCGACGTCCACCAACCGGGACGCCGATGGCACCAGCTCGGCCAGCACACCGCAGTTGAGCAGGTGTCGGCCCCAGAGCCGGGGCACCTCACGTGGCCCGATCAGTCCGCGGACGGTCCCGTCCGTCGCCAGCAGTTCGGCGTACGCGGCGACCCGGTCACGTTCGGCCCCGAACACAGTCGCGGCCGCTTCTGGCGGCGGACCGAGCTCACCCGACGCCGCCGGCTCGGCGGCCGTGCCGGCCGGGTCGGCCGGCGGTGCGGAAGGGGAGTCCGTCCTCACCGGTCCGGCATGACGACGACGCGACGCTCGGGCTCCTCACCCTCCGACTCGCTGCGCACGCCGTCGATCACGGAGATGGTGTCATGCACAACTTTGCGCTCGAACGGGTTCATCGCGTCCAGCCGGACCGCTTGGCTGGTGGAAAGCACATCGCTCGCGGCGCTGCGGGCAATGTCAGCCAGGGCCGTACGGCGGCGGGCCCGGTAGCCGCCGATGTCGAGCATCAGCCGGCTGCGGACGCCGGTCTGCTGCTGCACGGCGAGCCGGGTCAGCTCCTGCAGCGCCTCCAGCGTCACCCCGCTCGCCCCGATCAGCCCCTGCAGCTCGCCTCCGATGACGGCCACGACCGCGCGGTCGCCTTCGACGTCCAGGTCGATGTCGCCGTCATAGTCGACGATGTCGAGCAGCCGCTCCAGGTAGTCGCCGGCGATGTCACCCTCGCGCACCAGCAGCGCCTCCGACGGACCCGCGCCACCCTCCGCGTCCTCGTCGACCGCACCGGCCGCGTCAGCGGTGGCGCCATCGGCTGACTCGGCGGTCGGATCGCCGTCCAGCGGGGTCTCGGTCACGGGCGTATCGGTCACAGAACTCTCCAGCATCTCGTCTCCCGGCGGATCTGGCCGGGGCCGATGAGGGGTTAGGGATGCCGCCATGCTCAGCGACGCTTCTTCTTCGGTCCGGTCGTCGTCGACGGCCGGCGGGCAGGTGGCCGGCGGGCGGGACGGGGCGCGTTCGTCGGGCCGGGCTTCGGCGTGCCGTTGGCCGGGCCACCGTCCACCGGTTCCACGGCGGCCGGCTGGTCGCCGTCCGCGGGCGCGTCGTCGGCCGTGGCGTCGACGGTGCCGTCCGACAGGTCCCCGTCCGGATCACGGAGGCCGCGCATCCCGGGGGGCGGCGCGGCCGCCGTTCCGTCGGCGCCATCGGTTCCGTTCACACCGCGGCGCCGCCGGCTCCGGAGACGCCCGGACCCGTCGCCGTTCGCGGACGCGTCCGCCGCCGGCACCGCCGGATCCGCCGCCTTCGCGGTCGGGTCGACCGCCTCCGCGGTCGGCCCGGCAGCCGCCTTCGCCGGAATGGCCTTCGCGGCCTTCGCCGGCTTCGCCGGAATGGCCTTCGCGGATTTCGCCGGAGCCGCCTTCGCTGGCTTCGCGGGGCTCGACCCGGTCGCGTCGGTCGCGTCATCCGGCGTGACCGGGAGCGCCGGCGTCGTCGTGGCGGGTCGTTTGGCGCGCAGGTTCACCGGCTTCTGCCCGGGCCGCGGGGCCAGGGTCTTCGGGTCGACCGCAGGCTTGTTGGGGTCGTCCTTCTTCGCGCCCGGCGGCGGCATCCGGTGCAGGATGTAGAACTGCTGGCCCATGGTCCACAGGTTGTTGGTGAACCAGTAGAGCAGGACGCCGAGCGGGAACAGGAAGCCGGACACGAACAGGCTGATCGGCATGCCGTACAGCAGCAGCTTCTGGATCATGGCCTGCTGACCGTCCAGCACCTGGCCGCTGCGGGACATGATCTGCCGCTGCGTGATGTACGTGGCCGCGCACATCAGCACGATCAGCACGAACGTCACGACCCGGGTGGCCGTCTGGTCGCCCTGCAGCGTCTCCAGCGTCTTCAGCGGAGTGCGGAAGGCCGCCGCGATCGGCGCGCCGAACAGCTTCGCGGCACCGGCGTTGGTGACCTCGTCCTGCCGCCAGTGGTACTCGTCATGGAGGAAGTGCGCCTTGTTCGTGCCGATCAGCCGCAACACGTGGAACAGCGACAGGAAGATCGGGGCCTGCATCAGGATCGGGAGGCAGCCCCCGATGGGGTTGAAGCCCTCCTCCTTCTGCAGCTTCATCATTTCCTGGCTGAGCGTCTGCCGGTCGCTCTTGTACTTCTCGCGCAGCGCAGCGATCTTGGGCTGGATCTCCTGCATCTTCCGCTGGTTGTGCACCTGCTTGATGAAGAAGCGGAAGAGCAGGATCCGGATCGTGACGACCAGCATCAAGATCGACAGCGCCCAGAACAGCCCACCCTTGGAGTCCATGAACGTCGAGAAGAGCCGATGCCACTCCAGCAGCACCCACGAAACCGCGATGTAGAGGGGGTTCAGCAACGAGTGGCTCCTGTCGATGTTGACGGCACCGATGGCACGTGGGCCGCAGCTTCAGGTGACGCCGGGCAGCCCGGGCGCAGATCGGCAGCATCTTCGCTGCGCCCAACGACGGGCGGCACGGGGTCGTGCCCACCAGAGTGCCAGGGCCCGCAGCGCAGCAGGCGGCGGAGGGTCAACCAGCTACCCCGCAGCGCTCCGTGTACGCGCAGGGCCTCGACCGCGTACGCGCTGCAGGACGGGGTGAACCGGCAGGACGGCGGCAGCGCCGGGCTGATGAAC
>JBBWZH010000161.1:0-3820 GCA_039648995.1 Mycobacteriales bacterium
GCTGCTGATCGCCGACGAGCCGACGACCGCGCTGGACGTGACCATCCAGAAGCAGATCCTCGACCTCATCAACGACCTGCGCCGCGATCTGGGGATGGCCGTCATCCTGGTCACCCACGACCTGGGCGTCATCGCCGGGAACGCCGACCGGGTCGCGGTGATGTACGCCGGGCAGGTGGTCGAGGTCGCCGGCGTGGCGGGGCTGTTCGCGCGGTCGCGGCACCGCTACTCCGAGGCGCTGTTCGCCGCGCTGCCCGGCCGCGCCGCGGGCACCGGCGAGCGGCTGTACTCGATCCCGGGGATGCCGCCCGACCTGACCGCGCCGCCGCCGGCCTGCCGCTTCGCGGCGCGCTGCACGCACCGGATCGACCGCTGCCTGACCGAGGTGCCGGCCCTGGAGCCGGTCCCGGGCTCGGCCGGACCGCGGGCGCATGCGTACGCCTGCTTCGTCCCCCGCGACCCGGCGGCCCACGACCCAGCCGGGCCGGCACCGTCCATCCGCACCGGGCCTGCCGGGCTGGCGCCGTCGGACGGTCGGGCGGCCGGCGACATCGCGGCCGGCGGCCCGGCCGCGTCCGCGTCGTCCAACCACGCCGGGACGGCCAGCACCGCCAGCACTGCCGGGGCCGCCGGGCGCGGCGGGCTGGCTGGACGGGGCGGCCGCGGGGTGCTCGACGGGGCGAGCTGGATCGCTCCGACCACGCTGATACCGGACGACGGGACGGCGCTGACCCAGGTGACCGACCTGGTCAAGGAGTTCCCGGTCCGCACGGGTGCGATCCGGCAGAGCCGGGTCGGCGCGGTCAGCGCGGTCGCCGGGGTCACCCTGCGCATCGACCGGGGCGAGACGGTCGGCCTGGTCGGCGAGTCCGGCTGCGGCAAGACCACGCTCGGCCGGCTCATCGTCGGGCTGGACGCGCCGACCAGCGGCGAGATCCTGTTCCGCGGCCGCCGGATGGACCGGCTGCGCGGCGGCCAGCATCGCGAGGCCCGCCGCAACGTGCAGCTGATGTTCCAGGATTCGTACTCCGCGCTCGACCCGCGTATGCGGGTCCGGGCCATCCTGCGGGAGCCGCTGGAGATCCAGCGGGTGGGCACGTCCCGCGACCGGGACCGCCGGGTGGACGAACTGCTCGACGCGGTCGGCCTGCCGCGCGGCGCCGCCGAGCGGTACCCGCACGAGTTCTCCGGCGGCCAGCGGCAGCGCATCGGGCTGGCCCGGGCGCTCGCGCTGCAGCCCGGGCTGATCGTCGCCGACGAGCCGGTCTCGGCCCTCGACGTGTCGGTGCAGGCGCAGATCCTGAACCTGATGAAGGACCTGCAGCGGGAGCGCGCGCTGACCTACCTGTTCATCAGCCATGATCTGGCGGTCGTGCGCTACCTGTCCGACCGGATCGCGGTCATGTACCTGGGCAAGGTCGTCGAGACCGGGCCCAGCGCCACGCTCTACGCGGCGCCGCTGCACCCGTACACGAAGGGGCTGATCGACACCGTCCCGGTGCCCGATCCGGCGGTCGAGGCGGTCAAGGCGCACAGCGGTGTGGCCGGTGAGGTGCCGTCCGCGCTGCATCCGCCGAGCGGGTGCCGGTTCCGGACCCGGTGCCCGCGGGCCGAGGACATCTGCGCGCAGGTCGAACCGCCGCTGCGTCCGCTGACGCCGGGCGGCGACCCGGCCGCGGCCCACGAGGTCGCCTGCCACTTCCCGCTGGCGCCGGTCGGGCTGGCCGGGCCGGGACGGGACGAGCGGGCCGACCCGCGGCTGGGCCCCACCTGAGGTGGCCGGCCGGGCGCCCCGCGGGTCGGGGCGCCCGGCGGCTTCAGCCGCGATCCAGCGCGGGGGTCAGCCGGTCCAGGCGGGCGTCGGCCAGCGGCTCCGGCCGGGGCCGCGGCGGCCGCCTGGTGTGCCGGATGCGGGACGCGGCGGCCGCGCCGAGCACCGACAAGCCGGCCGCGGTGGCGATCCCGGGCCGGAACCCGTGGATGACGGCGGCCGGCGTGGCCAGGCTGCCGTTCGCGTTGAAGATCACGGTCGCGGTTGCGACGCCGAACGTGGCGCCGAACAGTTGCAGCGTGTTCAGCACGCCGGCCGCCTTGCCCAGCGACGCGGGCGGCACCGCGTTCAGCGCCGCGGCCGGCACGCACGGCAGCGCCATCGAGACGCCGGTGCCGGCGACGACGAACGGGAGCACGTAGCTGCCGTAGCCGGCTCCGGTCCCGGCCAGGTACGCGATCCAGGCGAAGCCGGCGCCCTGCGCGAGCAGCCCCGGGACGACCAGCCGGCGGGCGCCGACCCGGTCGAACAGGGCGCCGCCGATCGGCGCGACCAGCAGCGGCATGGCCGTCCACGGCAGGAAGCGCAGGCCGGTGGCCAGCGGCGCGTCGCCGCGGCCGAACTGGAAGTACTGGCTGGTGAGGAAGACCGCGGCCTGGATGGCCGCCGCCATCAGGAACTGGGTGGTCACGGCGGCGGCGAGCCCCGGCGACCGGAACAGACCCAGCGGGATCATCGGCTCGGGCACGCGGGACTCCCACCCGATGAACGCGGCGAGGAGCAGCACGCCGACGATCAGGGCGGCCAGGGTGCGGGTGCCGCCCCAGCCGTCGCGCGGCGCCTGCACCAAGCCCCAGACCAGCACACCGACCCCGGCGCCGATCAGCACGAGTGCCGGGATGTCCAGCCACGCCCGCGCCCCGCGGGTGTCCGGGAGATGCAGCCGGGCGCCGGCGGCGGCGGCGAGGCCGACGGGGACGTTCACCCAGAAGATCCAGTGCCAGCTCAGTGCCTGGGTGACGCCGCCGCCGATCAGCGGGCCGGCGGCGACGCCGAGGCCGGCCACGCCGCCCCAGATCCCGACCACGGTGCCGCGCCGCTCCGCCGGGAACGCGGATGTGAGCAGCGTCAGGCCGAGCGGCATGACGGTCGCGGCGCCGATGCCCTGAACGGCGCGGCAGCCGATCAGCGTGGCCATGTTCGGGGCGAGCGCGCAGCCGGCCGAGGCCGCGGCGAACAGCGCCAGGCCGAACACGTACACGCGCCGCCGCCCCAGCCGGTCGCCGAGCGCGGCGGCGGTGATGATGCCCGCCGCGAAGGCGGTGTTGTAGGCGTTGACCGTCCACTGCAGGGTCCCGACGTCGCCGCCGAGGTCGCGGTGGATGGTGGGCAGCGACGTCACGACCACGAGCGCGTCGAGGGTCACCATGAAGTAGGCCACCGCGGTCACCGCGACGGTGAGCGCGCGGCGGGGGGCCGCGTTCCGCGGGCCGCCGGATCCTGGTGTCGCCCGGGCGGTGAGGGCCGGCATGATCTGCTCCGTTCGAGGGGTGAGATGTCGGGTGAACTGCGGGTCGGTCCGGTTCGGCGCCGACGCCGGCGCCACTGCC
Organism: Mycobacteriales bacterium; assembly: GCA_039648995.1. GTDB lineage: Bacteria > Actinomycetota > Actinomycetes > Mycobacteriales > CADCTP01 > JBBWZH01. The sequence goes on from JBBWZH010000161.1 coordinate 3,382, forward strand.
CGGGTAGACACCCGCCGGCCGGCGAAGTGGGCGCCGGCGGGCCGCCCACTTCCGGCCCCGGCCGGTGTCTGTACCGGTGGGCCCGTCGGGCCGGTGGCCGGTGGACGGGCGGAAGGAGTGTGCGACGGTGACCTCCGTGACCGAGGACCTGATGAGCCGGGCCCGCCGCGGCGACGGCGCGGCGTTCGGCGAGCTGGTCGAGCCGTACCGGCACGAGCTGCAGGTGCACTGCTACCGCCTGCTCGGCTCGGCGGCCGACGCGGAGGACGGCCTGCAGGAGACGCTGGTCGCCGCCTGGCGGGGGATCGCCGACTTCGCCGGCCGCGCCTCGGTCCGCACCTGGCTGTACCGGATCGCGACCAACCGCTGCCTGAACATGCTGCGCTCGACCAGCCGGCGCCCGGCGATGACGCTGCCCGCGGTCGGCGTCGAGCCGCCC
>JBBWZH010000179.1:0-16488 GCA_039648995.1 Mycobacteriales bacterium
GCGCGCTCGAACAGGTCGGACACCAGCCGGGCCGAGATCGGCTCCCGGCCGCGGTGCTTCTTGTCCTGCCGGGCGTACGGGTAGAATGGCGCGACCACGGTGATGCGCTTGGCGGACGCCCGCTTCAGCGCGTCCACCATGATCAACGTCTCCATCAGCCAGGTGTTGATCGGGCTGGTATGGCTCTGGATGACGAACGCGTCGCAGCCGCGCACCGACTCCTCGTACCGCACGTAGATCTCGCCGTTCGCGAAGTCGTACGAGGACGTCGGGGTCACGCCCACGCCCACCTCGCGGGCGATCTCGTCGGCCAGTTCGGGGTAGGCGCGGCCGGAGAACAGCATCAGGCTCTTCCGGCTGGCGCTCCTCATCGTGCTGTTGGTCATTCCGCCGTCCCGTCCGGCCGGTCAGATCCGGCCCCCTCTTCGCCGGGTCGCCCGCCGCCCGGCGCTGTGCCGCCTGCCCCGCCGTGCCCGACCATGTCGTGCCCTACCCCGCTGCCGGCGGGCTCATCCGGGGTGGTCGCCGCGGCGGCCGCGGTGGCGGCCGCCGAACCGGGCCGGCGCAGCGCGACCCAGCCCGGAACGTTCCGCTGCCGGGCCCGGCCCACGCCCAGCGCGCCCGGCGGCACGTCGGCGGTGATCACCGAGCCGGCCGCGGTGTAGGCGCCGTCCCCGATCGTGACCGGGGCGACCAGCATCGTGTCGCTGCCGACCCGGGCGTGGTCGCCGATCACCGTGCGGTGCTTGGCCACGCCGTCGTAGTTGACCACCACGGTGGCCGCGCCGACGTTGCTGTCCACGCCGATCGTCGCGTCGCCCACGTACGACAGGTGCGGCACCTTCGAGCCGGCGCCGACCTCGCTGCCCTTGATCTCCACGTAGGTGCCCGCCTTGGCCTTGCGGCCGAGCCGGGTGCCGGGGCGCAGGTACGTGTACGGGCCGACTGACGCCTCCGGGCCGATCTCGGCGCCCTCGCAGTGCGCCCGGACGACGCGGGCGCCGGCGCCGACCACGCAGTCGGTGAGCGTGCTGTCCGGCCCGACGGTCGCGCCGCGGTCGACCGTGGTGTGCCCGGCGAGCTGGACCTGTGGCAGCAGCGTCACGTCCTCCGCGAGCGTGACGGTCGCATCCACCCAGGTCGTGGCCGGGTCGGTGACGGTCACGCCGGCCCGCATCCACCCGTCCAGCAGCCGGTCGTTGTAGGCACGGCGGGCGGCGGCCAACTGCACCCGGTCGTTCACGCCCGCGGTCTCGGCGGCGGGCGCGAGCACGGCGGCGACCGGGACCCCGGCCGCCACGTAGCCGCCGACCACGTCCGGCAGGTACTCCTCGCCCTGCGAGTTCGCGGTGGACAGCTGGCGCAACGCCGCCCGCAGCGGGGCCGCGGTGAACGCGTACACGCTGGTCGCGACCTCGGTGATGGCCCGCTCGGCGTCGTCCGCGTCACGGTGCTCGACCACCCGCAGCACCTCCCCGCCCGGGCCGCGGACCACCCGGCCGTAGCCGGTCGGGTCCGGCACCACCGAAGTGAGCAGGGTGGCCGCCGCGCCGGCGTCCTCGTGCGCCTGCAGCAGCGAGCGCAGCGTCTCGGGGCGCAGGAGCGGGGCGTCGGCCGGCACCACGAGCACGGTGCCGTCCACCCCCGGCAGGCTGTCCATCGCGACCCGGACGGCGTGCCCGGTGCCGCGCTGGTCGGCCTGCACCACCGCCTGCGCGGCCGGCGCGGCCTCGCCCAGATGCGCGGTCACCGCCTCCCGGCCGTGACCCACCACGACCGCGGTCGCGGCCGCGCCCAGTGGCGCGCAGGCGGCGAGCACGTGCTCCAGCAGCGTCCGGCCGGCGAAGCCATGCAGCACCTTCGCCGTGGCCGAGCGCATCCTGGTGCCCTCACCCGCCGCCAGGACAACAACGGCGGCGGCCCGAGCGTCGGTCACGGCGGTATCCCCTCGACGATCGGTGAAATAGGGCGGCGGACCGCGGCTGACCCGCCCCGACGCCGCCAAACAATCTTACCGACGCCCCCGCGCGCACCTCGACTCCCCCCGAACCCGCCCGCCCCGCCGCGTCACGCCGGCAGAAGCTCAAACGTGTCGCAGTGGGCCGGCCGGACGGCCCGGAAGTGCCGATGGTCCAGGGTGGCGACCCGGCTCGCGTGCTCGAGCAGGCGACGGCAGGACGTGTGGTGCTCGTCGTCGGCAACAACAAGCCTCGACCAGCGGACTCCCAACCTTCGCCGTCTCCCAAGGGGAACCCGCGGCACCGTGGGGCTCCCGGGGCTCGGCCCCCGGGGCGGGATGACAGCAAGCTCCGGCGAGCGATCTCCGCGAGCAGGCATGCCCAGCTTGCTGGGGGACTCGGACTCGAACCGAGACTGCACGGCTCCAAAGGCCGGCGGGCTGCCGATTACCCCATCCCCCACCGTTCGTGGCGGTTCCAGGGTACGGGCGGCGGGTAGTGGCGAGATGTTCACCCCCTGCGACCTTGCCAAACCTACGGTTCCGTAGGTTACGGTAGCGTAGCCACGGGTACCTACGACTGCGGACAGCCGCTCCCGACCAAGTGAGGACTGCCCCATGACCCCTGTGAATTCCGGCGTACTCGATGTCGCCGAGGATGTAGCACAACCCGCTCGCGGCCCGAAGCCGCTGGTGGAGGACGAGAAAGCGCTCTGGGAACAGCTCGCGCTGTACTTCTTCGTCGTCGTGCCGTTCCTGGCCCTGGCGGTGGCCGTTCCGGTCGCCTGGGGCTGGGGGCTGGGCTGGCACGACATCGTTCTCGCGGTGGTCTTCTACGCCATCTCCGGCCTCGGCGTCACGGTCGGCTTCCACCGCTACCTGACACACGGCTCGTTCAAGGCGAAGCGGCCGCTGCGGATCGCCCTCGCCGCCGCCGGCACGATGGCCATCGAGGGTCCGGTCATCCGCTGGGTGGCCGACCACCGCCGGCACCACGCGTTCAGCGACCGCGAGGGCGACCCGCACTCGCCGTGGCGCTACGGCGAGACCCTGGGTGCGCTGATGAAGGGCCTGTGGCACGCGCACATCGGCTGGCTGTTCGACGTCGAGCACACCAACAAGGACCGCTTCACGCCGGACCTGCTCGCCGACAAGGACATGGTCCGGGTGGAGAAGCAGTTCCCGATCTGGGTGCTGGTCACCATGCTCGGCCCGCCGCTGATCGGTGGCCTCTGGTCGATGTCGTTCACCGGCGCGCTGACCGCGTTCTTCTGGGCGAGCCTGGTCCGCATCTCGGTGCTGCACCACGTGACCTGGTCGATCAACTCGATCTGCCACACCATCGGCGAGCGTCCGTTCGTGGCGCGGGACAAGTCGGCCAACTTCTGGCCGCTGGCGATCCTGTCGTTCGGCGAGTCGTGGCACAACTCGCACCACGCCGACCCGACCTGCGCCCGGCACGGCGTCCTGCGCGGCCAGCTGGACATCTCAGCCCGGCTGATCTCCTGGTTCGAGCGCCTCGGCTGGGCGTACGACGTGCGCTGGCCGACCCCGGAGCGGCTCGCCGCCCGCCGGGTCGGCGCCACCGCAGACGCCGCCACAGACTGAGTGTGCCTGCTTGGGCGTCCCGGACGGATCTGTCGGTATCGGCTGGCACGATGAGCCGGTGACCGATCCCGCCGGGACGCCCCGGCCGCGTGTCCGCATGACCGGCAAGGAACGACGACAGCAGTTGCTCGACATCGGGCGTGCCCTGTTCGCCGAACGGGGGTTCGACGCCGCGTCGATAGAGGAGATCGCCGCCCGGGCCGGCGTCAGCAAGCCGATCGTGTACGAGCACTTCGGCGGCAAGGAAGGTCTCTACGCGGTCGTGGTGGACCGCGAGATGCAGAGCCTGCTGGACCGGGTAACCGGCGCGCTGACCGCCGGCCATCCGCGCGAGTTGCTGGAGCAGGCGGCGCTCGCCCTGCTCACCTACGTCGAGGACGAGCCGGACGGCTTCCGCATCCTCGTGCGGGATTCGCCGGTGGCCAGCTCCACCGGCACCTTCTCCAGCCTGCTGAGCGATATCGCCAGCCAGGTCGAATACATTCTCGCGCGGGAGTTCAAGGGCCGCGGCTTCGAGGCGAAGCTGGCCGGGCTGTACTCGCAGGCGTTGGTCGGCATGGTCGCGCTGACCGGCCAGTGGTGGCTCGAGGCCCGCCGGCCGAAGCGGGACGAGGTCGCCGCGCACCTGGTGAACCTCGCCTGGCACGGGCTGTCCCACCTGGAGCAGAAGCCCAAGCTGGGCACCCGCACGCCCCACTGACCGGACCCGCGCGCTCACTCGACGCGGAACTGCTCATCCGCGCTGGGCGGCGGCTACTCGGAAAGCTCAAGCCAGGCGGTCTCGACGGCTTCGCGTTCGGTGCGGACCGCGCGGAGTTCCGTGTCCAATTCCGACACCCTGGTGTAGTCGGTGGCGTGCCTGGCGAGCGCGTCGTGCAGTTCGGCCTCGCGTGCCTCAAGGGTGGCGATCCGGCGCTCCAACCGGGCCAGCTCCTTGCGGGCGGCCCGGATCTCGCCGCCGCGCGGCGCCGCCGGCGCGGAGCCGGCGGCCACCGGCGCGCCGGCCGGGCCGGCGGACGCGGCGGCCCGTTGCGTGAGGTACTGCTCGACGCCGCCGGGCAGCTCGGCCAGCGCGCCGGCCGTGATCGCGACGACCGTGTCGCAGACCCGTTCGATCAGGTAGCGGTCGTGGCTGGCCACCACGAGCGTGCCCGGCCAGCCGTCGAGCAGGTCCTCCAGCGCGGTCAGCGTGTCGATGTCCAGGTCGTTGGTGGGCTCGTCCAGCAGGAGCACGTTGGGCTCGCTCATCAGCAGCCGGAGCAGCTGCAGCCGGCGCCGTTCACCGCCGGACAGGTCGGCCACCGGGGTCCACTGCCGGCTGGCGCCGAACCCGAACCGCTCGGCCAGCTGGGACGCGGTCAGCTCCACGTCGCCGACCCGGGTCAGCCGGGCCACCTGCTCGACCGCCTCCAGCAGCCGCAGCTGGCCGGGCAGCTCGGCCACCTCCTGGGACAGGTATCCGACCCGGACGGTCTTGCCGACCACCACCCGGCCGGTCACGGCCAGGTCGGCAACCACCGGCGGGCCCGCCGGCCCGCCCCCGGCGGTCGGTCCGCCGCCGGCCGCCAGCCCGCCGCCGGCCATGCGGCCCGAGGCCGACGGGACCGGCGCGCCGGCAGCGGCCGATCGCGGCCGGGCCGCGGTGGTACCGGCCGGCGGCGCCGGGGCGGCCTGGGTCACGCCGGCGAGGAGGCGGAGCAAGGTCGTCTTGCCCGAGCCGTTCACGCCGATCAGGCCGATCCTGTCGCCGGGGCCGACCCGCCAGGTCACGTCGTCCAGCAGGGTCCGGTCACCGATGCGGGCGGTCAGCCCCTCCAGGTCGTACACGGTCTTGCCGAGCCGGCGGGCCGCGAACGCGTGCAGCCCGGTGCGGTCGCGCGGTGGCGGTTCGTCGGCGATCAGCGCCTGCGCGGCGTCGATCCGGAACCGGGGCTTGGACGTGCGGGCCGGCGGGCCGCGCCGCAGCCAGGCCAGCTCCTTGCGCAGCAGGTTCTGCCGGCGGCTCTCGGTGGCGGCGGCCTGCCGGGCGCGCTCGGCCCGGGCCAGCACGTAGGCCGAGTAGCCGCCCTCGTACGAGCGCACCTGGCCGCCGCCGACCTCCCAGGTGGTCTCGCAGACCGCGTCGAGGAACCAGCGGTCGTGCGTGACGACGACCAGCGCGCCGCGGCGGCCCCGCAGGTGGTCGGCGAGCCAGCGGACACCCTCCACGTCCAGGTGGTTGGTGGGCTCGTCCAGCACCAGCAGGTCGGTCGGCCGGACCAGCTCGGCGGCCAGCGCGACCCGGCGCCGCTCGCCGCCGGACATCTGGTCCACCGGCCCGTCCAGGCCGGCCTCGGCGAGCCCGGCGCCGGCCAGCCCCAGCCCGGCCAGCACGGCCCGGACGGCGGCGTCGCCGGCCCACTCGTGCTCGGCGCCGAACCCGGCCAGCACCAGCTCCCGGACGGTCCGGCCGGCCGGCAGCGCCGCCTGCTGATCGACGACGCCGACCCGCAGGTCGCGGGCCAGCGTGACCCGGCCCTGGTCCGGTGGTTCGAGCCGGGTGAGCACCCGCAGCAGCGTGGTCTTGCCGCCGCCGTTGGGGCCGACCACGCCGATCCGCTCGCCGGCGGCCACCCCGAGCGAGACGTCGGCCAGCAACGTCGTGGTGCCGAACGCCTTGCTGACCGCCTCCAGGTTGACCAGGTTGGCGCCGCGGGCCGGGGCGGTCATCGGCGGACTTCTTCCTCCGGCTCGGAGCTCACCCGCGCCCCGGGCACCGGGCCGTGCGCGACCCGGACGGTGCGGCAGACGCCGGCGCCGGCGAGCGAGGCGGCCAGCCGCACCGCGGCCTCCCGGGACCGGGCCAGGAACGCGCAGGTGGGCCCCGAACCGGAGATGACCGCGCCGAGCGCGCCCAGGTCCAGGCCGCTGCGCAGGGTGCGGCGCAGGTCCGGGCGCAGTGAGATCGCGGCGGGCTGCAGGTCGTTGGCGAGCATGCCGCCGAGCTGGCCCGGGTCGTGCGAGCGCAGCGCGTTGATCAGCCGGTCCGGCTCGCCGGCGGTGGGCCGGTCACCGGCGGCGCGCAGCCGGTCCAGCTCGGCGTAGACGTCCGGAGTGGGTAGACCGCGGTCGGCGATCGCGAACACCCAGTGCCAGCGGCCGGTGGCCAGCACCGGGGTCAGCCGCTCACCCCGGCCGGTGCCGAGCGCGGTGCCGCCGGCCAGCGCGAACGCCACGTCACTGCCGAGCTCGGCGGCGAGCTCGGTGAGCTCGGCGCGGTCCAGCCCGACGCCCCAGAGCGCGTCGCAGGCGACCAGGGTGGCCGCCGCGTCGGCGCTGCCGCCGGCCAGCCCGCCGGCAACCGGGATGCCCTTCACCAGGTCCAGCCGGACGGTCGGGGCCACCCCGGCGCGCTCGGCCAGCAGCACGGCCGCCTTCCAGGCCAGGTTGTCCGACCCGTCGGACAGCTCGTCGACGCCCTCACCCTGCATCCCCAGCGAGAGATCCCGGGCCGGCGTCGCGGTGACCGTGTCGTAGAGCGCGACGGCGTGGAACACGGTGATCAGCTCGTGGTACCCGTCCGGGCGCGTCGGCCCGACGTTCAGGTGCAGGTTGATCTTGGCCGGGACGCGGACGGTTACCGGCTCCGGAACGCCGAGGAGTCGGGATTGGGACACCGGCCGAGCGTACGCGGCAACTGATCGTCAGGACCGCTGCCGCGGGCGTGGTCAAACATGCGACGTGGCGGCCGGCGAACTGTCCACTCAGGCCTCGGCGGCGGCCGCGGCGATCCGGGTGAACGCGGTGACGTCCAGCGCCTCGCCGCGCAGCCCCGGGTCCACACCGGCGGCGCGCAGCACCGCCTCGGCGCGGGCCGGCGAGCCCGCCCAGCCGGCCAGCGCGGACCTCAGCATCTTGCGCCGTTGCCCGAACGCGGCGTCCACCACGGCGAACACGCCGGCGCGCCCCACACCGGCCGGCAGCGGGGGCGGCGGCCGCCGGGTGAAGGTCACCAGCCCGGAGTCCACATTGGGCACCGGCCAGAACACCGCGCGCGGCACCGGCCCGGCCCGGCGTACCTCGGCGTACCAGGCGGCCTTCACCGACGGCACCCCGTACACCTTCGAGCCGGGTGGCGCGGCGAGCCGCTCGGCCACCTCGGCCTGCACCATGACCAGCCCGCTGTGCACTGTGGACAGTTCGGCGAGCAGGTGCAGCAGCACCGGAACCGCCACGTTGTACGGCAGGTTCGCCACCAGCGCGGTCGGTTGCGGGTCGGGCAGCTCGCGCACCGCCAGCGCGTCCGCGGTCAACACGGTCAGCCGGTCGGCCAGCGCCGGTACCCGTCCGTCCACTGTGGAGGGCAGAGCGGCGGCGAGCACCGGGTCGACCTCGATCGCGATGACCCGGGCCGCCGCGGCCAGCAGCCCGAGCGTGAGCGATCCGAGCCCTGGGCCGACCTCGACCACGACGTCCGCTGTGGACAGCCCGGCGGTGCGGACGATGCGGCGCACCGTGTTCGGGTCGTGCAGGAAGTTCTGCCCCAGCGACTTGGTCGGGCGCAGCCCGAGGGCCCCGGCCAGGGCACGGATCTCGGCCGGGCCGAGCAGCCCGTCAGCCGGCATTGGTTTGTCCCGTGTGGACGCTGGAGAGAGGTAACAGAGAGGGGTGCGCCCCGTGGTCGGCGTCGGGGGGAGAGCCGACCACGGGGCGCTTCTGTAGCCCGCTGGTGGGGGGTCGCGCGGGCTACAGGAACTTGCCGCAGACCGGCCAGGGCGAGGCGCCGCGCGCGTTGTAGAGGTTCTGCGCGACACGCGTCTGCTCGGCGGCTGAGGCGTCCGAGGGGATTCCACTGCCCCCGTTTGACTGCCAGGTGCCCACATCGAACTGGTAGAGCCCGTAGTACGGGCCGGACGGGTTGAACGCCTTCGGGTTGCCACCGGACTCGCACTGCGCGAGCGCCGCCCAGTTCAGCCCGCCCGAGGACGGAATGGTAGTCGACCCCGGCGGCAGTGGCTTGGTGCCTACCACCACCACCTTGTTGACCACCTTGGTGAGCACCCGCGTCGACACGACCTTCTTCGACGCGGCCCGGCCGTTGAGGTAGGTGACCTGGTAGGTCACCTCCTGCAGCCCGTCCACGCCGGCCGTGCTGACCGTCTTGGTGCCCTCGTCCTTGGTGGGGTCCTTCTTCTCGATCACCTTGTACTTCACCACGGTCTGGGTGACCTGCTTGCCGTACCGGACCCGGGTGATCGTGATCGTCATCCTGTTGGTTACCGCGGCGTTCGCCAGTTGCGATACCCGGTCGGTGGCGCCGATCCGCACCTTGGCGGTGTCGAGCAGGTCGCCGACCGTGGCCGCGGTGGTGACCATCCGCCGGGTGCGGCCGTCCGCGAACACCGTGACGGACTTCGGCGTCCGGATGGTGAGCGAGAAACCGTCCAGCGGCAGCCGCTTCGACCGCGACGCCGACAGGAACAGGCCGCCTTGCCGGAAGCCCACCTGGGTCAGCGCCTCGTCCACCGAGACCGCCGTGACCCAGACCTGCTTGGTCACGCCGTCCACGTTGAGCCGCAGCAGCCGGCCACGCCGCAGCACGATCTCGGTGCCGTCCTTCACCGGGGCATCCGCCGCCGGAGCGAGGATGTCGTGCTGGCCCACGGTGATCTTGTTGTCGTTGAGCACCCCGCGGACACTGCCCGCGTAGGTATGCACCGACCTTCCTTCGCCGTCCACGGTGATCGTGACGGACTTGTCCATCGATGCCCATGCCGCGGTGCCACCGAGCAGCCCCGCGAGAACCAGGCCGTAAATTGCCAATTTGAGGGGATGTCGCACGGAACTCCGAACCTCGTGCCGCCCGGGCAGGGGTGGGCGTTCCGGTGCGTCGAACTCGTCATACTCGCCGACCGCCGCGTCGCCGCGGCGTGGTGGTGCTACTGCAACTGCCGAGCCGGTCCCGGTCGGCCAGTCGGACGCGTCCGGCTGGCCGGGCCGGTGCCCGGTGTCTGTCGTCTCGGCGGCACCCGGCCAGGGGTTACCCGGCCCGGTGTGTGTCGGCTGGCGGTACGGCTCGCTGTGGGTGGGCTCAGGATCGGTGCCGCGGTACCTGCGGGGCACCCAGGCCGTCGGGGCCGGCGCTGCCGGCTCGTCGGTCTCGGGCGCGAACCACTCGGGCGCGGCGGCCCAGCCGGGGTTGGCCGGTGCCCACTCGGGTTCGGGCCGGCCGGCCTGCTGCCACCCGGGTTGAGCCTCGGCGGCCCGCGGCCACCCCGACTCCTCCCGGGCGGCCGGTGGCCGCCCTGACTCGTCCCGAACGTCACCGGGCCACCGCGGCTCGGCGGGCGCGGCCGGTGGCCACGCCTGCTCGTCCTGGCTGGCTCGCGGCCACTCGGGCTGACCCCGCGTGACCGGCGGCCCCTCCGGCTCGGCCGCGGCGTTGTGCCACCGCGACTCGTCCGGCCCGGACCCCGGCCACTGCCGCCCAGCCGCAGCATCCCTGGACCGCCACGGCTGCTCCGGAGCGGCCGGTGGCCACCCCGACTCGTCCGCGGCGACACCGGGCCACTCCGGCTCGGGCGACCACACCGCATGCCGGCCGGTCGACTCCGCGCCATCACGCGGCCGCGGGAACGGGAACTCGCCGGTTACCCCGGCTCCCGGCACCCCGCGGCCGCCCAGCGCGCCCCGACCGTCCAGCGTGTGATCCCACCCGGGATCACCCATCCGGTCGGCGGGCGCGGCACGGTCCACATCGGACCGCTCCGGATGCCACCCGCCGCCGGCCGACTGGCCCGCGTCCCGGTCAACGCCGTCCCGGCCCGCGGCGGCATGGTCGACGTCGTCGACCTGCCACTTCGGACGGTCCGGCGAGAAACCGCCGTCGAACCAGTCATCAGCAGAGCCGGCGGAAGAATCGCCAGAGGCGGTCGCCTCTGGCGAGAATCCTGTCGACGCACGGTGTCGGTGACGCCCGTGGTTCCCCATCCCGGCCATTAGTCACGGGACCATAACGGCACTAAGCCCTTACTTCCAAGTCGCGTGACGGCGTGTGAAAGACCAATCACCATTTGCCGAAGGCCTGTTCGCCCGTTCTGGTGACGACAGAGCAGAGTTCGGCAACGTCCACGCCTTTCACATCAGCCAAACGGCGGACGGTCAGTGGTACGAGGTATGGGCCGTTTGGCCGACCGCGGTACGGCATCGGTGTGAGAAATGGCGCATCGGTCTCCACCAGCACCTGTTCGAGTGGCGCGACGGCCGCTGCCTCCCGTTGCGCGGCGGCGTTCTTGAAGGTCAGCGTGCCGGCGAAGGACATCAGGTAGCCCGCGTCGGCGCACTTCCGGGCCATTTCCGCGTCGCCGGAGAAGCAGTGGAAGACAGTCCACTGTGGAGCGCCCTCCTCGGCCAGCACGCGCAGCACGTCGTCGTGCGCGTCCCGGTCGTGGATGACCAGCGCCTTGCCGACCTCCTTGGCCAGCGCGATGTGCCGGCGGAACGCCTCCTGCTGGGCGGCGGGTTCGACCCGGCCCCAGTAGTAGTCCAGGCCGGTCTCGCCGATCGCCCGCACCTCCGGGCGCCGAGCCAGTTCGCCCAGCGCCGTATAGGTTTCCTCGCCGATGCCGGCGACCTCGTTCGGGTGCACCGCGACCGCGGCATAGACATCGGGATGCCCGGCCGCGGCCTCGGCGCACCACGTGGACGACGCCAGCGTGTCGCCGACCGTGATGAGCCGCCGGACGCCGACCGCCTGCGCCGCCGCGACCGCGGCGGCCACGTCGTCGGCGCCCCGGCAGCCCATCGCGTCGAGATGGCAGTGGCTGTCGAACACCTGTGCCGGCAGGGGTTCCGGCGCCGGGGGCGGATCGCCGGACGGCACCTCAGGCCTCGGTCAGCCGGGCCAGCTCTTCGTCCACAATGGACGGATCGAGCTTGCGGAACACCGGGCTGGGCGTGGCCAGCGGCCGGCCGGCGGGCAGCGGCACCGACTCCCAGCGGCCGCCGCCGGTGTAGTCGCCGGTGATGACGCCGTAGGACGGGGAGCCGACCGCGGTTTCCTCTTCTATCTCGGTGATCCGCGGCATCGGGGCCCACTCGCCGGTGCCGCCGAGCAGCTCGTGCACGCGGGACGAGGAGTGCGGCAGGAACGGCGTCAGCAGCGTCTTGCAGTCGTCCACCGCCTGCAGCGCGACGTGCAGGATGGTACGCATCCGCTCGCGGTCCGAAGTGGACTCGCTGTCGCGCAGCTTCCACGGCGCCTGGTCGGACAGGTACTTGTTGGCGTCCGCCACCACCCGCATGGTCGCCGTGATCGCCGCCTTCTGGCGGGACCGGGCCAGCAGGTCGCCGACCGTACCGAAGGCCTCCTTGGCCGTGGCCAGCAGCGCCCGGTCGGCGTCCGCGAGCGGCCCGGCCGCCGGGATCGCGCCCACGTTCTTGGCCGCCAGCGAGACCGACCGGTTTACCAGGTTGCCCCAGCCCGCGACCAGCTCGTCGTTGTTCCGGCGCAGGAATTCGGACCAGGTGAAGTCGGTGTCCTGCGTTTCCGGGCCGGCCACGGCGAGGTAGTACCGCAGCGCGTCCGGGTCGTACCGGGAGAGGAAATCCCGCACGTAGATGACGACCGAGCGGGACGAGGAGAACTTCTTGCCCTCCATCGTCAGGTACTCGCTGGAGACGACCTCCCAGGGCAGCGTGAGCGCGCCGAGTGGGCCGGGCTGGCCGCCGCGGTCGCCCCGCCCGGAGTAGCCCAACAGCATCGACGGCCAGATCTCGGAGTGGAAGACGATGTTGTCCTTGCCCATGAAGTAGTAGCCACGGGCGTCCGGGGACTGCCAGAACGGCCGCCAGGCGTCCTTGTCGCCGGTCCGCTGCGCCCACTCCACCGATGCCGACAGGTAGCCGATCACCGCGTCGAACCAGACGTACAGCTTCTTGTCCGGCCGGTCGCGCCAGCCGTCCAGCGGGACCGGGACGCCCCAGTCGAGATCCCGGCTGATCGCCCGGGGGCGCAGGTCACCGAGCAGGTTGGTGGTGAACTTGAGGACGTTCGGGCGCCAGTTGGTGCGGGTCGCCAGCCACGACCCGAGCGCCTCGGTGAACGCCGGCAGGTCGAGGAAGAAATGCTCCTCCTCGACGAACTTCGGCGTCTCGCCGTTGATCCGGGACCGCGGGTTGATCAGGTCGGTCGGGTCCAGCTGGTTGCCGCAGTTGTCGCACTGGTCGCCGCGGGCCCCGTCGAACCCGCAGATCGGGCAGGTGCCCTCGATGTACCGGTCGGGCAGGGTGCGCCCGGTGGACGGCGAGATGGCGCCGAGCGTGGTCCGCGGGAAGATGTAGCCGTTGTTGAGCAGGCCGAGGAACAGGTCTTGCACGACCGCGTAGTGGTTCCTGGTGGTGGTGCGGGTGAACAGGTCGTAGGAGAGGCCCAACGCGCGCAGGTCCTCGGCGATCACCCGGTTGTACCGGTCGGCCACCTCGCGCGGCGCCGCGCCCGCCTGGTCGGCGGCGACCAGGATCGGGGTGCCGTGCTCGTCGGTGCCGCTCACCATCAGCACCTGGTTGCCGGCCATGCGGTTGTACCGGCTGAAGACGTCCGAGGGCACGCCGAACCCGGCGACGTGACCGATGTGGCGGGGGCCGCTGGCGTAGGGCCAGGCCACCGCGGTGAGGATGTGTGCACGCTCGGACATGTGCCCAGCCTAGTGATCGATGGCTGGAGCGTCCGACCGGATTAGCGCCGCGCCATCATCGCGGCGGGTCGGAGCCGCGCCAGACCCGGAGCAGGGCGGACTCCTCCGCCTCCCCGGCCGACTCGTCCCCCATCGTCCCGCCTATCGTCCCGCCGATCGTCTCCGTCGCGTCGTCGCCGGGCTCGCGGACGGCCGGGACGGCACCGGGCTGGCCGGGCTGGCCGGGCTGGGCCGCCTTGGGCGGCTTCGGCGGCTTGGGCCGGGGCGGGCCGAAGGTGAGCATCGCCACGGTCACCCCGAACAGCACGCTGGCCAGCAGCGGGAAGAAGCCGTTCCACCAGTCCAGCGTGGCGAACCAGCCACCGGTGGCGGCTACCACGACCACGAACGCGGCGGCGGTCATCGTCAGCTGGCTGAGCCGGCGCACCGCCAGCGCAGACCGCGCGTACACCGGCGCCGCGATCAGGCCGCCGGCGAACAGCAGGAACAGCCACCACTGCAGCGCCCGGCCGTCGAACGCGTTCGCCGCGGCGCTGGCCAGCAGCACGTACACGGTGACGACCTCGACCGGGATGCACTTCAGCACGCGGTCGAAGTAGCCGTCGGGCGACCGGTCCACACCGACGACGCCGTCCTCCGCACTGACAATCCTCCGGTTCACGGGGTCAGTACAGCAGCCATCGCAACCCGCCGGCTAGGTTTCCGCGCGCTGACCAGCGGCGGGACGGGTCGCCGAGCCCGCGGCGGGGCCGGCGGCCGAGCCGGGAGGGCCGGCGGGGCCGGCGGCGGGGCGCGGAGCGGCGCCGGAGCCCGCCGGCGAGCGGGCGGCGGAGCGGGCGGCGAGGACCGCGTCGTAGGCGGTGCGCTTGGGGACGCCGGCCGCGCGGGCGACTTCGGCGATCGCGGTCTTGCGGTCCGCGCCGGCGGCCTCCCGGTCGGCGACCGCGGCGGCCAGCTCGGCCGGGGTGGCCGCGGCGGCGACCTCCGGCGCGCCGCCGATCACCACGGTGATCTCGCCGCGGACGCCGCCCGCCGCCCAGCCGGCGAGCTCGGCCAGCGGGCCGCGGCGGATCTCCTCGTACGTCTTGGTCAGTTCCCGGCAGACCGCGGCCGGGCGCTCCGCCCCCAGCTCGGCGGCCGCGTCGGCCAGCATCGCGGCGAGCCGGTGCGGCGCCTCGAACAGCACCAGCGTGCGCCGCTCGGCCGCCAGCCCGGCCAGCGCCCGGCGCCGCTCACCCGCCTTGCGCGGTAGGAAACCCTCGAAACAGAACCGGTCCGGCGGCAGGCCGGAGACGGCAAGCGCGGTGGTCACGGCGGACGGCCCGGGCACCGCGGTGACCGTGACACCGGCCTCGACGGCCGCCGCGACCAGCCGGTAGCCCGGGTCGGACACACTGGGCATGCCGGCGTCGGTGACCAGCAGCACGTCGGCGCCACCGCGCAGCGTCTCGATCAGGTCGGGCGTGCGCGCGACCTCGGTCGCGTCGTAGTAGGAGACGACGCGGGCGGTCAGCACAACCCCGAGGTCGGCCGCCAGCCGGCGCAGCCGCCGGGTGTCCTCGGCGGCGATCACGCCGGCGGCGGCCAGCGCGGCCCGCAGCCGGGGGCTGGTGTCGGCCGGGTCGCCGAGCGGCGCGCCGGCCAGGATCAACGTGCCGGGCTCCACTCAGCGAGCCTACGGCCCCCGCGCGGGCTGCCGGCGGCCGACCGCGCAGGTACCCGCGCTGACCGACCACCGACTCATCACTCACGGGTGCGGGACCTAGGATCTCGGCATGGCGGTGACGGTCGAGGGCACCTGGCTGAATACGACGCCCGAGCCGCCGCCCCCGGACGGGCCCCCGGACGAGCCCTCGGGGCGCCCGGCGTCCCGGCTGGAGCGGCTGCGGGTACCGATGCCGGCCGACTCGCTCGCGTCCTGGCTGATCACGTTCGCGGTCACGCTGATCGCGGCGCTGATCCGGTTCTGGGGTGTCGGCTTCCCGAACGAGAAGGTCTTCGACGAGACCTACTACGCGACCGAGGCCGGCGAGATCCTCCGCCAGGGGTACGAGAGCAACATCGGCTACATGTTCATCGTCCACCCGCCGCTGGGGAAGTGGCTGATCGCGGGCGGCATCAAGGTCTTCGGCGACAGCACGGTGGGCTGGCGGGTGCCGGCCGCGCTGGCCGGCACGCTGACCGTGCTGCTGCTGGTCCGGATCGTCCGGCGGATGACGCGGTCGACCCTGCTCGGCGCGGTCGCCGGGCTGCTGCTCGCGCTGGACGGGCTGTCGGTGGTGCTGAGCCGGTTCGCGCTGCTGGACATCTTCATCGCGCTGTTCGTGATCGCCGGCTTCGGCTGCCTGGTGGTCGACCGGGACAAGGTCCGCGAGCGGCTGGCCCGGGCGGTCGAAGCCGGTATGGCGGCCGCCGCCGTGCCGCCGGCCGAGGCGGCCGCCGGCACGGACGGGATCGCCTCCGCCGACCGGTCCGGTGCCGACGGCGCGACCCACGGCGGGATCGGGCGGGTGAGCGTGTGGCGGGCGCCGGGGCTGGGCAGCCGGCCGTGGCGGCTGGCTGGTGGGGTGCTGCTCGGGCTGTCCTGCGCGGTGAAGTGGAGCGGGATCTGGTTCCTGCTCGGGTTCGCGCTGCTGTCGCTGATCTGGGACTACAACGCCCGCCGGTCGGCACGGCTGGGCCGGCCGCTCGCGGTCAGCGCCGTGCGGGACCTGCCCGGCGCGGCGCTCACCCTCGGCGTGGCGCCGGTGGCGGCCTACCTGCTGGCCTGGTCGGGCTGGTTCCTCGGCGAGAACTCGTACGGGCGGCACTGGGCCGACACGCACGACGAGTACTGGTCCTGGCTGCCCGGGCCGGTGCGGTCGTTGATCCACTACCACTGGGAGATGTGGCACTTCCACAAGGGGCTGGAAAGCCCGCACCCGTACCAGTCGACGCCCTGGAGCTGGCTGGTGACCGGCCGGCCGGTGCTGTTCTACTACCCGACCAAGCCGGCGCCGACCGGCTGCGGCTCGCCGAGCTGTGTCCGGTCGGTGCTCGCGGTCGGCACGCCGGCGCTGTGGTGGGCGTTCGTGCCGGCGGTGCTGTGGTGCGGCTGGCTGGTGCTCTCCCGCCGCGACTGGCGGGCGACGGTGGTGCTGGTCGCGTTCGCCGCGGGCTGGCTGTCCTGGTTCCTGGAGCCGGGGCGGACGATGTTCATCTTCTACATGGCGCCGCTGGTGCCGTTCCTCGCGCTCGGCGTGACGCTGG
>JBBWZH010000195.1:0-7668 GCA_039648995.1 Mycobacteriales bacterium
CGCACCGTGCAGCGCGGCTACGGCATCAACCACGAGGAGGCCGAGGTCGGCGTGTCCGCGGTGGCGGCGCCGGTGCTGAACCACCACCGCCGGGTCGTCGCCGCGATCTCGATCACCGGCTACGCCCGCGGCCTCGACCTGGAACGGCTCGCCCCGGCCGTCCGCACGGCCAGCTTCGCGCTGTCCCGCGACCTGGCCCGCAACCCCGCCGCCACCCGCCTCAGCTGGCCGCCCGCCACCCGCAAGGCGTGACGTCAGAGCTGGGTCAGGTAGCGCCGCATGGCGACCTCGGTGCGGGTGGCCGTGCCGGGGACAGCGGCGGTGAGCGCCCGGATGTCGGCCGCGGTGCCCTCCTCGGCGACGATCATCAGGCGCTCGCAGAGGTCGGCGATCGCGGTCGCGCCGAGCATCGCGCTGGCGGATTTCAGCGCGTGCGCGGCGGCCTGCACGGCGGCCCGGTCGAGCCGCTCGCCGGCGTCGGTGATCGTGCCGCAGCGGGCCGGGAGCTCGGCCAGGTAGAGCTCGACGGTGCTGGTGACCAGGGTCTCGTCCTGCAGCTGGGCGGTCAGGTCGGCGAGCCGGCCGGCGTCCAGGTCGGCGGCTGACACCTCCAGGGCCGGCGCGACGTAGCGCTCCAGCGTGGCCCGCAGGGTGGCCAGCCGCATCGGCTTGGCCACGTAGTCGTCCATCCCGGCGGCCAGGTAGGCCTCCCGGTCGCCGCCCATCGCGTTCGCGGTCAGCGCCACGATCGGGGTGTGCCGGTCGTGCTCGGCCGCCCTGATCCGGCGGGTCGCCTCCACCCCGTCGGTGCCGGGCATCTGTACGTCCATCAGGATCGCGTCGTAGCGCTGGGTGCTGGCGGCCGCGATGGCCGCGGCGCCGTTGGAGACGGAGTCCCAGCGCAGCCCGAGCAGGTCCAGCATCCGGCCGATGATGGCCCGGTTCACCTCGTTGTCCTCGGCCAGCAGCACCCGCCCGCCAGGCAGCGGCTCGATCGGGACGGGCCGGTCCGGCACCGGCGCGATGCCGCGGACCGCGTCCAGCAGCCGGTCAGCCCGGGCCGGAAGCGCCAGCACGGTCACCCCGGACGGGTGCCGGCGCGGCGGGTCGGTCCGGCTGAGCAGCACCACCGGGGCCGGCCCGCCCGCGGTCGTGCCCGCCGCGCCGGCCCCGGCGCCGTGCGTGGCGCCGCCGGCCGGTGGCGGCGGGGCGGCTGAGGTGAGGGCGTTGGCCAGGCCGGCGACCCGGGCGCGGACCCGGGTGTCCCGGGCGTCGTCCACCCAGACCACGGCGTGCACCGGCTCGCCCTGCTGCTGCCGGGAGAGCACTTCGGCCAGCGGGTCGCCGGCCAGCACGTCCACCGTGGCGCCCTCGGCCCGCAGCAGCGCGGCGAGCGCGGCGGCCGACCGGGCGACCCCCGGCGCGGTGACCAGCATCCGCCGGCCGGCCAGCCGGTCCGCCCGTCCGGCGCCGGCGCCGGCGTCGGTGCCCGCGCCGGTCGCGGTGTCCGCGTCGGTGCCGGCCCGGCGCAGCGGGAGGACCACCCGGAACCGGGAGCCGACCGCCGGCGCCGAGTCGACCTCCACCCGGCCCCGCATCAGCCGGACCAGCCGCGCGGTCACCGCCAGCCCCAGCCCCGAGCCGCCGTGCCGGCGCGCGGTCGACGCGTCCTCCTGGACGAACGGCTCGAACACCCGGTCCAGCGCGTCCGGGGCCATGCCGCGGCCGCTGTCCAGCACCTCGATCGCCAGTTCGGGGATCGACAGCTCCGGGCCGGCGACCTCGACGGTGACCACGATCTCGCCGACCTCGGTGAACTTGATCGCGTTGCCGACCAGGTTGAGCAGCACCTGGCGCAGCCGGGCGTCGTCGCCGAGCAGCCGGGCCGGCAGCCGCGGCGGTACCCGGACCACCAACGCCAGCCCCTTCTGCCGCGCCCGGCTGCCGAGCGTCTCGGCCACCCCGTCCACCAGCTGGCGCAGGTCGAACGGGGCGTCGTCCAGCTGGAGCCGGCCGACCTCGATCCTGGCCAGGTCGACCATGTCGTTGAGCATCGCGGTGAGCGCGTCCGCGGACAGCCGGACGCCCTCGACGACCTCGTGCACGTCCGGTTCCAGCGGCAGCGCGAGCAGCAGGTCGACCATGCCGACGATGCCGCTGATCGGCGTACGGACCTCGTGGCTGAGCGTGGCCAGAAACTCCGACTTGGCCCGGGAGGTGGCCAGCGCCTGGTCGCGGGCGGCGGCGATCTCCTGCTCGGCGTGCTTGTGCGCGGTGATGTCGCGGTAGACCCAGAGCGCCTCGCGGCCGTCGGCGCCGAGGTCGACGGTGACGAAGTCGCGCTCCAGCGTGCGACCGTCGGCGAGCGCCAGCTCCTCGCCGCGGACGTCGGTGCCGGCGGCCCGCAGCGTGGTGATCCTGGCGTCGAACCCGGCCGGGTCGGTCGCCAGCCGGGCGAGCTCGGCGGTGACCTGGCTGCGGTCGGCGCCGACCAGCTGCTCGGGCTGCTGGCTGCCGAACAGCCGGCAGAACTCCTCGTTCGCCAGCGCCACCGAGCCCTGCGGACTCTCCACCAGGATGCCGGACGGCAGCCCGGCCACCAGCGCGGCCAGCCGGCGCTCGCTGCGCCGGGCGGCGAACGCGGCCCGGCGCCGTTCAGTGATATCGGTGAACGAGGTCACGACCGCGTACGGGTGGTCCTCGCCGGGCCGGATCAGCGGGCGGCTGTTCACCGAGATCCAGGTCAGCTCGCCGTCCGGGCGGTGCACCCCCATCAGCACGTCCGAGCAGGACCGGCCGGTGCGCAGGCTGAGGCTGGCCGGGTGCTGGTCGTCCGGCAGCGGGGTGCCGTCCAGCCGGACCGCCTGCCAGGGCGGGGTCATCGGCCCGTGGCTGACGAACTCGGCCGGCGGGCGGCCGAGGATGCGCTCGGCCGCCGGGTTGCTGGCCAGCAGCGCGCCGGACGCGTCCTGCAGCGTGAAGCCCTCGTCCAGCGCGGCGACGAGCGCCCGGAACCACTGCTCGGCGCCGAACGCCTCGGTGCCGGCGGCCAGGTCGGTGACGTCCGCGCCGACCGTGACCAGCGCGTACCCGGCGCCGTCGGCGGCCGGCAGCGGCGCGCACCGCAGCCGCGCCCGCGACCCGTCCCGCAGGCTGCACGCGACGGTGCCCGGGCTGCCGGCTCCCGCGCCGCCGGCCGCGACCGTGATCGCGGCGGCCAGCGCGGCGGCGTCCCACGGGCTGGGCGGGGTCGGTGGGAGCATCTCGCCGGGCTCATCGGGCAGGTTCCCGACCGCGCGCCAGCCGTCGTTGACCGCGATCAGCCGGCCGTCCGGGTCAACCACCGCCGCGGGCAGGTCGAGCGCGCGGACGATGTCCGGGGCGATGAAGTCCACCAGCTTCCTCCCCCGACGACGACCCTTCGTAGTTTAGACATTACATTCCGTAATCGATGGGACGGTCGGTTCCTGAAACGCCGGCCGGTCCGGGCGAACTGGGGGTGCGCAGCCGCCGGGAAAGCGGTGAACTGGGAGATGTCCGGCGAGGGGGTGGCGCCATGCGGCGGCTGCTGATAACAGGTGGAACCGGCTATCTCGGGGCCGAGTTGGTGCGGCTGGCCCCGGCGGCCGGCTGGGACGTCACCGCCACCCATCTACGCACCGAGCCGGCCGACCCCGGCGTGCACTGGCAGCGGCTGGACGTGACCGACGCCGCCGCGGTGGCCGACGCGATCCGGACCGTGGCGCCGGACGCGGTGGTGCACACCGCGTACCTGCGCGAGGGGCCGGACGCCGAGGCCGTCACGGTCGACGGCGCGGTGGCGGTGGCGGTGGCGGCCCGCGCGGCCGGGGCCCGGCTGGTCGCGCTGTCCACCGACGTGGTGTTCGGCGGCGACCGGGTCGGCCGGTACACCGAGGACGACGCCGCGCGGCCGGTCTCCGCCTACGGGGCGGCGAAGCTGGCCGCGGAGGCGGCGGTGGCCCGGGTCGACCCGCACGCGCTGCTGGTCCGGACCTCGCTGCTGTACGGCGGTCCGGCGCCGGGGCCGCACGAGGAGGCCGCGCTGGAGGTCGCGCAGGGCGAGCGCGAGGCCACGTTCTTCACCGACGAGGTGCGCTGCCCGACCCAGGTCGGCGATATCGCGGCGGCGTTGCTGGAACTGGTCCGCACCGACGCCGCCGGCCCACTGCACGTGGCCGGGTCGGACGCGGTCAGCCGGTACGAGTTCGCCCGGTTGGTGGCGACCGCGGCCGGCCTGCCCGCCGGCCGGCTGCGCGGCGGGTTGAGCGGGGACGCCGGCCTGGTCCGGCCGCGCAACTGCGCGCTGGACTGCACCCGCGCCGGCCGGCTGGTCACCGCCCCGCCGCGCGGCGTCTACGAGGTCCTCGGCGTGCCGGCGCCGGCCGGCTGAGCCGCGGCCGGGTCGTTGGCCGGCCGGGCCGCTGCCGGGTCGCCGGCCGCGGGGAGGTGGATGCGGACGACCGCGCCGGCGCTGCCGGCGGGCTGGATCGTGGTGCTGCCGTGGTGGCGCTCGGTGATGGCGCGGGCGATGACCGGGCCGAGGCCGGCGCTGTGCCGGCTGGCGCCGGCGGGGTCGTCCGGCTGGGCCGCGCCCGGGTCGGTGACCTCGATCAGCCATCCGTCCGCGGCCGGCCGCAGCGACATCCGCACCTGACCGCCCGGCGGGCTGGCCTGCACGGCACCGGTGAGCAGGTCGTCGAGCAGCCGCGCCAGCATCGGCTCGTCACCCCGCACCGGCGCCCCCGGCGTGCCGGCGCCGGTGCCGGTCCGGGCGGGGTGGTCGAGGTGCAGGTCGACGCCGGCGGCGGCGGCCAGTGTGTGCCAGCCGGCGGCCCGGCTGGCGACGAGGCCGGCGAGGTCGATCGGGGCGTCCCGCAGCACGAGGCCGCCGGACTCCAACCCGGCCAGCAGGGTCAGGTCGTCGGTGAGGCGGAGCAGCCGCTCGGCGCTGCGGTCGATGGCCTGAAGGCACTCGGTCTGCTCCGGGTCGAAGCGGCTGCCGCCGTCCAGCAGCAGGGTGGACAGCCCCACGATCGACGTCAGCGGCGTACGTAGCTCGTGCGAGAGGGTGGCGACGAAATCGGACCGGAGCGTGGCGAGGTCAGCCAGCACCCGGTCCTGCTCGGCGGCGGCGCGCCGGGCCGCGGTCTGGTCGGTCACGTCACGCAGCAGCCAGAGGTGCCCGAGCAGCTCGCCGCCCGACTCCAGCGGTACGCACTTCCGCTCCACCGACCGGTCCGGCCGGTCGCCGGCGACCGGAGCGCCGGCGGTGCCGGGCGGCGCGGCCGGGTTCGGGGCCGGGTCGCCGGTCCGGAAGAGGTCCTCGACGTGCGGGGCGGTCCCGTCGAACGTGATCCCGATCAGTTCCGGCGGCCGTGCCGGGATGCCGGCCAGCTCGACGAACGCGGTGTTGACCAGTACCACCCGGCGCTCGGTGTCCTGCACCAGGACGCCGATCGGCAGCGCGCTCACCAGCGCGTCCAGCAGAGGGCCGGCTGGGCCGGCCAGCCTGGTCGCCGCCAACGCGGCGTGCTCGCCGGACATCCGTCCCACCCCTTGGCGCGTGTCACGGCCCGCAGGGTCGTCCCCGGGCCTCTCGTAACCTACTGTAGTGCCCTGTCACTCCGAGTAAAGCGGATCGGACGGTGGAGCCCTTGACCCGGCTTCTGGTCGTAGAAGACGACAAGGACATCGCGCTCGCGCTGCGGCTCCTGCTGGACCGCAGCGGCTATGCCGTCGAGCACGCCGCCGACGGCCGGAGCGGGCTGCGGATGGTGCACGAAATACACCCCGACCTGCTCATCCTGGACATCGGCCTGCCGGTGATGGACGGCTGGCAGGTGCTGGAGCGGGTACGCGACATCAGCGACCTGCCGATCCTGCTGCTCACCGCGCACGGCCAGGAGGCGGACAAGGTGCGCGGGCTGCGCGGTGGCGCGGACGACTACCTGACCAAGCCGTTCACCAACTCGGAGTTCCTGGCCCGGGTGGAGGCGCTGCTGCGCCGGGCCGGCTCGGGTGAGTGGGCCGCGGACATGTACGACGACGGCGTGGTCCGCGTCGACCCGCGGTCGCGCGCGGTGTTCATCGGCGACCAGGAGGTCCACCTCACCCCGACCGAGTTCCGGCTGCTGAACTCGCTGCTGCGCAACGCCGGCAGCGTGCTGTCGCCGAACCAGTTGCTGACCCACGCCTGGGACGACCCCACCGGGATCGGCCAGGAGCGGGTGAAGTTCGGGGTGCTGCGGCTGCGGCGCAAGTTGGGCTGGGGCGACCCGGCGACGTCACCGATCGAGGCGGTTCGCGGTGTCGGATACCGATACAGACCACCGAAATAGCCCGCCGGGCCCGCCGGCGCAGGGCACCCCGAATTGCCACCGTCCGGCAACCCCTGGGGTCCCCGCGGTGCGGCACGGTGGGCGCGTGAGCAGTCCGCCGGCGGGGGCCGGCCG
This sequence comes from Mycobacteriales bacterium, assembly GCA_039648995.1. Classification (GTDB taxonomy): domain Bacteria; phylum Actinomycetota; class Actinomycetes; order Mycobacteriales; family CADCTP01; genus JBBWZH01. The sequence goes on from JBBWZH010000195.1 coordinate 6,474, forward strand.
CCCGGGCGGTGTGGACCTGCGCGCCGACCACCACGCCCCGTCGATGTTCTCCGGCGGCAGCGGCACGGTGGACCAGAACGTGCGCGCCGCCGAGGACGCCGGCCTGGCCCGGCTGGTCGTCGTGGACCGGGTCACCGGCGGCACCGACTGGCTGGCCGCGCACCGGGCGGTGGTTCGGCGCGCCGCCGCCCGCACCGACCTCGTGGTCAGCCGCGGGCTGGAGACGGCGATCCTGGACACCGCCGGCGAGCTCGAACTGCCGGCCGATCTGACCGGCGTGGACTTCCTCGCGGTGACCGAGCACGGTTTCCCGCTACGGGCCGGCCCCAGCGCCGCGGTGGACGTCCGGATGCTGCTGGCCACCGGCGTGCTCGACCCGACGCAGGCGCTGGAACTGCTGGTGAACGCGTCGGTGCGGGCGCTGCACCGGGCCGCCGAGTGGGCCCAGCCGGTGCTGGCGCGGCCGTTCGGGCTGCTGGCCGAGGTCGGCATCAATGAGGACCTGCTGACCGGCGACCTGCTCCGCGAGCTCGCCGAGGGGTGCCTCGCCACCGGCTCGGCGGTGGCGATCAACGAGCGGTGGCGCTGCCCGTCGGTGCGGGTGGCCGCGACGCTGGCCGCCGCCGGGGTGCCGCTGGTCGCCGGCAGCGGTGCCCGGCACCCGGACGGTATCGGCCGCTGGGACTACGTCCGCGAGATCGCCGCCGTGCTGGCGGGGGCTCCGGCCAGCTGAGGCACCGGACCGGCCGCGGCCGGTCGCGCCGGGCGGTTATGGCCGGGCGGGCACGACGACGGCCGGCGGGGGGCGGCGGCGCTGCCGCCCCCCGGCCGTACCGCTGGCCGGCGGGAGCGGTCAGCGCTTCATGTTGACCAGGTCGCTCAGCAGGTCGTCCGAGGTGGTGATCACCTTGGAGTTGGCCTGGAACGCGCGCTGCGCGATCACCAGGTTGGTGAACTCCTGGGAAAGGTCCACATTGGACATCTCCAGCGCGTTGTTCTGCAGGCTGCCGCGGCCGCCCACGCCCGGCACGCCGATCAGCGACGGCCCGGAGTTCACCGTGGTGCGGTAGTCGGAGTCGCCGGCCTTCTCCAGCCCCGGCGGGTTGTTGAAGGTGGCGATCGCGATCTGCGCCATGGGCTGCTTGAGCCCGTTGGAGAAGACGCCGATGATCGTGCCGTCCGGGCTGATCGTGAA
>JBBWZH010000215.1:0-61066 GCA_039648995.1 Mycobacteriales bacterium
CCGGCGCGAGCCGCTGCGGCGAGCAGGGCGGCCGGGTCGGCGCAGTCGCCGCCGACCACGGTCAGCCGGCCGCCGTCGTGCTCCACCTCGGTGGCCAGCGCGCCGGCCACCAGCGCGGTCGAGGTCGCCGTCGGGCCGGCCGGGTCGGCCAGCACCACCTGCGCCGCGCCGTTGCGGGCCAGCCAGCGGGCGGCGTGCCCGGCCAGCCCGGCGACCGGGCCGACGATCAGCACCGTGCCGCTCGGCGACCAGCCGTGCCCGCCGGCCGACCGGGCGGCCGGCAGCCGCTCCAGTTGCTGCCGCCCCGGCTCACCCCGGGGCGCGGCGACCCGGTAGTACCAGGTCCGCTGGCGCCGCCACGCGGTCAGCGCCGGCAGCACCTCGGCCAGCGCGGGCCGCTGCCCGGCCGGCAGATCCAGCGCCTGGCCCAGCCCGGCGGCGTCGGCCTGGTCGACCGCGTCCCAGAACCGGGTCTCCGCGGCGGACGCTCTGGCGGGCTCGGCGTCCAGCCAGTAGCGGCGGCGCTGGAACGGGTACGTCGGCAGGTCGACCTCGCCGCCGGGCCGGCCGAGCACAGCCGGCCAGTCCACCGGCAGCCCGTGCAGGCCGGCCAGCGCGACGGCGGCGACCGCCGCCTGGGCGTCGCCCCGGTCGGCCCGCAGCGTCGGGATCACCAGCGGCCGGTCCGCCGGGTCCAGGCAGTCGGGCACCATCGGGGACAGCACCGCGGCCGGGCCGACCTCGACATAGCAGGTGACGCCGAGGTCGCGCAGGGTCCGGACGCCGGTCTCGAAGCGGACCGCGGCGCGCATGTGCCGGGCCCAGTAGGCCGGCGACCGCAGTTCGCCCGGCCCGCCGACCCGGCCGGTCACGTTGGAGATCACCGGGATCGCGGGCGGCGCGAACGCCAGGCCCTCGGCCACCCGGGTCAGCTCGGCCACCGCGCCGTCCATGTGCGGCGAGTGGAACGCGTGACTGACCCGCAGCCGCTTGGTCCGGTGCCCGAGCGAGCGCAGCGTCCGGGCCAGGCCGAGCGCGGTCTCCCGGTCGCCGGAGATCACCACCGACGCCGGCCCGTTCACCGCGGCGATGCCGACCCGCTGTTCGTGGTCGGCCAGCAGCGGCAGCAGGTCGGCCTCGGTGGCCTGCACCGAGATCATGGCCCCGTCGGTGGGCATCTGCTGCATCAGCCGGGCCCGGGCGGCGACCAGCGCGCAGGCGTCCTCGAGGCCGAGCATGCCGGCCACGTGGGCGGCGGCCAGCTCGCCGATCGAGTGGCCCATCACGTAGTCCGGGGTCAGTCCCCAGCTCTCCAGCAGCCGGTACAGCGCGACCTCCAGCGCGAACAGCGCCGGCTGGGTGTGCCGGGTCTCGTCCAGCAACGCCGCGTCGGCCTCGTCCGGGTCGGCGAAGATCACCTCGCGCAGCGGCCGGACCAGGTGCGGGTCGAGGTGGGCACAGGCGGCGTCGAACGCGGCGGCGAACACCGGATAGGTCGCGTGCAGCTCGCGGCCCATCCCGAGCCGCTGGCTGCCCTGACCGGTGAACAGGAACGCGGTCGCGCCAGTGCTGGAGGGCCCGGCGGCGGTGACCACCCGCGGGTCGGGCAGGTCCGCGGCCAGCGCGCGCAGGCCGCCGATCAGCTCGTCCGGGCCGGCGGCGACCACCGCGGCCCGGTCTTCCAGCAGCGCCCGCTCGCCGACCAGCCCGGCGGCGACCCCGGCCAGGTCGACGGGCCCGGCGCCGATGAACCCGGCCAGTTGGTCGGCCTGGGCCTGCAGCGCGGCCCGGCCCCGCGCGGAGACCAGGTACGGCAGCGGCCCGGCCGGCACCGGCGCGGCGGCCGCCTCGGGCAGCGGCGCCGGCTCGGGCAGCGGCGCCGGCTCGGGCGCGGCCTCCAGGATCAGGTGCGCGTTCGTGCCGCTGATCCCGAACGCGGACACCGCGGCTCGCCGGGTACGCGGCCCGCCGGCTGGCCACGGCTGCGCCTGCGCGAGCAGTGCCACCCCGCCGCTGGACCAGTCGACGTGCCTGGACGGCTCGTCGGCGTACCGGCTCGGTGGCAGCGTGCCGTGCCGCAGCGCCATCGCCATCTTGATCACGCCGGCCACCCCGGCCGCGGCCTGGGTGTGGCCGATGTTCGACTTCACCGAGCCCAGCCACAGCGGCGCCGCCGCCGGCCGGCCCTTGCCGTACACGGCGAGCAGCGCCTGCGCCTCGATCGGGTCGCCCAGCGTCGTGCCGGTGCCGTGCCCCTCGACAGCGTCCACATCGGACGGTTCCAGCCCCGCGTCGGCGAGCGCCTTGCGGATCACCCGCTGCTGGGCCGGGCCGTTCGGGGCGGTCAACCCGTTGCTGGCGCCGTCGGAGTTGACCGCGGAGCCACGGATCACCGCGAGCATCCGCCGGCCGTTGCGGACCGCGTCAGACAGCCGCTCCAGCACCAGCACGCCGACGCCCTCGCTGAAGCCGGTGCCGCTGGCCGAGTCGGCGAACGACCGGCAGCGGCCGTCGGCGGACAGCCCGCGCTGCCGGCTGAACTCGGTGAACAGCCCGGGCGTCGCCAGCACGGTGACGCCGCCGGCCAGCGCCAGCGAGCACTCGCCGTGCCGCAGCGCCTGCCCGGCCTGGTGGATCGCGACCAACGAGGACGAGCAGGCGGTGTCGACGGTGATCGCCGGTCCCTCCAGCCCGAACGTGTACGCGATCCGTCCGGACGCGACGCTGCCGGCGCTGCCGTTGCCGACGAATCCCTCGTACTCGGCCGGGATGCGACCGAGCCGGGCGCCGTAGTCGCCGTACATGAGGCCGGCGAACACGCCGGTGTCGCTGCCGCCCAGCGACGTCGGCGGGATGCCGGCCCGCTCCAACGCCTCCCAGGACGCCTCGAGCAGCAGCCGCTGCTGCGGGTCGGTGGCCAGCGCCTCGCGCGGGCTGAGCCCGAACATCTCGGCGTCGAACTCGTCCGCGTCGTACAGGAACCCGCCGTGCCGGGCGTAGGACGTGCCAGGGGAGTCGGGTTCCGGGTCGTACAGCCCGTCCAGGTCCCAGCCGCGGTCGGTGGGGAAGCCGCCGACCGCGTCCGCGCTGGACGCCACCAGCTCCCACAGCGCCTCGGGGCTCCGGACGCGACCGGGGTAGCGGCAGCTCATCCCAACGATCGCGATCGGCTCGTGTGCCCGCGACTCGACCTCGGCCAGCCGGGACCGCGTTTGCGCGAGCTCGGTGGTGACCCACTTCAGGTACTCGACGAGCTTCTCTTCGTCGGCCACAGGCGAACCTCTCTTGATAACGCTGGTGGGCGCGGGCGGTCAGCGGACCGCTCGGCCGAGCTGGTTGTCGATGAAGTCGAAGATCTCGACCGCGCTCGCGGCGGCCAACTGGTCGGAGACGGCGCCCGCCGAATCGGCGCCGCCTTCCAAGCGGGCCAGGATCGCCCGCAGCCGGCTGGCGATCAGCGGCCGCTGCGGGTCGGCATCGCCGATGCCGGCGAGTTCGGCCTCCAGCCCGTCGAGGTCGACCGGCACCGGGCCCGGCTCGCCGGTGGCCAGCTCGGCGCGCAGGTAGCCGGCCAGGCCGGCCGGGGTGGGGTAGTCGAAGACCAGCGTGGCCGGCAGCCGCAGCCCGGTGCCGGCGCCGAGCCGGTTCCGCAGCTCCAGCGCGGTGAGCGAGTCGAAGCCGATTTCGGTGAACGTGCGGTCCAGCTCGATCGCCCGCGGGTTCGGGTGGCCGAGCACGGCCGCCACGGTGCTGGCGAGCAGGTCCCGGATCACCTGGTCCTGCTCCCGCCCGGCCAGCCCGGCCAGCCGGCGGGCCAGCTCGTCGGCGCCGCCGGCGGCGCCGGCCTGCCGGTCCGCGGGCCGGACCAGGTCGGCGAACAGCGCCGGCAGCGTCCCGGCCCGGGCCCGCGAGCGCAGAGCCGCGCCGTCGAGCCGGACCGGTGCCAGCAGCGGGCCGCCGCCGGCCAGGGCCCGGTCGAACAGGGCCACCCCGAGGTCGGCGCCGAGCGGCAGCAGGCCGCTGCGGCGCAGCCGGGCCGTGTCCGCCGCGCCGGTCAGCTCGCTGGCCGGCGCCCACAGCCCCCAGGCCAGCGAGATGGCCGGCAGCCCGGCCGCGGCCCGCTGGCTGGCCAGGCCGTCCAGCACCGCGTTCGCGGCCGCGTAGCTGGCCTGGCCCGGGCTGCCGGCGACGCCCGCGAACGAGGAGAACAGCACGAACGCCGCCAGCTCCCGGGTCAGCTCGTGCAGGTGCAGCGCGGCGTCCACCTTCGGCCGCAGCACCGCGTCGACCCGCTCGGGGGTCAGCGCGTCCAGCACGCCGTCGTCCAGCACGCCGGCCGCGTGGACCACCGCACGCACCGGGTGCCCGGCCGGCACCGCGGCCAGCACCGCGGCCAGCTCGGCGCGGTCCGCGACGTCGGCGGCGGCGATCGTGACCTCAGCGCCCAGCTCCCGCAGCTCGCCGGCCAGCTCCGCTGTGCCGGGGCTGCCCGGGCCGCGCCGGCTGACCAGCAGCAGGTGCCGCACCCCGGCGGTGCCGGCCAGGTGCCGGGCGAGCAGCCCGCCGAGCACGCCGGTGCCACCGGTGATCAGCACCGTCCCGTCCGGGTCCCAGGGTGCCGCCGCGGGCCCGGCCGCCGGGGCCGGCGCCAGCCGGGGTACGTGCACGGCGCCGGCCCGGATCGCGAGCTGCGGTTCGCCGGTGGCCAGCGCCGCCGGGATCGCGGCCGGGGAGTCCGGGTGGTCGTCCAGGTCGAGCAGCACGTACGTGCCCGGCCGTTCGGCCTGCGCGGTGCGGGCCAGCCCCCACGCCGCCGCGCCGGCCAGGTCGCGGACGGGGTCGCCGGGCCCGGTGCTGACCGCGCCGCGGGTCGCCAGCACCAGCGTCGCGCCCGGCCGTTCCACGGCCTGCCAACCCTTGGCGAGCGCGAGCACCCGGCCGGTCGCCGCCCGCACCGCGCCGGCCGGGTCGGTCTCGGCCGGGTCGGCGCCCGCCCAGGCGAACGCGACGGTCGGCGGCGGGTCGGGGACGGCAGCGAGGTCGGGGTACCGGGGCACCTCGACGCCACCGGCGGCCAGTCCGGGCGCCAGGGCCAGCGGGCCGGCGCCGATCAGCGCCCAGCCCCCGGGCGGCGGCCCGGCGGGCGCGTCGACGACCGGCCAGTGCAGCGCGTACAGGGCGCTGCGCAGGTCCACCCGCAGGTTGCGGAGCGCGTCCAGCGGGGTGTCCCGGACGGTGAGCGAGTCGATCGTGGCGACCGGGGCGCCGGTGTCGTCGGCCACCGCGACCGCCACCGCGTCCGGCCCGGACGGGCGGAGCCGGACCCGCAGCGCGGTCGCGCCGGCCCGGTGCAGCGTGACGCCGGACCAACCGAACGGCAGCGGCACCGTCCGCGTCTCGCCGGCGGCGGCCGGCCGGGCCAGCGCGAGCGCGTGCAGGGCGGCGTCCAGCAGCGCCGGGTGCAGCCGGAACCCGGCGTGCGCCGCGGTCGCCGGCAACCGCACCTCGGCGTAGATCTCGGCGCCCACCTGCCAGGCCGCCCGCAGGCCTTGGAACGCCGGTCCGTAGGCGAGGCCGAGCTCGGCCAGCCGCTCGTAGCCGCCGGCGACCTCGATCGGCACCGCGCCGGCCGGTGGCCAGGCCGCCGGCCACGGGTCGGGCGCACCGGCCGGGCCGTCGGGCGGGCCGCCCGCGGGCCGGCTGCCGGGCGGGCCGCCGGCGGGGTGGCCGAGCAGGCCGCTGGCGTGCCGCGTCCAACCCCGGCCGGCACCGTCCGATTCGGACGGTCGCGAGTGGATGCTGACCGGCCGCTGGCCGCCGGGAAGCCGACCGCCCACGGTCACCCGCAGCTGGGCGGTGTCGTCCCCGGCCAGCACCATCGGCGCTTCCAGCGTGACCTCGTCCACCCGGTCGCAGCCGACCTCCTCGCCGGCCCGCAGCGCCATCTCGACGAACGCGGTGCCGGGCAGCAGCGTCGCGCCGCCGGCCACGTGATCGGCCAGCCACGGCGCGGTGCGGGCGCTGAGCTGCCCGGTGAGCGTGACCGAGTCGCCCTCGACGTCGTCTACGACCGCCGCCAGCAGCGGGTGGTCGGTGCCGGCCAGCCCGAGGCCGGCCGCGTCGCCCGGTTCGGCCGGCGCGTCCAGCCAGTACCGGGTGCGCCGGAACTGGTAGGTGGGCAGGTCGACCCGGGCCGTCGGGCCGCCGAACGCGGCCGGCCACCGCACCGGCAGCCCGTGCGCGTACGCCTCGCCGGCCGACAGCAGGAACCGGTCCAGGCCGCCCTCACCGCGGCGCAGCGAGCCCAGCGCCGCCGCGGCGGACCGCCCTTCGGCGCACCCGGCCGCCTCGATCGTCTCCTGCAGGCCCACGGTCAGCACCGGGTGCGCGCTCACCTCCACGAACACCCGGTGTCCGCGGTCGAGCAGGGCCCGGGTGGCGCGCTCGAACTGGACGGTGTCGCGCAGGTTGTCGAACCAGTAGCCGGCGTCCAGGGCAGCCGTGTCGAGCAGGTCGCCGGTGGTGGCCGAGTAGTACGCCACGTCGGCCGGGCGGGGCGTGATGCCGGCCAGGTCGGCCAGCAGCCGGTCGCGCAGCGCGTCCATCTGCGCGGAGTGCGAGGCGTAGTCGACCGGGATCCGGCGGGCCCGCAGCCCGTCGGCGACCGCCGCCGCGACCAGCTCCCCGACCGCGTCCGGGGTCCCGGACACCACCGTCGACTGTGGACCGTTGACCGCGGCCACCGAGAGCCGGCCGTCCCAGCGGGCGATCCGGTCACGCACCGCGGCGACCGGCGCCGCCACCGAGGCCATCGCCCCGGCGCCCGCCGCCAGCGCCGCCACCGCCTGGCTGCGCAGCGCGACCACCCGGGCGGCGTCGTCCAGGCTGAGCGCGCCGGCCACCGCGGCCGCGGCGATCTCGCCCTGCGAGTGGCCGACCACGGCGGCCGGCGTCACCCCGTACGACCGCCAGAGCTCGGCCAGGGCCACCATCACCGCGAACAGCGCCGGCTGCACCACGTCGACCCGCTCCAGCACCGGCGCCGGCAGTTCGCCACGGACCGCGTCGATCAGCGACCAGTCCAGGTGCGGGCGCAGCGCCTCGGCGCAGGCGTGCAGCCGGTCCCGGAACACCGGCGCGGTGTCGAGCAGTTCGGCCGCCATCCCGGCCCACTGCGAGCCCTGGCCCGGGAAGACGAACACCACCGGCTTCGGGTCGAAGCCGACGCCGGTCACCAGGTTCGGCGCCGGCACCCCGGCCGCGGCCGCACGCAGCCCGGCGAGCAGGCCGGCCCGGTCCCGGTCCACGACGACCGCCCGGTGCTCCAGCGTGGCCCGGCCGCCGTACAGCGAGCCGGCAACGTCCACAATGGACAGATCCGGGTGCGCCTCGGCGTGCCGCAACAACGCACCCGCCTGTGCCCGCAGCGCCGGCCCATCCCGGCCGGACAGCACCCACGGCGTCACCGGGCCGGCCGCCGGCGCGTCAGCGTCCACCGTGGACGCCGGATCCGGTTCCGGCGCGGGGCCGGGGGCCTGCTCCAGGATCGCGTGCGCGTTGGTGCCGCTGATCCCGAACGAGGACACCGCGAACCGGCGCGGCCGGGTGCGGTCCGGCCACGGCACGGCCTCGCGCAGCAGCGCCACCGTGCCGGCGGACCAGTCGACGTGCGGGGACGGCTCATCGACGTGCAGCGTGGGCGGCAGTTCGCCGTGCCGCAGCGCCTGCACCATCTTGATCACGCCGGCCACCGCGGCGGCGGCTAGCGTGTGGCCGATGTTCGACTTGATCGAGCCGAGCCAGAGCGGGGCGTCCGCGGGCCGGTCGCGGCCGTAGGTCGCCAGCAGCGCCTGCGCCTCGATCGGGTCGCCGAGCGCGGTGCCGGTGCCGTGCGCCTCGACCGCGTCCACATCGGACGGTCCGAGCCCAGCGGCAGCCAGCGCCTGCCGGATCACCCGCTGCTGCGCCGGGCCGTTCGGGGCGGCCAGCCCGTTGCTGGCGCCGTCGGAGTTGACCGCGGAGCCGCGGACCACGGCCAGCACCTGGTGGCCGTTGCGGCGCGCGTCGGAGAGCCGTTCGAGCAGCAGCAGGCCGGCGCCCTCGCCCCAGCCGGTGCCGTCCGCGTCCGCGCCGAACGCCTTGCACCGGCCGTCGGCGGACAGCCCGCGCTGCCGGCTGAACTCGATGAATGTGTTCGGCGTGGACATCACCGCGACCCCGCCGGCGACGGCGAGGCTGCACTCGCCGGCCCGCAGCGACTGGCAGGCCAGGTGTAGCGCGACCAGCGAGGACGAGCAGGCGGTGTCCACCGTGATCGCCGGCCCCTCCAGGCCGAAGCTGTACGCGACCCGGCCGGAGGCGACGCTGGTGGTGTTCCCGGTGATCAGCAGACCCTCGACGTCGGCGGGGATGTTGCGTAGCCGGGAGGCGTACTCGCCGGCGATCACCCCGGCGAACACGCCGGTACGGCTGCCGGCGAGGCTTGTCGGGTCGATGCCGGCCCGCTCGAACAGCTCCCACGTGGTCTCCAGCAACAGCCGCTGTTGCGGGTCGGTGGCGAGCGCCTCGCGCGGGCTGAGCAGGAACAGGCCGGCGTCGAACTCGTCCGCGTCGGCCAGGAAGCCGCCCTTGTCGGTGTAGCTGCGGCCGGGGCGGTCCGGGTCGGGGTCGTAGAGCCGGGCCAGGTCCCAACCGCGGTTGGTGGGGAAGTCGCCGATCGCGTCGGTTCCGTCCCGGACCAGCCGCCACAGGTCCTCCGGGGTGCGGACCCCGCCGGGGTAGCGGCAGCTCATCGCGACGACCGCGACCGGCTCGTCCACTGTGGACACGGCCGGCGCGGCGGGGCCATCGGGGGTGGCGCCGGCTGTGCCGAGCAGTTCGGCGCGCAGGAACGCGGTGAGCGCCGCGGTGGTGGGGTGATCGAACAGCAGAGTGGCCGGCAGCCGCAGGTCGGTCGCCGCATTCAGCCGGTTCCGCAGCTCCACCGCCGTCAGCGAGTCGAAGCCCAGCGTGCTGAACGCCCGGTCGGCCTCGATCAGCTCGGCCGCGCCGTGCCCGAGCACCACCGCCACCTGGCCGCGCACCAGGTCGCCCAGCGCCCGATCCTGCTCGGCCGTGGGCAGCCCGAGCAGCCGGCCGCGCAGGCCGGGGGCGCCGGCCGCGGAGTCGGCCGTGGCGGCGCGCCGGGTGGGCTGGCGGACCAGGCCGCGCAGCAGCGCGGGCAGGTCGCCGGCACCGGCCCGGGCCCGCAGGGCGGCCTGGTCGAGCCGGGCCGGCACCACCGCCGGCCGCCCGGCCGCCAGCGCCGCGTCGAGCAGGGCCAGCCCGTCGCCGACCGGCAGCGGCACGGCGCCGGAGCGGGCGAGCCGGGCCCGGTCCGCGTCGGCCAGCCGCGCGGTCATCCCACCGGTCGGCTGCCACGGGCCCCAGGCCAGCGCCATTGCCGGCAGGCCGCGGCGGTACCGGTGCTCGGCGAGCGCATCCAGGAAGGCGTTGCCGGCCGCGTAGTTCGCCTGCGCTGGGTTGCCGGCGATGCCGGCGAGCGAGGAGAACAGCACGAACGCGGCCAGGTCCGCGCCGCCGGTCAGCTCGTGCAGGTTGACCGCGGCGTCCACTTTGGACCGCAGGACGTGCTCGAGCTGCCCGGGGGTGAGCCGGTCGAGCGGAGCGTCGTCGAGCACACCGGCCAGGTGCAGCACCCCGGTCAGCGGGTGACCGGCCGGCACCGCGGCCAGCACCGCGGCCAGCGACTCCCGGTCGGCGGCGTCGCAGGCGGCGGCCGTGACCTCGGCGCCCAGTTCGGCCAGCTCGGCCCGCAGTTCGGCGACCCCATCCGCGTCCGGCCCGCGCCGGCTGGCCAGCAGCAGGTGCCGGGCGCCGTGCGCGGTGACAAGGTGCCGGGCCACGTGCCGGCCCAGGCCGCCGGCGCCACCGGTGATCAGCACGGTCCCGTCCGGGTCGAGCGGCGCGGGCAGCGTGAGTACCACCTTGCCGACGTGCCGGGCCTGGCTGAGGTAGCGGACCGCCTGCCGGGCCTGCCGCACGTCCCATACGGTCACCGGCAGCGGCCGCACCTGCCCGCTCTCGAACAGCGCCGACAGGGTGGCCAGCAGCCGGCGGTGTTCGTCCGGGCCGGCGTCGTTGAGGTCGAACGGCTGGTAGCTGATGCCCGGGTAGCGGGCGTGCATCTGCGCCACGTCCCGGATGTCGGTCTTGCCCATCTCCAGGAACCGGCCGCCGGAGCCGAGCAGCCCGGCGGAGGCGTCGACGAACTCGCCGGCCAGCGAGTTGAGCACGACGTCCACGGCGCGGCCAGCGAACCGGTCGGCGAAGGACAGGTCGCGCGACGACGTGATGTCCGCGTCGGCCAGGCCCTCGGCTCGCAGCGTGTCCCACTTCCCGGGGCTGGCCGTGCCGTAGACCTCGGCGCCGAGGTGCCGGGCCAGCCGGGTAGCCGCGATCCCGACACCGCCGGCGGCGGCGTGCACGAGCACCGCCTCGCCGGCCCGTAGCCCGCCCAGGTCGACCAGGCCGTGGTAGGCGGTCATGAACGCGATCGGGGCCGCCGCGGCCTGCGGGTACGACCAGCCGGTGGGGATCGGGGCGAGCAGCCGCCGGTCGGTCACCGCCACCGGGGTGATCGCGCCGGCGATCAGGCCCATCACCCGATCTCCCGGAGCCAGGTCGGTCACGTCCGACGCGACCTCCAGCACGACGCCGGCGCCCTCGCTGCCGAACGGCGCCTCGCCGGGGTACATGCCCAGCGCCAGCAGCACGTCCCGGAAGTTCAGCGCCGCGGCGCGAACCGCGAGCCGGACATGGCCGGCCGGCAGCGGCGCGGTCGCGGAGTCGGCCGGCACCAGTGCCAGGTTCTGCAGGGAGCCGGCGGCGGTGACGTCCAGCCGCCACGAGCCGGGCCCGGGCGGTGGGGTGAGCGGCTCGTCGGCCACCGCCAGCCTCGGCGCCCAGGCGTCCCCGGCGCGGACGGCCAGTTGCGGTTCACCGCTGGCCAGGGCGCCCGGCAGCACCTGGTACGAGGCCGGCGCCCCGTCGACGTCGACGAGGACGACCCGGCCCGGGTACTCGGACTGAGCGGTCCGCGCCAGCCCCCACAGCGGCGCCTGGGTGAGCCCGTCGACGGCCTCGCCGGCGCCGGCGGCGACCGCCCCGCGGGTAAGCACGACCAGCCGGCAGTCGCCGAGCCGCTCGTCGCCGAGCGCGTCCTGCAGCAGCCCCAGCATCCGCGCGGTGCCCCGCCGCGCCGCCGCGGCCGTCCGCTCGCCCGGCCCCACCGGGTCGGCGGTGTCGGCGCAGAGGATCACCGTGGCCGGCGGCGGCCCGGCGCCGGCCCCGTCCAGGTCGGGATGGCCGGTGGCGGTGGGGCCGGCGGCGAGCACGGCGGCCGGTAGCGCGCCGGTGCCGACCACGGCCCAACCGCCGCCCGGCTCGGCCGCCGGCAGCGGCACCGGCGCCCAGTCGACGTGGTAGAGCGGCCCGGTCGGCGGCGCCGCGGTGAGCTGGTCGGCCCGGATCGCCCGCAGCACCAGCGAGTCGACGCTCAGCACCGGCGCGCCGGCCACGTCGGTCAGGTCGACGGTGACCGCGCCGCCGCCGGCCGGGCGCAGCCGGGCCCGGACGGTGCTGGCGCCGGTCGAATGCAGGCTCACCCCGGACCAGGAGAACGGCACCCGCAGGCCGTCCTGCGAGTCGCCGGCGGCGGCCAGTTCGAGGTCGGCGAGCGGGTGCAGCGCCGCGTCGAGCAGTGCTGGGTGCAGGCCGAAGCCGGCAGCCGCGGCGGCGTCCGGCAGCCGCAGCTCGGCGTACACCTCGTCGCCGCGCCGCCAGGCCGCCCGCACCAGCTGGAACGCCGGGCCGTAGCGGTAGCCGCGGGCGGCCAGCCGGTCGTAGAGGCCGGCGGTGTCCAGCGGGTCGGCACCGGGCGGCGGCCACGCGCCGGCGTCGCCCGCGGTGGCCGGGCCGGTGGTGGGGTCGGCGGCGGTGACGGTGCCGGTGGCGTGGCAGGTCCAGCCGCCACCGCCGCCGGCCAGGTCGACACCGTCGCCGGCGGACAGCCGGGAGTGGATGGCGAACGACCGGTCGCCGGCCCCGTCCGGCGCTCCGACAGTGACCTGCAGGTCGGTGGCCCCGGCGGCGGCCAGGATCAGCGGCGCGGCCAGCACCAGCTCGGCCAGCCGGCCGCAGCCGACCCGGTCGCCGGCGTGCACGGCCAGGTCGACCAGCGCGGTGCCGGGCACCAGGACGGTGCCGGCGACGGCGTGGTCGGCCAGCCACGGGTGGGTGGCCCGGGAGATCCGGCCCGTGAGCACCGTGCCGCCGTCCCCGCTGGCCAGCGTGATGGCCGCGGCCAGCAGCGGGTGGGTGCTGGCGTCCTGGCCGAGGCTGGTCGGGCTGGTCGGGGCGGCCGGTTCGATCCAGTAGTGCCGGCGCTGGAACGGGTACGTGGGCAGGTCGGCGTGCCGGGCGCCGCGGCCGGCGAACAGCCCGGCCCAGTCCACCCGGTGGCCGTGGGTGTGCAGCCGCGCCAGGGCGGTGGTGAGGGCGGCGGTCTCCGGGTGGTCGCGGCGGGTGGCCGGCACCAGCAGCGGGGCCGGCTCGCCGGCCCGCGCCGCGAGGGTGTCGCCGGCGGCCGCGGTGAGGATCGCGTCCGGCCCGAGCTCGAGGTAGGCGCGGACGCCGTGCTCGGCGTGCAGCCCGCCGACCGCCTCGGCGAACCGGACCGCCCCGCGCACGTGCGCGACCCAGTACCCGGCCGTGGTGAGCTCGTCGCCGGTGGCGAGCCGGCCGGTCAGGTTGGACACCACCGGGATGACCGGCTGGTGGTAGGTCAGGGTCTGCGCGACCTGGCGGAACCGCTCCAGCATCGGGTCCATGTGCGGGGAGTGGAAGGCGTGGCTTACCTGCAGCCGCCTGGTCCGCCGGCCCTGCGCCTTCCAATGCGCGGCCAGCTCCGCCGCCGCCGCCGTGTCACCGGCGACCACAGTGGACAGTGGGGTGTTGGTGGCCGCGATCGCCAGCCCGGGCTGGCCGGCCAGCATCGGGGCCAGCTCGCTCTCGGTGGCCTCGATGGCGATCATCGCGCCGCCGCCGGGGAGCTGCTGCATCAGCCGGCCACGCGCGGCGACCAGCGTGCACGCGTCGGGCAGCGTGAGGACGCCGGCCACACAGGCCGCGGCGATCTCGCCGATCGAGTGGCCGGCCAGGAAGTCCGGCCGCAGGCCGAGCGACTCGACCAGCCGGTACAGCGCGACCTCGAACGTGAACAGCGCGGCCTGGGTGTACGCGGTCTGGTCCAGCAGCCCCGCCGGCCCGGCGCCGGACATCACCTCCCGCAGCGGCCGGTCCAGGTGCGGGTCGAACGCGGCGGCGATCTCGTCCACCGCGGCGGCGAAGACAGGGAAGTCCGCGTAGAGGCCGTCGCCCATCCCGGCGCGCTGGCTGCCCTGGCCGGTGAACAGGAACGCCAGCCGGCCCGGCTGCCCGGCCGTCCCGGTGAACACGCCGGCCGCGGGGCGGTCCTCGGCCAGCGCCGCCAGCCCGGCGACCGCCTCGGCCACGTCACCGGCCGGCACCGCCGCGCGGAACTCCAGGCCGCCGCGGCCGGTCGCCAGCGTGTACGCGATGTCCGCGGCCGGCACGCCGGCCCGCTCCGCCCAGGACGCCAGCTGCCGCGCCCTGGCCCGCAGCCCCGGCGCGTCCGCCGCCGACAGCAACCACGGCACCGCCACCCCCGCCGGTGCCGGCGCCGCATCCGCGGCGGCCGGGACCGGGCCGGCGGTCGGCGCAGGGACCCGAGCGGCCGGCGCCTCGGTGGCCGGGCCTCCAGCGGCCGCCGCGACCCCGGCGGCGGCCGGGACCGGGCCGGCGGCCGGCGCCGCGGTGGTCGGGGCGGTGGGCTGCGGCGGCTCCTCGATCACGATGTGGGCGTTGGTGCCGCTGATGCCGAACGCGGAGATGCCGGCGCGGCGGAGGCGGCCCGGCCTGGCCGGCCACTCGACCGGCGTGTCCAGCAGCGACACCTGCCCAGCGGCCCAGTCCACGTGCGGCGTCGGCGCGTCCACGTGCAGCGTGCGGGGGAGGCGGCCGTGCGCGATGGCCTGCACCATCTTGATCATGCCGGCCACGCCGGCGGCGGCCTGGGTGTGGCCGATATTGGACTTGATCGAGCCCAGCCAGAGCGGGCCGCCGTCGGGCCGGCCCTGGCCGTAGGTGGCCAGCAGCGCCTGCGCCTCGATCGGGTCGCCGAGCGCGGTGCCGGTGCCGTGCGCCTCGACGGCGTCCACATCGGACGGTGCGAGCCGCGCCTGCGCCAGCGCGCTGCTGATCACGCGTTCCTGGCTGGGCCCGTTCGGCGCGGTCAGCCCGTTGCTCGCGCCGTCCGAGTTGACCGCCGAGCCGCGGATCACGGCCAGCACCGGGTGCCCGTTGCGGTGCGCGTCGGACAGCCGCTCCAGCAGCAGCAGCCCGCCGCCCTCGGCGAAGTTCGTGCCGTCGGCGGCGGCGGCGAACGACTTGCACCGGCCGTCGGCGGCCAGCCCGCGCTGCCGGCTGAAGCCGACCAGCACGCCCGGTGACGCGAGCACGGTCGCGCCGCCGGCGACGGCCAGCGAGCATTCGCCCGCGCGCAGCGCCTGGCAGGCCAGGTGCAGCGCGACCAGCGA
Organism: Mycobacteriales bacterium; assembly: GCA_039648995.1. Taxonomy (GTDB): domain Bacteria; phylum Actinomycetota; class Actinomycetes; order Mycobacteriales; family CADCTP01; genus JBBWZH01. The sequence continues at coordinate 14,679 of JBBWZH010000215.1, forward strand.
GGACGAGCAGGCGGTGTCCACTGTGTACGACGGACCCTCGAAGCCGAACGTGTACGAGACCCGGCCGGACGCGATGCTGGGGGTGACGCCGGTGAGCAGGTAGCCCTCGTACGCCTCGGGGGCATCCTGCAGGCGGGGGCCGTACTCGGCGCTGATCACGCCGGCGAACACGCCGGTGTCGCTGCCGCGCAGCGATTCCGCCGGGATGTTGACCCGCTCCAGCGCCTCCCAGGTCAGCTCCAGCAGCATCCGCTGCTGCGGGTCGGTGGCCGCCGCCTCCCGGGGCGAGAGGCCGAAGAAGCCGGCGTCGAAGTCGCCGGCCGTGTCGACGAAGCCGGCCTGGCGCACGTAGCAGGTGCCGTGGTGGTCGGGGTCGGGGTGGTAGAGCGCGTCGGGGTCCCAGCCGCGGTCGGTGGGGAAGTCGCTCATCGCGTCGGTGCCGGAGTCCAGCAGCCGCCACAGGTCCTCGGCCGAGGCCACCTCACCCGGGAACCGGCATGACATGGCGACGATCGCGATCGGCTCGTGGTCGCGCTCCTGCGCCGCGGCCAGCCGCTGCCGCGCGTCGTGCAGGTCGACCGCCGCGCGCTTGAGGTAGTCCCGCAGCCGTTCCTCGTTGGTCACCTGGCTGGTCAACCCGCCGCCCTCACAACTCGTTGTCGAAGAACGTGAAGATCTCGTCGTCGGTGGCCGATTCGAGCCTGGCCGCGACCGAGACCGCGGCACCGCCGCCGCCGGGCCGGCGTACCTCGGACAGCAGCCGTTCCAGCCGGTCGGCCACCACCTCGTAGGCCCCGCCGGAACCGGCGTCGAGCGTCCGGACGGCGGCTTCGAGCCGGTCGAGCTCGGCCTCGATCGACCCGCCCGCGGCCGGTCCGGGTTCAAGCTGCTCGCTGTCGGCGAGCTGCCGGTGCAGGTACGCGGCCAGCCGGGCCGGGGTGGGGTGGTCGAAGATCGCGGTCGGCTGCAGCCGCAGCCCGGTCGCCCCGTTGAGCCGGTTGCGCAGCTCGACCGCGGACAGCGAGTCCATGCCGAGCTCGGAGAACGCGGCGTCGGCGCGGACCGCCTGCGCCGGGGCGTGCCCGAGCACGGCGGCCACGTGCGCTCCGACCAGGTCGGCGAGCAGCCCCGGCCGGGCGGCCGCCGGGGCCCGGCTGAGCCGGTCCAGCCAGGCCTGCGCCGGCTCGGCGGCCGGGGCGGCGGCCGGCCGGCGCCGGACCAGGCCGCGCAGCAGCGCCGGCGGTAGCGCACCGGCCGTGGCCGTGCGCTCGAGCTGGCGGATGTCCAGCCGGGCCGGCACGACCAGCGCCCGCGACGACTCGCGGGCCAGGTCGAAGAGGTCCAGACCTTCGTCGGTGCCGAGCGGCGTGAGCCCGTCGCGGCGCAGCCGGTCCAGCTCGGCGGCGCCCAGGTGCGCGGTCATCTCGCTGCTCTCCGCCCACAGGCCCCAGGCCAGCGCGGTCGCCGGCAGGCCCAGCGCGCGCCGGTGCTGGGCGAGCGCGTCGAGGAACGTGTTCGCCGCCGCGTAGTTCGCCTGGCCCGCGGTGCCGAGCGTGCCGGCGATCGAGGAGAACAGCACGAACGCGGTCAGGTCCGCGTCGCGGGTCAGCTCGTGCAGGTTCCAGGACGCGTCGATCTTCGGTCGGAGCACCGCGTCGAGCCGCTCGGGCGTCAGCGTGTCGAGCAGCCCGTCGCCGATCACGCCGGCCGCGTGCACGACGGCGGTCAGCGGGTGCCCGGCCGGGATACCGGCGAGCACCTCGGCCAGCCGGCCGGCGTCCGCCGCGTCAGCGGCGGCGACCACCACGTCCGCGCCGGCCGCGCCCAGCTCGGCTCGCAGTTCGGCGACCCCGGGGGCGTCCGGGCCGCGCCGGCTGAGCAGCAGCAGGTGCCGCACCCCGTGCCGGGCGACCAGGTGGCGGGCGATGCGGCTGCCGAGGACGCCGGTGCCACCGGTGATCAGCACGGTGCCGTCGGGCGCCAGCGGCCGGGGCAGGGTGAGCACGATCTTGCCGGTGTGCCGGGCCTGGCTCAGGAACCGGTAGGCCTCCCGGGCGCGGCGGACGTCCCAGGCCGCGTGCCGGATCGGCCGCAGCCCGTCCGGGCCGAACTCGGCGAGCAGCTCGCCGAGCACCCGCCGCACCCCGTCCGGGCCGCCATCCAGCACGTCGAAGGCCCGGTAGGAGACGTCCGGCCGGATCGCCGCGACCGCGGCGGGGTCGCGGATGTCGGTCTTGCCGATCTCGACGAACCGGCCGCCGTCGGCCAGCAGCCCCAGCGACGCGTCGACGTAGTCGCCGGCCAGCGAGTTGAGCACCACGTCCACGCCGCGGCCGTCGGTGCCGTGCCGGAACCGGTCGGCGAAGTCGAGGTCCCGAGAGGAGGCGATGCGGTCGTCGTCCCAGCCGGCCGAGCGGAGCACCTGCCATTTGCCGGGGCTGGTCGTGCCATACACCTCCGCGCCACGGCGCCGGGCCACCTGGGTCGCGGCCATCCCCACCCCACCGGTCGCCGCGTGCACCAGCACCGACTCGCCCGGCCCGACACCGGCGATCTCCACCAGCCCGATCCAGGCCGTCAGGAACGCGACCGGGACCGTCGCAGCCTCGGCGAACGACATGCCGGCCGGGATCGGGGCGACCAGGCGGTGGTCGGCGACCGACACCGGCCCGGCACCGCCGGACAGCAGGCCCATCACCCGCTGGCCGGGGTGGAACCCGGTGACGCCCGGCCCCACCTCGAGCACCACGCCGGCGCCCTCGCCGGCCGGGGTCTTGCCGTCGTCGGGGACCATCCCCAGCGCAAGCACCACGTCCCGGAAGTTCAGCCCTGCGGCCCGGACCTCGACGCGGAGCTGCCCGGGTTCCAGCGGGCCGGCGGCCGCCGGGTGGGCCGCCAGGTCGAAGGCGTCCAGCGAGCCGGTGTGCGAGAACGCCAGCCGCCAGCGCGGTTCCCCGGCCGGCAGCGGCAGCGCGTCCTCGGCGGTCAGCCGGACCAGCCTCGGCGCGTAGCCGGCGCCGCCGCGGACCGCGAGCTGCGGCTCGTCGCCGCCGAGCAGCCCGGCGGCCGCGGCGAGGCCGGCGGCGCCGTCCCGCGGGTCCAGGTCGAGCAGGCCGAACATGCCGGGGTGTTCCGACCCGGCCGCCCGGATCAGGCCCCACACCGGCGCCGCGGCGATGTCCTCGACCGGGTCGCCGGCGTGGGTGCCGACCGCGCCGCGGGTCACGAACACCAGCGGTGCGGCCGGCGCCTGCTCCGTCCAGGAGCGGGCCAGGTCGAGCGCCCCGTGCACGGCCGCGCGGGCGGCCGCGGCGCGGTCGCCGCCCGGGTCGGGAGCGCAGGCCACCAGCACCGGGCCGGCCGGCGGCCCGGCGGCGCGGGCGGCGTCCAGGTCGGCGTGCGCCACCACGTCGATGCCGGCGGCCCGGGCGGCCGGCACGATGCCCCACGGGTCGGGGCCGAGCAGCGCGAGCCGGGCGGGCGCGGCCGTGCCGGCCGCCTCGACCGGCTGCCAGTCGACGCCGAACAGCGGGGTCGGTTCCGCCGCCCGGATCGCGGCGAGCTGGCCCGGGTCCATCGGCCGGACGACCAACCCGTCGAGCGTCGCCACCGGGTTGCCGGAGCCGTCGGTGATCAGCAGCGCGACCGAGTCCGATGTGGACACCGTCGCGTGCACCCGCAGCTGCGCCGGCGCCGGGCCGAGCAGCCGCAGCCCGGTGAACGAGAACGGGACCAGCGGGGTGTCGCCGGTGTCCCGCTCGCCGGCCAGCGCCAGGCCGGCCGCCTGCAGCGCGCCGTCGAGCAGCGCCGGGTGCAGCCGGTAGCCGCCGCCGGGCGGGTCGGCCGCGGCGGGGCTGCGCACCTCCGCGTACAGGGTCGGGCCGTCGCGCCAGGCGGCGTGCACGGTCTGGAACGCCGGGCCGTACGCGTAACCGCGGGCGGCGAGGCGCTGGTACTCCGCCTCGACCGGCACCGGGACCGCCCCTGGCGGTGGCCAGGCGGCCAGCGGCTCGGGTCGGGCCGCGCCGGCGTCCGGGGCGAGGGTGCCGTCGGCGTGCCGGGTCCAGCCGGCATCGCCGCCGCCGGACTGTCGCGAGTGGATGGTCAGCTCGCGGCGCCCGGTGCCGTCCGGCTCGCCGACCGTGACCTGAAGGGTGACCGCGGCGTCGGCCGGCAGCGGCAGCGGCGCCGCCAGCGTCAGGTCGTCCAGCGCCGGGCAGCCGAGGCGCTCGCCGGCGGACAGGCCCAGCTCGACCAGCAGCGCGCCCGGGGCCAGGACGGTGCTGCCGATCGCGTGGTCGGCCAGCCACGGCTGGGTCGCGGTGCCGACCTGGCCGGTGAGGACGGTGGTATCGGTGCCGGCCAGGGCGATCGCGGCCGGCAGCACCGGGTGGCTGGTCGGGTCCTGGCCGAGCTGGCCGGGGTCGCCCTGGCCGGCCGGCGGGTCGATCCAGTAGTGCCGCCGCTGGAACGGGTAGGTGGGCAGGTCGACCAGCCCGGCGGCGCCGGTGGCCGGCGCCCAGTCGACCGGCTGACCGGCCGCGTGGGCGGCGGCGAGGGACAGCAGGAACCGGCGCGACGTGCCCTCGTCGCGCCGCAGCGTGCCGGTGACCAGGCTGCCGCCCTCGGTCGCGTCCAGCGTCTCCTGCAGCGCGGCGGTGAGGACCGGGTGCGGCGACGGCTCGATGTACCGCCGGTGCCCGCGGTCGACCAGCCGGAGGACGGCCGGGTGGAAGCGGACCGGCTCGCGCAGGTTCCGGTACCAGTAGTCGGCGTCCAAGGTGGCGGCGTCGAGCAGGTCGCCGGTGAGGCCGGAGTAGAACGGGATCGCGGCCGGCCGGGGCGCGATGCCGGCCAGGTCGGCCAGCAGCCGGTCGCGGATCGCCGCGACCGCGGGGGAGTGGGAGGCGTAGTCCACCGGGATCAGCCGGGCGCGGATGCCGTCCGCGGTACAGGCGGCCACCAGTTCGGCCAGCGCCGCCGGGTCGCCGGACACGACCGTGGCCGCCGGCCCGTTGACCGCGGCGACCTGCAGCCCGGCGCCGAGCCGGGCACCGACCGCGTCCGAGGGCAGCGCCACCGACGCCATCCCACCGGTGCCGGCCAGCCCGTCGGCGATGGCCGCGCTGCGCAGCGCGACCACCCGCGCGGCGTCGTCCAGGCTCAGCGCGCCGGCCACCGCGGCCGCGGCGATCTCGCCCTGCGAGTGGCCCAGCACCGCGTCCGGGCGGACCCCGTGCTGCTGCCACAGCGCGGCCAGCGACACCAGCACCGCCCACAGCGCCGGCTGCACGATCTCCACCCGGTCCAGCGCGGCCGCGTCGGCGCCGCGGAGCAGGCCGGTCAGCGACCAGTCGACGTACGGGCCGAGCGCCTGCTCGCACTCGGCCATCCGGGCGGCGAACACGGGCGCGGTGTCGAGCAGTTCGGCGGCCATCCCGGGCCACTGCGAGCCCTGGCCGGGGAAGACGAAGACGGTCCGGCCGCGGTCGCCGGCGGTGGCGCGCACCAGGCCCGGGTCGGGCCGGTCCGCGTCAAGCGCGGCCAGGCCGGCCAGCAGTTCGGCCCGGTCGGCGCCGACCGCGACCGCGCGGTGCGGCAGCCGGGCCCGCCGCGCCAGCGTCGCGGCAACCTCCACTGTGGACAGACCAGGGTCGGCGGCGACCCGGGCGGAAAGCTGCCGGGCCTGCGCCCGCAGCGCGGTCTCATCCGCGGCGGACAGCACCCAGGGCAGCACACCCGCCGGTGCGGTGGTGGCCGGCCCGTCCGCCGGGGCGGGTTCGGTCGCCGGCGGTTGCTCGATCAGGACGTGTGCGTTGGTGCCGCTGATGCCGAACGACGAGACCGCGGCGCGGCGGAGCCGGCCGGTCTCCGGCCAGGCGGTGGGCTCGGTGAGCAGGCGGACCGCGCCGGTCGTCCAGTCCACGTGGCCGGTCGGCTCGTCGACGTGCAGGGTGCGCGGGAGCCGGCCGTGCCGGATGGCCTGCACCATCTTGATCACGCCGGCCACCCCGGCCGCGGCCTGGGTGTGGCCCAGGTTCGACTTGATCGAGCCCAGCCAGAGCGGCGCGTCGGTGGCCCGCTGCTGGCCGTACGTCGCCAGCAGCGCCTGCGCCTCGATCGGGTCGCCCAGCGTCGTACCGGTCCCGTGCGCCTCCACCGCGTCCACATCGGACGGTGCCAGCCCCGCCTCGGCCAGCGCGCGCCGGATCACCCGCTCCTGCGCCGGGCCGTTCGGCGCGGTCAGGCCGTTGCTGGCGCCGTCGGAGTTCACCGCGCTGCCGCGCAGCACGGCCAGGATCGGGTGCCCGCGGCGCAGCGCGTCGGACTGCCGTTCGAGCAGCAGCAGGCCGCCGCCCTCGGCCCAGCCGGTGCCGTCGGCGGCGGCGGCGAACGGCTTGCACCGGCCGTCCGGCGCCAGCCCGCGCTGCCGGCTGAACTCCACGAACGCCGTCGGGGTGGCCAGCACCGTGACGCCGCCGGCCAGCGCGAGCGAGCACTCGCCCGACCGCAGCGCCTGCGCGGCCAGGTGCAGCGCCACCAGCGACGACGAGCACGCGGTGTCCAGGGTGACCGCCGGGCCGTGCAGCCCGAAGGTGTACGCGACCCGGCCGGACGCGATGCTGCCCGCGCTGCCGTTGCCGAGGTAGCCGGCCAGCTCCGGCGGCGGGCTCGACCCCAGCCGGCTGCCGTAGTCGTCGTACATCACACCGGCGAACACCCCGGTGTCGGTGCCGCGCAGCGACTCCGCCGCGATGCCGGCCCGCTCGAACGCCTCCCACGCCAGCTCCAGCAGGACCCGCTGCTGCGGGTCGGTGGCCAGCGCCTCGCGGGGCGAGATGCCGAAGAAGTCGGCGTCGAACCCGGCCGCGCCGGTGAGGAAGCCGCCGCGCCGGACGTACGAGGTGCCCGCGTGGTCCGGGTCCGGGTGGTAGAGCGCGTCGAGGTCCCACCCGCGGTCGGCCGGGAAGTCGCCGGTCGCGTCGACCCCGGCGTCGACCAGCGACCACAGCTGCTCGGCCGAGGTCACGCGACCCGGGTAGCGGCAGGCCATCGCCACGATCACCACCGGGTCATCCGCCGCGGCCACGGCCGGCGCGGTCGGCGCGGCGGGGGCGCCGTCGCCAGTCAGGTCGGCCAGCAGGTAGCCGGCCAGCTCGGCCGGCGTCGGGTGATCGAACACCATCGTGGACGGGAGCCGCCGCCCGGTCGCGGCCTGCAGTTGGTTGCGCAGCTCGACCGCGCTGAGCGAGTCGAAGCCCAGGTCCCGGAAGGCGCGGTCGGCGGCGACGGCGCCCGCACCGGCATGCCCGAGCACCGCCGCCGCCTGGCTGCGGACCAGGTGCACCAGGTGCTCCAGCCGGGCCTCGGCGGGCAGGCCGGCGAGCTGGGTGGCGAGGCCGGCCGGCTCGCCGGCGCCGGCCACGGTCGGCCTGGCCCGGCGCGCCAGCGGCACGAGCCGGCCGAGCACGGCCGGCAGGGTGCCGGCGTCGGCCTGCGCGCGCAGCGTCGCGAGGTCCAGCCGGGCCGGCACCAGCACCGGCTGGTCGGCCGCCAGCGCCGCGTCGAACAGCGCCAGGCCGCCCGCGATCGACAGCGGCCGGACCCCGGCCCGGGCCATCCGGGCCCGGTCGGCCGCGGCGAGGCCGGCAGCCATCCCGGTCGTGTCGTCCCACTGGCCCCAGGCGAGGCTCAGCGCGGGCAGCCCGGCGGCCCGCCGCTGCTGGGCGAGCGCGTCCAGGCCGGCGTTCGCGGCCGCGTAGTTCCCCTGCCCGGGGCCGCCCAGCACCCCGGACAGCGAGGAGAACAGCACGAACGCGGCCAGGTCGGCGCCGCGGGTCAGCTCGTCCAGGTGCACCGCCGCGGTCAGCTTCGGCGCCAGCACCGCGTCCAGTCGCTGCGGCGACAGCGCGGCCAGCACGCCGTCTTCGAGCACCCCCGCGGCGTGCACGACCCCTGTCAGCGGGTGTTCCGCCGGCACCGACGCCAGCACCCGGGCGAGCGCGTCCCGGTCGGCCACGTCGGCCGCGGCCACGTCGGCGTGCGCGCCCAGCCCGGCCAGCTCGGCCACCAGGTCGGCCGCTCCCGGCGCGTCCGGGCCGCGCCGGCTCACCAGCAGCAGCCGCCGCACCCCGTGCCGCCGCGCCAGGTGCACGGCCACGGCCGCGCCCAGCCCGCCGACCCCGCCGGTCACCAGCACCGTCCCGGCACCGTCCACACCGGACAACCCGGTGCCGGGCGGTTCGGCCGCGGACAGCCGGGTGAGGCGGGGGAGCAGCACCTGGCCGGCGCGGACCGCGACGGCGGGTTCCGCCGCGGCGAGCGCGGCCAGCAGCGCGTCGCGCGGCACCCGTGCCGTGTCGACGTCGACCAGCACGAACCGGCCCGGGTGCTCGGCCTGCGCGCTGCGCACCAGGCCCCAGACGGCGGCGGCCGCGATGTCCGTGGGGCCGTCCCCGGCGGCGGCCGCGACCGCGCCGCGGGTCAGCACGGCCAGCCGGGAGCCGGCGAGGCGGTCGTCGGCGAGCCAGCCGCGCAGCTGGTCGAGGACCGCGTGCAGGGTGCCGGCGACCGGCCGGCCGGCCGTGGTCAGGTCGGCGATCGCCACGTCCGGGACCGGTGCGCCGAGCAGGATCGCGTCCGACACCGGCGCGAACATCGTCACCGGCGGCTCGGCCGCGTCCGCGGCCGGCTCCCAGACCAGCTCGTGGAGCGCGCCCTCGGCCAGGCTGGCGAACTGGCCTGCCGGCACCGCGCGGGTGGCGACCGAGTCTACAGTGGCCACCGCGGCACCGGTTGAGTCCACAACGGACAGAGAGGTGTCGGAGCCGGTGGTGTGGAGGTGGATCCGGGCGGTGCTGGCGCCGGCTGCGTGCAGCCGTATCCCGGACCAGGCGTACGGCACCCGCACCGGTGACCCGGGGTCGGCCGGCTCGGCCAGCAGCACCGGGTGCAGCGCCGCGTCCAGCAGCGCCGGGTGGATGCCGTAGCCGCCCGCGTCGACGCCGGGCGGCAGCGCGACCTCGGCGTAGAGGTCGGCGCCGGACCGCCAGGCCGCGGTCACACCGCGGAACGACGGCCCGTACGCGTAGCCGGCGCCGGGGAGCCGGTCGTACCCCGCGGCCACGTCGATCGGCTCGGCCCCGGCCGGCGGCCAGGCCCCCCGCAGCGGGGCCGGCGCCCCGCCGCCTCCGGCAGGGGCCGCGGCCGGTTCGCCGGCAAGCTCGGCAGCCCCGCCGGCCAGGACGGCGGTGGCGTGCCGGACCCAGCCGGCCGCCGAACCGGCCGGCCGGGCGTGCACCTCGACCGCCCGCCGGCCGTCCGCACCGGGCGCGGCGACGGTCACCTCGATCCGCACCTGCTCGTCGTCGGGCAGCACCAGCGGGCCGTGCAGGGTGAGTTCCTCGACGCGGTCGCACCCGGTGCGGTCGGCGGCGGCGATCGCCAGCTCCACGAACGCCGCGCCGGGCAGCACCACCGAGCCCGCGATGCTGTGGTCGGCGAGCCAGCCGTGCCGGGCCGGGGACAGCCGCCCGGTCAGCACCAGGCCGCCGTCGGCCAGCTCGACCGCGGCGCCGAGCAGCGGGTGCCCGGCGGGGTCGAGCCCGGCGGCGGCCACGTCGCCGGCGTCCTGCGGGGCGTCCAGCCAGTAGCGCCCGTGCTGGAAGGCGTAGGTGGGCAGGTCGACCTGCCGGGCGCCGAGCCCGGCGTAGGCGGCCGTCCACCCCGGGTCCGGCTCGCCGCCGCGCACCTGGGCGACCGCGGCGAGCACGGTGTGCAGCTCGGGGTCGCCGGCCCGCAGCGTCGGCACCAGCAGCGGTTCGACCGGCGCCGGAAGCTCGGCCAGGCAGCCGCGCGCCATCGCGGTCAGCGTCCGGTCGGGGCCGACCTCCACGTAGGCGGTGACGCCCTGGCCGTGCAGCCAGCCGATGCCGGCGCCGAACCGGACCGGCTCGCGCAGCTGCCGCACCCAGTAGCCGGCGCTGCCCAGCTCGTCGGCCGGGATGACCGCGCCGGTCAGGTTGGAGACGACCTGCCGGGTCGCCGGCTGGTAGGACACGCCCTCGGCGACCCGGCGGAACTCGTCCAGCAGCGGGTCCAGGTGCGGCGAGTGGAATGCGTGCGCGACGCGCAGCGGCCGGGCCCGCCGGCCCCGGTCGGCCCACACCGCGGCGACGGCGGCCACCGCGTCCGGGTCGCCGGAGACCACCACCGCCTCCGGCCCGTTCACCGCAGCGATCACCGCGCCGGGACCGTCGAGCGTCGCCGCGACCTCGGCTTCGCCGGCCGCGATGGCGACCATCGCCCCTGCCGGCAGCGAGTCCATCAGCCGCCCGCGGGCCGCCACCAGCGCGCACGCGTCGGCCAGCGGCAGCGCCCCGGCGACGTGCGCGGCCGCGAGCTCGCCGACCGAGTGGCCGATCAGGTAGTCGGGCACCAGGCCGGTGGCCTCCAGCAGCCGGTACAGCGCGACCTCGAGCGCGAACAGCGCCGGCTGGGTGTAGCCGGTGGTGTCCAGCAGCGCGGCCTCGGGGCTGCCGTCGGCGGCGAACATGACCTCGCGCAGCGGCCGGGGCAGGTGCGGGTCGAGCCGCGCGCAGACGGCGTCCAGCGCGGCGGCGAACACCTCGGACCGGCCGGCCAGCTCGGCGCCCATGCCGGGGCGCTGGCTGCCCTGCCCGGTGAACAGGAACGCGGTCGGCCCGGGCCGGCGCTCCGCCGCCAGGGCCACCCCGGGGGCGCTCCGCCCGCTCGCCAGCGCCCGCAGCCCCGCCCGCAGTTCGTCATCGCCGGTCGCCAGGACGACCGCCCGCTGCTCCAGTTGCGGCCGGGTGGTCAGCAGCGAGAAGCCGACGTCGACGGCCTTCGCGCCGGAGTCGGTGAGGCTGTCGAGCAGCCGCTCGGCCTGGCCGCGCAGCGCCGCCCCTGTCCGCGCGGACAGCACGTACGGCAGCACGGCCGGCTGCCCGCCCACCACCGCCGGCCCATCCGGCGCCGGCTCACCCGGCGCGGCGGGCTCGCCGTCCGGGGCCTGCTCCAGGATGAGGTGCGCGTTGGTGCCGGAGATGCCGAACGAGGAGACACCGGCGCGCCGGGGGCGGCCGGTCTCCGGCCACGGCACCCCCTCGGTGAGCAGCGCCATCCCGCCGGCCGACCAGTCCACGTGCGGCGTCGGCCGGTCGATGTGCAGCGACCGGGGCAGCTGCACGTACCGCATCGCCATGATCATCTTGATCATGCCGGCTACCCCGGCGGCCGCCTGGGTGTGGCCGAGGTTCGACTTCACCGACCCGAGCCACAGCGGGTCGGCGGCGCGATGCTGCCCGTAGACCGCCAGCAGCGCCTGCGCCTCGATCGGGTCGCCGAGCACGGTGCCGGTGCCGTGCGCCTCGACCGCGTCGACCTGGTCGGGGGCGAGCCGCGCGGCGGCCAGCGCACGGCGGATGACCCGCTGCTGCGACGGCCCGTTCGGCGCGGTGAGCTGGCTGCTGCGGCCGTCCTGGTTGACCGCGCTGCCGGCCACCAGCGCGAGGACCCGGTGCCCGTTGCGGCGCGCGTCGGAGAGCCGCTCGAGCAGCAGCAGGCCGACGCCCTCCGAACAGCCGGTGCCGTCGGCGGCGGCGGCGAACGGCTTGCACCGGCCGTCCGGCGCCAGCCCCCGCTGCCGGCTGAACTCGACGAACACGGTCGGGGTCGCCATCACGGTCACCCCGCCGGCCACCGCCAGGCCGCACTCGCCGGCCCGCAGCGCCCGGCTGGCCAGGTGCACGGCTACCAGCGAGGACGAGCAGGCCGTGTCGATCGTGACCGCGGGGCCCTCCAGCCCGAAGGTGTACGCGATCCGGCCGGACGCGACGCTCGGCGCGCTGCCATTGATCAGGTACCCCTCCAGGCCGGCCGGCGCGGCGTGCAGGCGGGCGGCGTAGTCGTCGTACATGACGCCGACGAACACGCCGGTGTCGCTGCCGCGCAGCGCCGCCGGGTCGAGTCGGGCGTGCTCGAACACCTCCCAGGCGCTCTCCAGCAGCAGCCGCTGCTGCGGGTCGGTCGCCAGCGCCTCCCGCGGGCTGATGCCGAAGAACTCAGCGTCGAAGTGGTCGGCGCCGACCAGGAAGCCCCCTTCGCGGGCGTGGCTGGTGCCCGGGCGGTCCGGGTCGGGGTGGTGCAGCGCGGCGACGTCCCAGCCCCGGTCGGTGGGGAACGGCGAGACCGCGTCGGTGCCCGCCTCGACCAGCCGCCACAGGTCCTCGGGCGACCGCACGTCGCCGGGGAAGCGGCAGGACATGCCGACCACCGCGATCGGCTCGGTGTCGCGGCTCTCCGCGTCGCGCAGCCGCTGGTTGGCCTGCTTCAGCTCCGCGGTCGCCCGGCGCAGGTAGTCGCGGAGCCTGCCATCGGTGCCCAGGGTCTCGTCGCCCGACATGCCGTCCGTCCTCCCGTACCACGCCGAGCCGCACTGCCGAGCGGCTGGAGCAGCCCGCCGCCGCTCGTGCCGCCCCAGGTGGGGGCCGGCCCGGTCGCGGCCCAGCCCCGGCGGCTGTCCGCCGTAGCCTCACCCGGGGCACTGAGGACGGGCTAAGCGGCTTCTAAACCCACGCCGCCCGCCGGTGACCGCTCAGCCGCCGCCGGCGCCGATGGGCGGCAACGGCTCCGGGGTACGGCTCGGGCGCGGCCTTCGTCGCGTTCGTGGCGATGCTGCTCACCGCCGCGCGGTGCTGTTCCGGTGCCGCGGCGCGCAGTGAGCCGGCCGGCCTGGCGGACCGGGCGCGCCGGTGGCCGTCAGGCGTCCGCGGCGGAGTGGAACGCGTCGAGGACGGCGCGCCGGGTGGCCGGATCAGTCACGTACACCTCCAGACCCGACGGCCGCGCCACGACCCGCCGGACCCCGACCACCACCTGCTCGGCCCGCACCACAACCGCCCCGCGGTGCACCACCAGCCCCAGCGTCTCGCCCGCCACCGCCATCCCCCATTGTTCCCCGCCCACCGCCGCGTCGCGCGACCCTACGACCCGCCACCGCGCAGGCCCCGCCACATCACCTGACCACAGCGCGGCAGTCGTGGCGTCCGCCGCCACAGCGCGACCACCCACCTTGATCAACAACTCGCTCATACCGCTCTGAATTGGGCACATCGGGACGTAGTTGTCCCACTGGTCGCTGACCTCGGTGGACCGTCGCCAGCCAGTCGTTCCGTCGGCGCCGCCCAGCCGCCAATCCGGACTGATCCCACGCGACGGGTCGAGCACCACAGGCGGATACGCCAGGACCTTACGAACGGGTGCCCATTGCATCCGTTGGGCACTCGACATGGACCTGGAAAGCGGGTCGAGGAAGATCGGCGCAGCATTCTCCAGTCGAGGCCGTGGTGGGGTCCACCCCGGCGAGGCGGCCCACCCCGCCGGCCGGCTCGACGCATGCCCGAACGAGCCGCATTAGTCACCCAGGGTACCCGCATCCGCAGTACGGCCAAGCCGCAGCCGTACCCGATGTGCGCAGCAGTCGTGCATCGACCGCGGTGAGAAAGTGGCTGGAGATGGAGAACAAGATCTACGGCGTGGCAGCGTATTCTTGTGCGGGAACGCCCTGGCGAGTGTGCGATGATGCCGGAGTTCCGCTGCCGGACGATGTCACGTACATGCGCGCAGGAATTTCCGGGAGACCGCCTGAATGACGGACGTAAGGCCTGAGGGCGACGATCTTGCCGCGACATCGGCCGACCGCCGGAACGCACGGCTCTATCTGATCGGTCTCGGGCTCTCACTCGTCGGGGACAGCGCACTCAGCCTTGTTTCCGGGATCTGGGTCAAGTCCGACACCGGCAGCAGTGCCGCTGCCGGCCTCGTACAGGCGTGCATCTACGTTCCCTCGCTGCTCGCTCCGCTGGCCGGGCTGCTCGTCGATCGGATGCCGCGGCAGCGCTTTCTTGTCGTCGTGAACGTGTGCTCGGCATTCGTCGTGGCGGTACTCCTGCTGGTCACCGATCCGGGCCGGATCTGGCTCATCTACCCGGTGATGGTCGGGTACGGCGTCTCGCTGGTCCTGGTCGGGCCGGCCGAGAGCGCGCTGTTCGCGCACATGCTGCCGACCGCCGTCCGGCGGCGGGTGAACGGCTGGCGGCTCGGGATGCAGGAGATGGGCCGACTGGTCGCGCCGCTGCTGGGCGCCGCGCTCTTCACCTCGCTCGGTGGGCCGGCGGTGGCGGCCCTGGACGCCGTCACGTTCGTCGCCGCCGCTGCGGCGACGGCGCTGCTCAGGCCGCCGAGCGAACCCCCACCGCCGCCGAGACAGCGATGGCGGACCGAGATGGGCGCCGGGATCGCTCATACCCGGGCGACACCGGCGCTGGCCCGCATCGTCGGGACCGCGGCCATGATCATGGCCGTGTCCGGCCTCGGCGTGAGCGCGCAGTACAGCCTGGTCGAGGGCCTGGGAAAGTCACCCGGCTATTTGGGCGTGCTCACGGCCGTGCTCGGCGCCGGGTCCGTGGTCGCAAGCCTGGTGAGCTCTCGAATCATCGGGCGGCTCGGCCTGATTCCGGTCGAGCTGTGCGGGCTCGGCGCTTACGCGGTCGGCAGCCTGCTGCGGGTGTTCGACAGCAGCGCGGCGGCGATAGCCGGGTCCTTCGTCCTGGGCTTCGCGCTGCCGTGGGTGTTCCTGGTCACCCTCAGCGCGGCTCAGGATATGACGCCGACCTGGCTGCAGGGCCGGGTGAACGCCGTCGTCATCTTCCTCCTGTTCGCGCCGCAGGCACCGCTGCAGGCTGTTGGCGCGTTCCTCATCGCGCACTTCTCCTATCAGGCCATTTACGCGGCGTCGGCGTCGGCGGCGGCCGTCCTCATGGTGTACACCTATATCGCCGATTCCCGGATCAAGCGCGTGCGAAACGACAGTTGACCGCGTCTGGTGCCCATCGCCGACCCCGTCTAGCATGGCCGTGTTGCCCGCCGGATTCATAGCCGCGGTCACCCGCCCCGGTGCCATTCGCGGCAACTTGTCGTCGTTTCTCGCGACCGTACAGGTAATTGAGGGAGCGGCATGAGCCAGGTACGACTTCCCGGTTTCGTCGACGCCAACCGCTCGGGCGATCTCGACCCGTACCCCAACTTCGCCTGGCTTCGGGCCACGACGCCGATCACCCAGGTACCCGGGTCGGCGGGCGAGGGAAACGTCTGGTTCGTGACGTCGTACGCGCTGGCCCGGGCGTGCCTGGCGGACCGCCGGCTGAGCCACGAACGCACGAACGCGAAGAATGCCGACGGCCTGTCGCTGGACCACGGCGACATGCTGGGTTCGGACCCGCCGGACCACTCACGGCTGCGGCACCTGGTTAGCCCCGTGCTCAGCTCGGGCGCGATCGAGAAACTTCGCCCAATGGTGGCGCGGGTGTGCTCCGAACTCATCGACTCCTTCGCCGCGAAGGGCAGCGCCGAGCTCGTCGGGGAGTTCGCGTGGCCGATCCCGTGGGCGGTGATCCACGACTTCTACGGCATCCCCGAGTCCGAGCGGATGGAGGTGAGCCGCTGCATCGACCGGTTCCTCGTGGCCGGCTACATCGAGCAGCCGCTCGGCGGCGGCCCGGCGAGCGAGGAGCTGGGCGAGTACGTCCACCGCCTGATCGCGTACAAGCGGACGCACCGCGGGGACGACCTCACGACGCGGATGATCGAGGGGCTCGAGCGCGGCGTGGTGCGCAGCGAAGCGGAGCTCGAAGGCATGCTCTACGTGCTCCTCGGCGCCGGCCAGGTGAGCACCGGGCCGCTCATTGCCGCGGCGGCGCTGCGGCTGCTGGAGAATCGGTCCGAACTGGCGCAGCTCATGGCCGGTCGGCGGAGTTGGCGGGCCGCCGCGGAGGAGTCGTTGCGCTTCGACTCGCCCGTGCAGACCTCGGTCCGCCGGTACGCGTTGGTGGACATGAAGCTGGGCGACGCCGAGATCGCGGAGGGCGACACTGTCGTCGTCTCGCTGGCCGCCGCGAACCGGGACACCGACTGGTTCGACGACGCCGAGCGGTTCGTGGTCCGTACACGCCGGTCGAACCTCGCGTTCGGCCACGGAATCCACCTCTGCATCGGGGCGCCGCTCGCCCGGCTGGAGGGTGAGGTGGCGTTGCGGCTGCTGTTCTCCCGGCTGCCGGGTCTCCGGCTCGCGATCGCACCGCAGGACGTCGCCTGGATCCTCGGTCCGAAGCTGCGCAGCCCTCGCGAGGTCCCGGTGGTCTTCGACGCAGGCTGAGGCCGCCGGCGGTCCGGTGCGGCTGCTCAGTCCCGGGTCGGCAGCCGGCGGATGGCGGCGGCGGTCTCCGCGTCCGCCGCGCGGCCGCGGTCGATCAGGCCGGTGCAGATCCGGTCCCGGGTGGCGGCGTCCTTCTCCTGGCTCAGCTTGAACATGCCGTCCGCGGCGAGGACCGACATGGCGAACGCCCCGACGCCGGGGAGGATCCGCCGGAAATACTCCAGCGACCGGTCCTGCGTCCAGCCGAGGCCGAACCGGCCCTCGAGGCGGCGCGCGGTCTCGCGCACCACCTTGAGTGTCTCGTCGCCCGGCGCAAGGGGCTCGATGCTGACGCGGGCGTGCACGACGCTGAAGTCCCACGTCGGCGCCGCCGGCTGCACGCCGTACCAGGCGGGGGACACGTAGGCGCCTGGCCCGCTGAAGACGAGCGTGCCATGCGTCCCGCCGCGCAGCGCTGCCCAGTGCGGGTTGGCGCGGTTCATGTGGCCGAGCAGCCGGGCACCGACCAGCCCGGTAGGGCCGCCGCCGTCGTCCAGGTCTCCGGCGGCCGGAACGACGGGCACGTGCGTCGCCCACGGCTCGGCCGCGCCGTTGGTGGTGAGCAGGGCGAGCGGGTTGTCGAGGACGAGCGCGCGTGCCCACGCCGGGTCCGGCGGGCGGTACTGGCCGGGGACGAACATCTCGTCACCGCGCGTTCTGGCTCACCGGCAGGTCGATCATCGAGGTGAGGATCTCCCCGGCGCGGACGGCCACGTTGGACAGCAGCGACGAGGACAGCCCGTGGGTGTGCTCGCTGCCGCCCTGGACGTAGATGCCCGCGTGCACCGCGTCGGTCGTCAGCACCTGGTAGGACCGGGAGATCCGCAGCCGGCCGTTCGCGTCGCGCAGGCACGCGCCGGCGATGTCTGGCAGCAGGTCCGTGGGGTCCATCTGGGTGTAGCCGGTGGCGAGCACGACCAGATCCACCGCCAGGCGCTCGCAGGCGAACGTCTGGCGGGAGGCGAGGTCGAGCACCGGGCGGCCGTCGTCGGCGGCGGTGATGCCGGTCAGCTGCCGCATCGGGTACATGAGCAGCCGCGGCCGCCCCGCCACCAGTTCTCCATACACGCGCTTGTAGAGGTCGGAGATCAGGTGCTCGTCCACGACCGAGTAGTTCGTGTTGGCGTGGTACTGGAAGATCTGCCGGCGACCCTCCGCGGTCGCCGTGTAGTAGTCGTCGACCGCGTCGGGGTCGAAGACCCTGTTCGCGAACGGCGTGTTGTCCGCCGCGCTGTAGCCGTACCGCTGCATCACGCAGTACACGGTCGCGGTGTCGAACCGCTCGTGCAGGTACGCCGTGGCCTCGGCCGCGCTCTGACCGGACCCGACGACCGCGATCGATCGCGGCGGCGCGGCGCGGAGGCTGCCGACCTTCGACATCAGCTCCGAGGTGTGCCAGACGCGGTCGGACAGCGCCGTGCCGACCGGCATCCGGGGTGTCATGCCGGTTGCCAGCACCACGTTGTGGGCCCGCAGCGGCGCCGCGGCGGCCCGGGTGGTGGCGTGCCGGCTCTCGATCTCGAACATCGTCACCGTGCCCTCGGCGTTCACCGGGCGGATCCGGGTCACCTCCCGGTCGTAGCCGACGAGGTTCCTGACCCCGTCGGCCACCCAGGTGAGGTAGTCGTGGAACTCGGATCGGGTGGGGAAGAAGTCCTTCTGGTTGATGAAGTGCGCCAGCCGGCCGTGCTCGAAGAGGTAGTTGACGAACGTGAACCTGCTCCGGGGATCGCGCATGGTGGCCAGGTCCTTGAGGAACGCGACCTGCATGGTGGCCCCCTCGATCATCATCCCGAGGTGCCAGCCGAACCGCGGCTGGCGCTCGAGGAAGGCCGCCCGGATCAACGGGCCGCCCACCTGCTCGTTGCGCTCCTGGACGGCAACCGCGAGCGAGAGGTTGGAGGGTCCGAACCCGATGCCGACGAAATCCAGCAGGTCGTGCCGCGGATGATCGTCATCGGCGAACCTGGCGGCACTCCGACGTACCGACTCCATTGCCCGGATACCTCCGTTGCGTTGTCTGCGGTTCGGGACGGCCGGGCCGGGCTAGCGCGCCGGCCGGCCGTCGAGGGCGTCGGCGGCGGCCTCGGCGACGTCGGCGGCCGACGGCAGGACGACCGCCTGCAGCGTCGGGCTCGCCGGGATGGGGCATGGGTCGCTCGCCACCACGCGCAGGCCGACGGGTTCCACCGCCCCGCTGGTGAGCAGGTGCAGGCCGAGGTCGTTCATCAGCGAGCAGGCACCGATCGCCTCGTCGACGAGCACGGCCGCCCGGGTGGTGGACGCCAGCAGCGCCACACCGTCGCGGTCGAGCGGAGCGGCCGTGCGCAAGTCGACCACCTGGGCGCTGATGCCGCGCTGGGCCAACTGGTCCGCGGCGGTGAGGCAGTCGGTGACGGTGTTGCCGATGCCGACGAGCGTGACGTCCGTGCCCTCCCGCACGCGGTGCGCCAGGCCGAAGGGGATCGGGTCGAAGGTGGGCTCGATGTCGGTGGCCGTGTCCCACCCGGGGAAGAAGATCCGCGACGTCTCCAGGATCACGACCGGATCGGGGTGGTTGAGTGCGGTCGCCATGAGGCCGGCGGCGCTGTTGACGGAGGAGGGCACCGCGACGACCAGTCCGGGCACCTGACACAGCATCGAGTGCGGGACGTGCTCGTGCTGCGATCCGGAGTTCTCCCCGCACCGCGTGATGGCCAGGACGAGCAGCGGTACGGAGTACTGACCGTCGCTGAGGTACCGCCACTTCGTGGCCTGGTTCACGAGCGGGTCCATCGCGGTGAAGAGGAAGGCGGCCCGGGCGAGGTCGACGACCGTCCGCCGACCCGTCATGGCCAGGCCCACGCCGATGCCCATCATCGCGTTCTCGGAGATCGGCATGCACACCGAGCGGTCTGCGCCGTACGTGCGCTCCCACCCGGCCACCCGGGTCGTCGCGAGGTAGGTCAGCTCGGGCTGCTCGTCCATGGCGCGTTCGAAGACGACGTTGATCGGGTGCTGGCTCATCGCACATCGCTCCCGGCGAGGGCGGCGCCGAACGGCGCGACGGTCACGCTGGACAGCGCCGTGTCGACCGGGGTCGGCGGCGCCGCCAGCGCGCCGCGGACCGCCTCGGCCACCGCCGCCGAGGCCGCGTCGAGCACGGGTTGCGGGTCGGTGCCCAGCGACCGCAGGCGCTGCCCCGCACGGAGGAGGGGGTCCTTCGCCTTCCACCGCTCGACCTGGTCCGCCGGCCGGTACGCGGCGGGGACGAAGTTCCGCAGCTGGGAGTGAAAGTCGCGCAGGTAGGTCCGGGCCACCAGCGCGGCCGGTCCGCCGCCGGCACGGCACACGTCCAGGACGCCGGACATGGCCGAGGCGACCTGCTCGACGTCGTTGCCGTCCGCCTCGGTCACCTCGACGCCGAGGCCGCGAAGCAGCTCCGCGGGTTTCATCGGCATCACCGCGGGGCTCGGGTTGCGGTCCTGCCAGCCGTTGTCCTCGCAGACCAGCGCCAGCGGCAGGCCCTTCTGCCGGGCGATCATGAGGGTCTCGTACGCGACGCCCGCGCCCAGCGCGCCGTCACCGCAGAAGACCACCACCGCCCGACCGCTGCCCGCGGCCCGCTCCCCGAACGCCACGCCGGCCGCGATCGGAAGCTGCGACCCCACGATCGAACTGGCGAGCAGGAACCGGCGGTCGCGGTCGCAGATCTGCATCGACCCGCTCTTGCCGCCGCAGATGCCGCCCGCGCGGTCCAGCATCTCGCGCAGGAGCGGGCCGATCGGGCTTCCGCTGGCGATCGCGTGGCCGTGGCACCGGTAGTACCCGACGACCCACTCGTCGGGTCGGCGCCCGGCGACGGCCCCGACCGCGACCGCCTCGTGACCGGTGTACGGGTGGACGACCCCGGGCACCTCACCGCGTGCGGCCACCTCGAGCAGGGCCTCCTCGAAGGCCCGGATCAGGCACATCTGCGCGTACAGCTCGGACAGGTCCATGTGTCCCCTCTACTCTCGACCGAGGCGTCGCCGGACTTCGGCTGGTCTCATCGCGGCGACGTCGGCCAGCACCAGTTCCTCGACGCGCCGGCTGATGGCACGCAAGGACCGCCCGTCGAAGATGGCCCGCAGCGGCAACGACAGCGCGAAGGTCTCGTTGACCCTGGTCCGCAGCCTCGTGGCGGACAGCGAGTTGCCGCCGAGCGCGAAGAAGTCGTCCTCGACCGACGGGTCTGAGACGTCCAGCACCTCGCACCACAGCCGGGCTACCGCCTGCTCGGTCGGCGTCGCGGGCGGCGACGCGGCCACCTGCTCCGGGGCGAGCGACGCGAGTCGCCGCCGGTCGACCTTGCCGGACGGGGTGATCGGCAGCGTGTCGATCGACCGGACGACCTGCGGCAGCATGTAGGTCGGCAGCGTGCGGCCGGCGAAGTCGCGTATCTCGGTCTCGTCGGGTGTCCGGGCGCCCCGCCGCGGCAC
This sequence comes from Mycobacteriales bacterium, assembly GCA_039648995.1. Taxonomy (GTDB): domain Bacteria; phylum Actinomycetota; class Actinomycetes; order Mycobacteriales; family CADCTP01; genus JBBWZH01. Next base: position 35,412 of record JBBWZH010000215.1, read on the forward strand.
GCAGAAGGCGGTCAGTGTGGGGCCGGCGGCCGACCCGGTGAGCACGACCGCGACCTCGGCGATGGCGGGGTGCGCGGCGAGCACGCTCTCCACCTCCCCGGCCTCGATGCGATGCCCGCGGAGCGCCAGCTGCTGATCGAGCCGCCCCACGTACCGCAGCGACCCGTCGTCCTGCCAGACCACGAGATCACCGGTCCGGTACATCCGGGCGCCGGGGCCCGCGCGGAACGGGTCGGGGACGAACCGGTCCGCGGTGAGCGCGGGCCGACGCCAGTAGCCCCACGCGACAGCGGCGCCACCGAGGTGGAGTTCCCCCACGGTGCCCTCCGGCACGAGGTCGCCGCGCGGGTCGAGTACGTACGCGCGCACGCCGGCGATCGGCCGCCCAATGGAGTGGCCGGTCCACGGCGGCCACAGCTGCCCGCTCGCCGTCGCCACCACGGTGTTCTCGGTGGGGCCGTAGTGGTCGACGACCGGCAGGCCAGGGCTGTGCTCGGTGCCGGGCCGGAACACGTCGCCACCGGTCAGCACGGTGCGCAACGCGGTCCGCCGGCCGAGTGGGTGCCTGATCACCTGCTCGGCGAGCGGGGTCGGCAGGAACGCGATCGTGACGCCGGAACCGGCGAGCCAGTCGACCAGCCGGTCCGGATCCCGGACCGCCTCCTGCGGGCACGGTCGCACGGTGCACCCCGCGATCAGGGCCGGCCACAGCTCCCACCCCATCGCGTCGAACGACGGGCTCGCGACCTGGGCCACGGTGTCACGCGGGGTCAGCTGGTACCGGCCGAGGTGCCAGTCGACGAGCGAGTTCATCTGCCGGTGGGCGATCGCGACGCCCTTGGGGCGGCCGGTCGAGCCCGACGTGTACGTGACGTAGAGGAGGTCGTCCGGGTGTCCGTCCGGGGCCGGCGCGTGCCGGCTCGCGGACGCCCCGGGCGCCGCGCCGGGGGAGACGCGGACGGCGTCCGTGCGGTCCTGATCGGTGATCAGGACGGTGGCACCGGCGTCGCCGAGCTGGAACGTGACCCGGTCGCGCGGCAGCTCGACATCCATCGGCAGGTAGGCGGCGCCCGCGACCAGCACGGCGGTGAGCGCGACCACGAGGTCCGTGCCGCGGGCCAACAACACCCCGACCACGTGGCCGCGCCGGACGCCGCGGGCCCGTAGGACGCCGGCCAGGCCGGACGCGCGGTCCCACAGCTCCTGGTAGGTGCAGGTGCCGTCGTCGGTGCGGACGGCGACCCGGCCGGGCGCGGTCCGGGCGACCCGCGCGATGCGGCTCGCGAGGTTCTCCGCCGGCAGGCCGCTCGCTGCGCCGTCGCCGAGCGCCAGCAGCCGCGCCCGGTCGGCCCGGCCGATCAGCTCGATGTTCGCCAACGGCTCGTCCGGCGCGCGGGAGGCCCGGTCCAGCAGCTCGACCAGGTGCTGCGCGAGTCGCCCGGCGGTCGCGGTCCGCACCCGGTCGACCGCGTAGGTCAGCACCCCTTGGAGCCGGTCTCCGTCGGTCCACCACTCGAGTTCGGTGTCGAATCGCGACCGGGTGTTCGGCACCCGCAGCGGTTCACAGCTGGCTCCGGCCAGCTGCAGGACGGGCTCGGTGAGCGTCCCGTCGTCGAGGCTGAACCAGTGCTGGAAGAACGGGTTGGCGGCGCCGCGGCGGGGCAGCGCCAACCGGACGGCCACGTCCTCGAACGGCACGTCCTGGTGGTCGAGCAGGTCCCACAGCCGGTCGCGTTGCCGCCGGACCAGGGAGCGCAAGCTGTGCCGCCGCAGACCGGTGGCGACGACCGGCACGGTCCTGGTGAAGTAGCCGACGGTGTCCTCGTCGTCGAGGTCGAGCCGGCCGGCCAGGGCGGTTCCCAGCACGCAGCTGTCGGTTCCGGCCGCCGCCGCGAGGAGGAACTGGTAGGCGGCCAGCACCACGGTGAACAGCGAGGTGTGCTCCTCGGCCGCGAGCGTGCGCAGGCGAGCGGTCAGGTCGCCGTCGATGGCGCAGCTGACCTCCGTCGCCGCGGTCGACTCTGAGCCGGGGACCGGCGGGAGCCGCTCCACCAGCAGCTCCTCGACGCCGGCCAGCTCGTGCGCCCAGAAGTCCACGTCGGCCGGTGCCGGGTCGCGGCGGGCCGCGGTCACCTGGTCGACGAACGACCCGGCCGGCGGCTCCCCAGCCGCCGGCACTGCCCCGGGGCGCCCGCCCGCCGCGGCGCGTTCGTACACCCGGCTCAGGTCACGTTCCACGGTGAGCCGCGATGGGCCGTCGACGACGATGTGGTGGACGGCCAGCACCAGGACGGCGTCCGCGGGGCCGAGCCGGGCGAGCACGAGCCGCAGCAGGTTGCCGTCGGCCAGCTCGAAGGGCCGGGTGGCGCGGTCGACGGCGTCCCGGAGCGCGGCGTCCGGCTGCCCGGCAGCGGCGTCGATGACCTCGAGCCGCGGCGACGCCGTGTCGGCCATCATGACCGGACCCGTCGCGCTGTCCACGATCGAGACCCGCAGGGCGTCGTGCCGCGCGACCACCGCGTCCAGCGCCCGCGCGAGCGCGGCCACGTCGAGCGGCCCGCGGACCCGGTAGCCGCGGACGATCAGGTACGCCTGGTCCTCCGCGAGCTGCTCGACCAGCCACAGTCGGTGCTGCTCCGGCGACAGCGGTACGGCGCGAGCCGCCCGGAGGCTCACCTCCCGTCCTCCGCGACCAGCTTCTCGACCGTGCCGGCCAGGCCCTCGACGGTCGGGTGCTCGAACACCGCGACGAGCGGCAGGTCGACGTCGAAGACCTCGCGGATCTCGTAGACGACCCGGGCGACGAGCAGGGAGTGCCCGCCGAGCGCGAAGAAGTTGTCCCGCACGCCGACCACATCCCGGCCCAGGACGGTGCTCCAGATCTCGGCGATCGCCGCCTCGGTGTCGGTCCGGGACCGCACCGTCTCCGGCGCCGCCGGGTTGGGCCGGGGGAGCTCGGCCCGATCGACCTTGCCCGTGGCGAGCAGCGGGAATGCGTTGATCACGACGAAGACCTCGGGCACCATGTGCGCCGGCAGGACGGACGAGGCGTGCGCGCGCACGGTGTCCACGTCGACCGGCGCCGCGGATGCGCGCGTGACGTAGGCGGTCAGCGCCGGCCGGTCGTCCGGCCCGATCCCGGCCAGCAGCACGGCCGCGCGGTCGACCTGCGGGTGTGCCGCCAGCGCCCGCTCGACCTCGGCCGGCTCGACGCGGTAGCCGCGGACCTTCACCTGGAAGTCGCTGCGGCCCATGAACTCCAGCCGGCCACCCGTACGCCACCGGCCCAGGTCGCCAGTGCGGTACATGCGGGCGCCCGGCGTGGCGGAGAACGGGTCCGGCACGAAGGACTGCGCCGTGACGCCGCCCTGACCGAGGTAGCCGCGGGCCAGCGGGTCGCCGCCGATGTAGATCTCGCCGACGACGTTGCGGGGCGCCGGTGTCAGCGCGGGTTCGAGGACGTAGACCCGGGCGCCCACGATCGGGGCCCCGAGCAGGGGTTGGTCGGGCCAGGCCGCGGCGGGCTGTTCGAGCCGGGGAGCGACCACGACGTTGACCTCGGAGGAGCCGTAGTGATCGTCGAGCACCGTGCCGTCGCCCAGCGCGGTCACCATGTCGCGGAGCTCCGGGGTGATCGTGAGGCGCTCGCCCGTCGTGATCAGCTCGCGGAGCGAGGCGATGCCCGAGAAGTCCGGCGCGCAGTGCTCGGCAAGCTGGTGTAGCACCGCGACCGGCAGCAGCGCCCGGGTGATGCTGTGGTTGGCGACGAGGCCGGCGACGGCCGCGATGTCGTGGCGCTCGGCGTCGGTCGCCACGACGAGGCAGCCGCCGGTGCCCCAGGTCATGAAGATCTCCAGGGACGCGACGTCGGACGTGGCCGGAAAGTAGTGCAGCGCGGTCGCCCGCTCCGCGTACCGCATGCGCGACCACTCGACGAGCCGGACCTGAGGGTGGTGCGTCATCGCGATCGCCTTGGGCCGCCCGGTGGACCCCGAGGTGCGGATGACGTACTGGAGGGAGTCGCCGCGGACCGTCGCCTTCGGCCTGATCCACTGGCCGGGGCCGGGGTCGTCGCCGCCGGCGGTCACCCCCCGCAGCCCCGGGCCGAGCCCGGCGGCACGACCCGCCAGGCCGGGGTCGGTCACGACCACGCCAACACCGGCCGAGCCGAACGACGCGGCGAGGTAGTCGTCCGGGTCCGCGGGGTTGACCGGCAGGTAGGCCGCTCCGGCCCGCAGGACGCCGAGGAGTGCCACCGGCAGCTCGGCGGACCGCTCCATCAGCACGCCGACGACCCGCTCCGGACCAACCCCGCGATCACGCAGTTCGCAGGCGAGACGGCAGGCGCGGCGGTCCACCTCGGCGTACGTCAGCGTGACCGCACCACAGCGGACGGCGGCGGCGACGGGCGTGCGCTCCAGCCATTCGTCGAACTGGTCGAGGACCGAGACGGACTCGTCCACCGGTGCGGCCCCGGTCGCGGCGGGCGGTACGAGCTGGTGCGCCATGAACCCTCCCGAGTGGATGGCTGAGCTGGTCACAGGGTCCGGGCAGCGGTCGCGGACCGGGCGAGTTCGGCCCGGTCGACCTTGCCGTTGATGGTCAGCGGCAGGCGCGGCACGGCGATCCACCGCTGCGGGACCATGTACGCGGGCAGCCGCGTCCTGGCGAAGGCGAACAGGTCCCGCTTGGCCGGAGCGGCGCCGCCGGCGAGCACGAGATAGGCCACCAGCCGGGTGGGACCGCGCTCGTCGGGCTCGGCCGCGACACACACCGACTCCACGTGCGGGTGCGCGCGCACCGCGGCCTCGACCTCGCCGAGCTCGATGCGGTGGCCGCGTATCTTCACCTGGTCGTCGGCCCGCCCGAGGAACACGAGCCGGCAGTCGGCGTCGACCCGGGCGAGGTCGCCCGACCGGTACAGCACGGTCGCGTCCGGATCCCCGACGTGGACGAAGCGGCTCCGGGTGAGCGCCGGCCGGTTCAGGTAGCCCAGGGCCACGCCCGCGCCGCCCACCCACATCTCCCCGGTGGTCCCGTCCGGCACCGGGGCGCCGCACTCGTCGACCAGGTAGACGCGCAGATCCCGGAGCGGCCGGCCGATGGTACGGGCGCCGGAGCGGAGATCCCCTGCACCGACCTCATGCGCGGTGACGTGCACGGTGGTCTCGGTGATGCCGTACATGTTGATCAGGCGCGGCCGGCCCAGCGGGTGGCGCTCGACCCACGGGACCAGGGTACGGTAGTCCAGCGCTTCGCCGCCGAAGACCACATGCGTCAGGGCCAACTCCGGTGGGCTGTCCCGGCGTGCCTCCTCGGCCAGGAGCAGGCTGAACGCGGACGGGGTCTGCGACAGGACGGTCACCCGCTCGGCGGCGAGCAGGTCCAGGAAGCGCGCCGGGTCGCGGCTCACCTCGTAGGGCACGACGACGAGGCGGGCGCCGTGCACCAGCGCACCCCAGATCTCCCAGACCGAGAAGTCGAAGGCGAACGAGTGGTAGAAGGTCCACACGTCCTCGCCGGTGAACCCGAACAGCTGCTCGGTGGCGGAGAACAGCCGCGCCACGTTGCCCTGCGTCACGCGGACGCCCTTGGGCGCGCCGGTCGAGCCGGAGGTGTAGAGCACGTACGCGACGTCCCCGGCGGTGACCCTGCCGCCGGTGGCGTCGGTGCCCGGTCCGCCCGGCGCCGGCAGGAGGTGGTGGTCCGGGTGGGCCACGGGCCCGGTCAGGTGCACGATGTCGAGGTCGCCGTCGGCCGGTCGCCAGCCGCCTCCGCAGTCGACCGCGACGCGGAGCGCGCTGTCCCGGGCGATACCGCTCAGCCGGGTCTCCGGGTTGACCGGGTCCAGCGGAACGTACCCGGCAGCCAGCTTGTGTACCGCCACGATCCCGACGACCAGACCGGGCGACGGGCGTCCGGTGAGCCCGACGAGGCTGCCACCCCCCACCCCGTGGCGGGTCAGTTCGGCCGCGAGCGCCGAGGCGCGCGCGTCCAGCTCGCCGTAGCTCATGCTGGTCCCGCCCGCCGAGACCGCGATCCGCCGGGGCCACGTCGCGGCGACCTTCTCGAAAGTGCGCACGCACGGCGTGAGCGACGGATCGGCAGCGGGCGGCGGGTCCCGCCGCACCGCGCGCAGCAGGGCGTCGCCGGGCCGGGGGAGCGGCGTCCCCGCGGCATCCCCGGCGAGCGGCCGGCGACCGGGGTCACTCACCGCTGGAGCCGGCGGGAACGGCGGCCGTGGACGCATCGAGCAGCGCCGCCCGAAGCTCGTCCAGGAGCGCCTGGGCCGCGGTCGGGGACACCTGGTCGGGGTCGTAGCTGACCATCGCCCCGGTGCCGAGCATGGGGTCCTCGGTGAAGACGTCGACCATGACCGGGAACGTCGCCACGTCCTCGGTCCACCACCCGGCCACGGCGACGCTCGCCAGCCGCTCCAGCTCGCCGACGACGTGGAGGTGGGTGAAGTTGAAGGTCACGTCGAACAGCGGGCCGCCCGCGTCGCTGGTCATCGTCGCGAGCGGGTACCGGCGGTACGGGTACATCTCGCGCTCCGCGTCGAGCGCCGCCCGCGCGATCTCCGGCCAGCCGCCGCCGGTGCGCAGCGCCAGCGGCACCGTGTTGAGGAACAGGCCGACGAGCAGGTCCGCGCCGTCGATCTCCGGCCGGCCGTTCGTCACGAGCCCGGTGACCACCTCCGCCGCGCCGCGCCAGCTGCCGACCGCGCGGGCGTGCGCGGCGAGGCAGAGGCTCTTCACCGGCACCTGGAGGGCGGCCGCGGTGCGCGTGAGCCCCGCCCAGGCAGGCTCGTGCAGCGGCGCGACGAGCTGGCGCGACGCCCGCGCGACCTCGGCCCCCGGCACGGGGCGGGGCGCCCCTTCGGTGTGCCGCCGCCAGTACCGCTGCGCCGCGGGCGAGTTGATCGCCTTCCGCTCCAGCCGCACGAACTCGGCTCCGCCGCCGCTCGGGATGTCGGGCAGCTCGGCGGTCGTGCCGCCCATCGCGGCGTCGTAGTGCAGGAGGAGGTCGACCATGAGGCGGGTGAAGCTCCAGCCGTCGAGCACGCTGTGGTGCGTCGCGAGGGTGAGCCAGAAGTGGTCCGGCGCGGTGCCGACGTGGCAGCGCAGCGGCGGTGCGGCGGCGGTGTCGATCCCCTCGTCCACGACCTGCTGCCGCCATCGCGCGATGACCGCGCGAGCGTCGTCGCGCTCGCCGAGCGCCGACCACTCCGGCGCCACCGTGGCGTGCGGCAGCACGATCTGCGCCGCGACCGGGTAGCTCGCGAGGTCGAAGTAGCTGCGCAAGCTCTCGTGCCGGGCCACCACGCGGGCGAGCGCGGTGCGCAGCGCGCCGGGCTCGACCGCGCCGCTGACCCGTACGCCGCAGAAGTCGACGTAGATGCCGGTGCTCGGGCCCGCCATCTCGGTCAGGAAGAGCATGCCGACCTGCAGGCCGCTCGCCGGTCTGATGGCGCTCGCGCCGGCCGGCGGCGCGAGCGCCGGGCCGCTGGCCGGCGAACCGGCCCCGGCGGCTTCCGGCCCGACCGGGACGCGCGCGCACCGCGCCAGCTGGCCGAGCGTCTGCGCGGTCAGGACGTCCGCAACCTCAATGGCCAAACCGCGCCTGGCCAGGCCCTCGATGACCTGGAGCGACCGCATCGAGTCGCCGCCGGCGGTGAAGAAGTTGTCGTCGAGTTCGACGGTGTCGTCACCCAGCACGTCCCGCACGACCGCGCGGACCGCGTCCTGGCGATAGCGGAGCCGCGGGTCGTCGCCGGCCACTGTCTCACCCTCCTCGGGTCGGTGGGCGGCTGCCGCAGGAGGCAATCCGTCAGCCATGTGACCAGGCATTGACGATGGTCTCGATGTCGTCTTGTCCGAGCAGCGGCAACCGGGACAGCCGGGTGTCCGGTGCGGCGGCGGCCGCGGCCAGCAGCCGGCGGTAGGAACCGGCGAGCTGCTCAGCCGTGTCGGCCTCGAAGAGTTCGGCCGAGTAGAGCAGCCGCGCCTCCAGCGTCCTCGATTTCTCGGTGAGGTGGAGTTCGAGGTCGAACCGGGTGGCCGTGTCCCCGCACGGAAAGGCGGTGGCCGTCAGATGCGGTGGCCAGGGAACGTCGTCGGCGTCGCCGACCGCGTAGTCGAACCACACTTGGAAGAGCGGGTTGTGGGAGACCTCACGCGGCGGTTGCACCAGCGCCAGAATGTCCTCCAGCGGGGTCTCCTGGTGCTCGTGGGCCGCCAGCATCGCCTCCCGGGCCTCGTGGACGAGCCCGCAGAAGGTCGGATCGGTCTGCATGCCCAGCCGCGTCACGATGGGCAGTGACCGCGTGAAGAAGCCGATCAGCCGCTCGGACTCCACGCGGTCGCGGGCGGTGAACGGGCACCCCACGGCGAACGACGCCGCCCCGGTGCAGCGGTAGAGCAGCGCCTCGAAAGCGGCGAGGCAGACCGCGAACGGCGTCGTGTCGTTCCCGTCCGCCAGCGCCCGGATGGCAGCCGTGTCGCCGCTGCCGAACTCGACGCGGGCCTCGCCGGCAACCCCGGACAGCCCGCCGCGCGGACGCTCGTGGTCGGTCGGCAGGTCGAGGAAGACGCCGACCCCGGCCAGCTGGCGCCGCCAGTAGTCGAGGTGCTCAGCGTGCCGCGCGCCGGATCCGATGGCCGGCGACGTTCGGGCGTAGTCGGCGTGACCCGCGGATGGGAGTCCCGGCTCGGTCGGGGCGAGACTGCCGGCCCGTTCGTACGCCGCGAACAGCTGCTCGAGCATGATGACCAGCGAGTCGCGGTCGAAGACCAGGTGGTGGACCGTCACACCGAACACGTGGTCGTCGGGCCCGAGCCGGGCGAGCCAGAACCGGTAGAGCGGGCCGTTCTCGAGGTCCAGCGGCCGTCTGCTTTCGTCGAAAGCCAGCCGGCGGGCCGTGCCGATCGGGTCGTCCGCCGTACTGAGGTCGTGCTCCTGCAGAAGCGAGGTTGGCGGCGGCGCGAGCCACGCCCAGGTTTCCCCGTCCCCGACCGCGACCGCGGTACGCAACGCGTCCTGCCGGGACACGACATCGACGAGGGCCGCATCCAGCGCGCCGGGACTGACCGGGCCGGACAGGCGCCACGCCGCGGCGACGTTGTAGTCGGCCCGGTTCGGTTTCAACTGGTCGAGGAACCAGAGCCGGCGCTGGTCGGGAGACAGCGGTCGCCGCCGGCTGTGCTCCGCCCGCTGTGCGGGTGCGGCCGGCGCGTCGACCTGCGCAAGCCCGGCCAGACGGCGGCGCAGCAATTCCTGTGCCTCGCTGGAGAGAGCGGTCGATTCAGAAGGCACGCGAGACCGTCCTATGCCGTAGCTATACCAGAGCTATGCCGTGTGGCAACGGGTTGACCGGCCGGCACAACGAGGACCTCCGGCCGGCTGGAATCCACCGCAATCAAGCAATATCAGAGCCCTGGAGGTGCGCACCAGTGAGATTCTCCAGGGCTGTTGTATGGGGCCTCCGGGAGGTTGCGGAAATGGCGCTCGCCGGTGACGATGCTCGCCGGGGCCGAGAAAAGGCGGGCTTGATTTGTCCGTGTGCCGCGTCCGGCGGAGGTGAGTGGCGTGGAAACCGTGGATGAGAGCCAGGTCGACGACTCGTTCGAGGTAGTCGTCAATCACGAAGAGCAGTATTCGGTGTGGCCGTCCGATCGGGAGCCACCCGCGGGTTGGCACCTCGAGGGGACCCGTGGCAGCCGGGATCAGTGCCTGGCACACATCGACACGGTGTGGTTGGACATCACCCCCAAGAGCGTCCGCGAACGGCTCGCCGCCGAGCGTGACTGACGTCGGCGGCGGGCCGCCCGCCGGCGTGCGGCGCATGATGCCGGGGCTGCTCGCCGAATCCCTCGTCCGGCACGCGTCGAGAACCGCGGTGCTGCGGGCCGGCGGGCCGGCGCTCAGCTACCGGGACCTCGCGGCAGCCGCCGCCGACGTGACCGACCTGCTTGCCGGCGAGGGTGTCCGCACCGGCGACACCGTCCTGTTCTGCGGCGAGCGCGGCCTCGGCCACGTGCTCACCGTGCTCGCCGCGTGGCGGCTCGGCGCGGCGGTCGCGGTGGCACCGCCCGGCCCCGACGCCCGCCGGGACAGCGTGCGCCGCCGGGTCCGGCCGCGGGCCGTGCTGGATGACGTCGCGGGCGGCCGCGGGGTGCGCGTCCTGGGCGGCGATCCCGGCCCGTCCACCCGCCCGCCCGGTGCCGGCCGTGGGCGGGGCGTGGACGGCGCGGACCTCGCCTACCTGCTGCCCACGTCGGGGACGACCGGCGAGCCGAAGGTGGTGGCGGTGCCGCACGGCGCCTTCGCGCGGCGCTGCGCCTGGGCCCAGCGCGCCTACCCGCTCACCCCCGGCGACGTCGTCCTGGCGTCCAGCTCGCCGGCCTTCGACTTCTGCCTGTGGGAGACGTTCGCGCCGCTCGCCGCCGGTGCGTCGGTCGCGTTCGCGCCCGCCGCCGCGGAGGCCGAGCCCGAGGTGCTCGCCGCGTTCATGCTCGAGCACCGGGTCACCGTCGCCCACTTCGTGCCGTCGCTGCTGGCGTTGTTCGTCGAGGACGGTGGCGGCGCCGCGCTGGCCGCGCTGCGGCTGCTCCTGCTCGGCGGCGAACCGCTCACCGCCGAGCTGTGCCGGCGGGTCCGGCAGGTCAGCGCCGCCCGGCTGTGGAACCAGTACGGGCCGACCGAGACGTGCATCGACGCGGTGTCCCACGAGATCACCGATGACGACCTGGCGACCCGGGACGTGCCGATCGGGGCTCCGGTCGATGGCGCGGAGGTCTGCGTGCTGGACGCCGCCGGTCACCCGGTCGAGCCGGGCGGCGTCGGCGAGCTGCACATCGGCGGCGCGCTTCTCGCCTGGGGGTACCTGGGCATGGGCGGCAGGACGGCCGACCAGTTCGTGCCCGCGCCGACCGGCCCGCCCGGCGGCCGGCGCTACCGTTCCGGCGACCTGGTCCGCCGGCGGCACGACGGCCTGCTGGTGCACGCCGGCCGGACCGACCAGCAGATCAAGATCCGCGGCGTACGGCTCGAGCCCACGGAGGTCGAGGCGGTCCTCCGGGCGCATCCGCACGTGCGGGAGGCGGCCGTCGTGGTCGGCGCCGGGGCCGGTCACCTGCGGCGCCTCCTCGCGCACGTGGTGCCGGCCGGCCCGCTGTCCGGCGACGAGCTGCGTGCCCACCTGGCCGCCCGGCTGCCGGCGGCCGCGGTGCCCGCGCGCATCGTGCTCCGCCCGGCGCTGCCGCGCCTGGCCAGCGGCAAGGTGGACCGCGGTGCGCTGGCCGCCGACGACGGTTCCGGCGCCGACGATCCCGCGGCGCCGGCGCCGCTGGATACCGAGCTGCAGGTCCTCGTCGGCGGCATCTGGAGCGGCGTGCTGAACGTGCCGGCGAGCGCGTCCATGCACTTCTTCGAGGCCGGGGGCAGCTCACTGACCGCGATGCGCGCCGCGGCGCGGGTCCGACGGGCGACCGGACGCCAGATCCCGGTCCGGCTGATGTTCGAGGCCCCGGTGCTGGAGACCTACGCGGCGCGGCTGCGCGACCTCATCGACCCGTGACACCCGACCCGCTCGTGAGCCGCGGCGGGGCGGGCAGGGCCGCCAGGTCGACCTTCCCGTTGATGGTCGTCGGGACGGCGCCGACGACCAGGAGGTCGGTCGGCACCATGTAGTCCGGAACGAGCCGGCGCAGCCGGGCCCGCAGGCCGTCCGCGTCGCTCGCGGAGAGGGTGGCGCCCGTGACGTAGCCGACGAGGCCGGCCCCGTCGCCGCTGCCGACCGAGCGGACGACCGCCTCGTCGACGCCGTCGAGACCGCGCAGCGCCGCCGCCACCTCGTCCGTCTCGACCCGGTGCCCCCGGATCTTCACCTGGTTGTCGGTCCTGCCGTGGTAGTAGTACGTGCCGTCGGCGTCCCGGCGCACGAGGTCGCCGGTGCGGTAGCTCCGCGCGCCCGCGGCGGCCGCCCCTGCGTCGGGCACGAACCTGCGGGCGGTCTCGGGCGGGTCGGCGTCGTAGCCCCAGGCAAGCGACCCCCCACCGATCGCCAGCTCGCCGAGCTCGCCCGCGGCGGCCTCCCGCCCGGCCCCGTCCACGACCCGCAGCCGGACGCCGGGGATCGGCGTTCCGATCGGGAACGGGCGGGGGACGGCCGCGTCCGGGTCCAGGCGGTGGACGCAGCACCCGACGGTGGCCTCGGTCGGGCCGTACTCGTTGTGGACGACGGTGCGCGGGGACACCTCCCGCCAGGCCTGGACCAGGTCGGCCGGCAGCGCCTCGCCGCCGATCACGAGCGCCGCGACGTGCCCTGCCATCCGCCGCCCGCGGAGCTGATCGAGCAGGATCCGCAGGTGCGTCGGGGTCAGCTTGACGAAGTCGAACGTCGAGCCCTCGCACAGCATCTCCGCCACCCGGACGATGCCGTTCCGCGGATCCACGAGGTGGACCGCTCCGCCCGACACCAGCGGCCCGAAGAGCGAGGTGATCGTGAGGTCGAACGCGACGGAGCTGTAGAGCGGCGCGCCGGCCCCGCCCGCGCCGCAGTATTCGGCCCGCACCCACGCCAGGTACCGCGCCAGCGCGGTGTGCGGGACCACGACACCCTTGGGCGTTCCCGTCGAGCCCGACGTGTAGAGCACGTACGCGACGTCGCCGGCGGCCGCGAGTGGCGCCGGCAGGTCATGCCCGGCTCGGAGCAGCACCGCCGGGCTCACGGTCGCGTCGTCGCCGGCCGGGGCCCCGGCAACGGTCAGTCTGACACCCGCCCGCCGGAGGGTTCCGCGGGATCGCTCGTCGTCGTGGCGGTGGTCCACCGGGACGAACGCCGCGCCCAGCCGGACCACGGCCAGCAGCGTCGCCAGCAGCGCGACGTCGTGCGGCAACCGGATGCCCACGCGGTCGCCGGCCGAGACGCCGCGCGCGGCCAGCCCCGCCGCGATGGCCGCCGCCCGGCGATCGAGCTCGGCGAACGTGACGGTCTCGTGGGCGTCGATGGCGGCCGGGCGCCTGGGCCAGGTCCGTACGGCGCGGTCCCACAGCTCCGGCAGCGTGGCCGGCGCCGCGCCCGCATCGGCCGGTCCGGCCGCCTCGCCGCGGGCCGCGTGGGAGGCCAGGCGCCCGCTGTCGGCGAGCGCGGCCAGATGGGACGCCAGCAGCACCGCGTCGACCCGGGGGCCGGCGATCCCGAGGGCCGCCAGCGCCGCGTCGGCTCGGGCGGTGTCCACCGGCCGGCTGTGGCCGGGGCCCCGAGCGAGCACCGTCTGGGTCAGCAGCAGCGCCGACTCCTGGGCACGGGAGCGGCGCTGCGGGTCGGCCACCGCCCGCTCCAGGGATCGCTGCCAGGCATCGCCGGGCACCCGGTCGATGCGGTGGCCGGCCGCGCGGGCCACGTCGAGAACCTCGGCCAGCCGGGTGGACGCCGCGTTGACGAGGTTGAACGTCGCTCCGTCCGCCCCGCCGGCCAGCGCCGTGCGGACCAGCACGGTCGCCAGGAAGTCGGCGGGGACGAGGTTGTCGCTGAAGCCGGACCAGCCGTCCCCCGTGGGCTCCGCGCCGATCTCGATGCAGGCGACGACGAAGTTCCAGAAGGCGTCGGCGGCCGGCGGTGGCCCGCTGCCGGCGCCGCCACAGATCCGGCTCGGCCGGTAGACGGTCGCCGGCACGCCCAGGCGCCCGGCCTGGCGCACGGTTTCCTCGGCCACCCACTTGCTGCGCACGTACCCGTCGTCCGGCAGCAGCGCGGGGTCCGTGTGCCAGTCCTCGGGCAGCGCCGGCGGGGACGAGGCGTCGCCCCGCATCGTGCTGACCGTCGAGACGTAGTGCACGGGCTTCAGCGACCCGGTGGTGGCGAACCAGAGGACCTCTCGCGTCCCGATGACGTTCGGCCCCCGCAGGCTCGCGTACGAGTCGAGGAGGTGGGTGCTCGCGGCGACGTGGAAGACGAGGTCGACCGCCGCGGCGGCGTCGGCGTACTCGCGCTCGGGCAGGCCGAGCATCGGGCGGGACAGGTCCCCGACCAGCACCCGGATCCACCGGTGCCAGCCCGGGCGCCAGCGCCCGATGCCGCGCAGCGCCGACTCGGCGCGCTGCCGGGCGGTGTCCGGGTCGCCCGCCCGGATCAGGCACCAGGGTGTGATCGAGGTGCGCTCGAGCACCTCGGCGAGCAGGTGCGCGCCCAGCAGGCCGGTGACCCCGGTGATGAGCGCGGCGGCGGGCGGGACGGCCACCCGGGCAGGCAGCGGCCCCAACCGGAGCCCGACGTCGTGCCGTACGTCCGGGCCGCCCGCGGCCCGGACGGGCGCGTCGCCCGCGGCCAGGGCCGACGCGAGAGCCCGAGGGGTCGGATGGGTAAAGAGCAGGTTCATCGGCAGGTGCTCGCCCACCCGGTCCCGCAGCCGGCGCATCACGTGCAGCGCGAGCAGCGAGTGCCCGCCGATGGCGAAGAAGTCGTCCGTCGCGGCGACCCCGGCACGGCCCAGCGTCTCGGCGAACAGGTCGGCGATGTCCTGAACGGTCGCCGCGTCGGTCGCCGCGTCGGCCGCCGCCGGCCCGGTCGCGCGCGGCGGGCTCGCCGGTCGCTCCCGGCTCGCCGTGGCCGGCGCGGACCGGGGCTGCGCCGGGAACACCGGCAGGTCCGACAGTCGCGTGCCGGGGGCGTCGACGATGAGCGCCAGCGTCTCGCGCAGGTGCGCGCCGAGTGCCGCGACCGCGGAGCGCGCGAACCGCTCCTCCGGGTAGGCGATGTGCAGCCGGGTTCCGGTGCCGGTCATGATCGCGTTGAGGGCGAGCTGGAACTTGGCCTGCTGCGGTGCCGGGTCGAGCGGCTCGACCCGCAGCGGGCCGATGGTGCGGCGGTCCCCGTCGGCGTGGTGCTGCAGCTGGCAGCTCACGTCGAGCAACGGCACGCGTCCGGTGCCGCGGGCCGGCGCGACGCTTCGCACGATCCACTCCAGCGGGATGTCGGCGTGCGCGTAGGCCTCGAGAAGGCTGTCCCGGACCGCCAGCAGGAACTCGGTCGCGGTCAGGTCGGTGTCCACGTTGATCCGGACCGGCACCATCGTGACGAACAGGCCCACGAGGTCCTGCACCGCCATCGCGGTTCGGCCGTCGACGGGTACGCCGATGACGAGGTCGCTGGCCGCGTGTGGGTCCAGCTGCGCGAGGACGGCGGCCCAGGCCGCGAACGCCAGCATGAACGGTGTCGCGCTGACCGAGGACGCGACGATCCGCAGCCGCTCGGTCAGGTCCGCGGGCAGTTCGACGGTGACGGCCGCGTCGACGCCCCACCGGTCGCCGTCGACCGGTGCCAGCAGGCCGGGCTGGAACCGGTGGTCGGCACCGTCGAGCTTCGCCGTCCAGTACGCGAGGGACCGGTCGAGCTCACCGGCGGCCACCCGCTGCTGCTGGTACAACGCGACGTCGGCGTACTGCACCGCCAGTGCGGGAGCGTCGGCTTCGACACCGCCGGTCGCACGCCGGTAGCCGTGATCCAGGTCGCGCAGCAGCACGGCACCGGATACGGCGTCCGAGACGAGGTGGTGGGTGCTGATCACGACGATCGCCTCGGTGGCCGCCAGCGCGAGGACGGCGCACCGCACCGGCGGCGTCCTGGTGAGCTCGTACGGCTCCAGCTGGAGTCGCCGGACCAGCGCCCGGGCCGCGGTTTCCGCGCCCTCCGGCGCCGCGCTCAGGTCGTGGATCGTGACCGGTACGTCGGCCGCCGGGTGGATGCGCTGGTAGGGCTCGCCGGCCGCGTCCGCGGGGAAGCTCGTGCGCAGGGCCTCGTGCCGCTCGATGAGGGCGGCGAGCGCGCGCCCCAGCGCGGGGACGTCGACATCACCGCGCAGCCGTACCGCGAGCAGCGTGTGGTACGACGTATCGGAGACGTCCAGCTGGTGCATGATCCACAGACCGCGTTGCGGCAGCGACAGCGGCACGCGGACGGCGAGCGGCCGGGGGTGCGTGGTCAGCGCGACGCGAGGGCGTCTCGGTCTGGTCGGTGGCACCGTGTCTCCCTGGTCGGCATGCGGGTTCCGGTGGACAGGGCAGCGGCGATCAGCGCGACGTGAAGCGCACCGGCATCCGCCCGAACCCCCAGAGGAACGTGTCCGGTAGACGCAGGTACGGCCCGGCGAGGTCGATCCTGCCGACGTGCGTACGCAGCTGGTCGATCAGCACGGCCAGCTCCAGCCGCGCCAACGCCGCCCCCAGGCAGTAGTGCGCGCCGAGGCCGAACGTCAGGTGCCGGTTGGGGGTGCGCCCGAGCCGGAGCACGTCCGGCGCCTCGAAGAGGTCCTCGTCGCGGTTCGCCGACGGCGTCCAGAGCGTGACGACCTCGCCGGGATCGATCGTGACGCCGCGGATCTCGACGCTGCCGGTGCAGGTCCGCAGCACGTGCAGGCCGGGGGTCGTCCAGCGGAGGATCTCCTCGACGGCGGGCTCGAGCGCCACCTCGGACGCCCGCAGCGCCGCCCACTCGGCGCCGAACTCGCTGAACGCGAGGACGGCGCCCGCGGACGCGTGCCGGGTGGTCTCGTTCCCGGCCGTCACGATGCCGCCGCAGTTGAGCATCACGTCCTCGTCGCTGAGCCGACGACCGTCGACCAGGCCGGACACCAGAGCGCTGATGACGTCGTCGCCCGGGTCCGCCCGCCGTGCCGGGATCAGCTCCAGGTAGTACAGGTAGATCTCGGCGTTGCCGGCCTCGCGCTCCGCCCTGGTGGCCGGCCGCCCGTCGTCGAGCTCCCAGCCGAACGCGCTGCTGGTGAGGCGGCTCATCCAGGCCCAGTCCTGCCGCGGCACACCCATCAGGTCGCAGACGACCGTCGTCGGTATCCGGGCCGCGATCTCGCTGACGAAGTCGAACTCGCCCGCGTCGACGCGCTCGCGCACGAGGCCGCCGATCGTGGCGGTGAGGCTGTCCCGCAGCCGCGCCATCATCCGCGGCCCGAACACCGGCGCGAGTATGTGCCGCAGCTTCGTGTGCAGGGGCGGGTCGGTGACGACGAGCATGCGCCCGCTGGCCGCGAGCGCGGCGTCGTCCTGGTGCCCGAGCAGCATCCCGGTCGTGGAGGTGAAGTCGCGGGTGTTCCGCAGGACGGCGACCTGGTCCTGGTACTTCGTCAGGGCCCAGAACCCGGACGGCAGCTGCGCTGTCGGCGGGTTGCGGAAGACCGGCGCGTTGCGGCGCAGCCAGGCCCACACCGGCAGCGGGTCACCGGTCGCGTAGAGGTCCGGATCGGCCAGGTCGACCGGGCGACCGTCAACGACGAGTCGCCGGTTGTCGTCGCGGGTGATGTCCGCGGCCACCTCAGCGCCTCCCTCGGGCCGGCACCGCGGCGGCGTGCAGCCGGTCGACCGCCTCCGACAGCCGGATCCCGGGATCGGCGCCGCAGCCAGCGACCAGGTCCGTGAACATGCCGGCGAGCCGCCGGGCACCGGGGTCGTCGAACACGTTGCACGCGTACTCGAAGCCGCACTCGGCGCGGTCGTCCCGGAGCCCGACCTCGAGCGTGAGGTCGAACTTCGAGGTCCCGTTATGCCAGCGGCGTTCGGTCGAGGCGAGGCCGGCCCCGACCGGGCGGGACAGGTCCTTGTCGTCGTGCAGCACGATCGCGGCCTGGAACAGCGGGTTGCCGGTGCCCGCCCGCGCCGGGTTCACCGCCTGCACGACCCGCTCGAAGGGCACCCACCGGTAGCTGTCCGCCTCGATGATGTCCACCCGCGTCCGCCGCACCTGTTCCAGGAAGGTCGGGTCGCCCGCGCCGTCGCTGCGCATCGCGTTCATGTTCACGTAGTAGCCGACCGACCCCTCGAACTCGACGCGCTCGCGGAGGCTTACCGGGACGCCGATCACGGGGCTCCGGGCCGTGGTCACCGCGCCCAGCAGCCAGGCGTACGCCGCGAAGAACGGCATGAACGCGGTGGCGCCGCAGGCGGTTGCCACGGCCCGCATCGCGTCCAGCTCGGGACGCCGGACGACGGCGTGCAGCCGCACGCCGGAGCCGTCCGACCGTGGCACCGGGGACGCCGGCGCGCGCCAGCGCGCCGGCTCGACGCCGCGCAGGCGCTCCGCCCAGAACCGCAGGCCGTCGCTCAGCTGGTGCTCGACCCGGTGCCGTTCGAGCGCGGCGAACTGCCGGTAGGCGTCATCGGGCCCGGTCAGCGCGCCGCCCGCGTAGCGCGTGCAGGTGTCGTTCCACAGCACCCGCCACGACCACTCGTCGCACACCGCGTGGTGGGCCACGAGGACGAGCAGGTGGCGGTCCGGGCCGCGGGCGATCAGCGCGGCCCGCAGCAGCGGCGGGCGGGCGACGTCGAACGGCTCGTTGACGATGTCGCGAACCGCGCGGTCGGCGGCCCCGTCGTCCAGGCCCGACAGGTCGAGCCGGCGGAGGCCGACCCGGACGTCGTCGGCCGGCGTGTTGGTCACCTGCCCGTTCCGGTACCGCAGCGCGGACCGGAGCATGGTCTGCCGGCCGGCCGCCTCGCTCAGCGACCGCGCCAGCCGGGCCCGGTCCAGGACGCCGGTCAGCTCGAGCACGTGGTAGTCGTTGTAGTCGGCACGCCCGCGGTCGACCTGGTTCAGCCACCAGAGCGCCCGCTGGCCCGCGGTCGCCGCGAACTCCGCCGAGGCGGCCCCTGCCGGGGCCGCTGCCGCCGCAGCCGGGGCGGGCGCGGCGGCGACACCGTCCGCCGCGGTCGTGCTGGCCCGCTCCTGCTCCGCCACGGCGCGGTCGATCGCCGCGGCCAGCGCCGCGAGCGTCCGCTCCTGGAACACGACCTTCAGCGGGATGCGGAGCCCGAAGCCGGCGCGGATCCGCGCCACCACCTGCGCCACCGTGACCGAGTGCGCGCCCAGCTCGAAGATGTCGTCGTTCGCCCGCAACCGGTCGCGACCCAGGACGTCGGACCATATCGCGGCCACGCGCCGCTCGGTCGGTGACAACGCCGGCGGCTCGGGCGGCTCGGGCGGCGGCGGCTCGGGCCGGTCGCCGAGCAGCGCCGCGACATCGGTCTTCCCGCCCGGCGTCGTCGGCAGCTCATCGACGAGGTGAATCTCGGCCGGGACCATGAACGCGGGCAGCCGCTGCTCGAGGAACTCGCGGATGTCGGCCGTCGTGAGCGGCATCGCGCCCAGCTGGCGCGGGCTCGCCGGTCGGGGCCGCGTACCGGCCGCGCGCGCGTAGACGTAGTGGATCGACTGGTCCCGACCGACCGACCAGTCCTCCTCGACGCCGACGTGGAAGCCGTGTCGCCGCAGCAGCTCGGTCGCCCGGCCGAGCGCCCCGTCCACGTCCTCGAGTTCGAGCGCTACCTGCCGGACCCGCCGCCAGTCGACCGGGTCGACGCCCGCCAGCACGGCAAGCTCGGAGCGCTCGACGTTGATCTTCAGCAGGTGGACCCGGTCGATCTGGTGCTCGGCCAGCAGGCCGGAGAGCGCGCGGACCCGGACCGTCCGGGAGTGTGCCGTGAGGCGGTCCGCGGCCAGCTCACGCAGCTCGTCGAGCGACTCCGCGACGCGGCTGTCGCGGGTGCTCGCCCGCTCGAGGAACGACGCCACCAGCGCCCGGTCCCGGGCCGGGTTGGCGTGCAGCCCGGAGAGGTAGGAGAACTCGTCGTAGCTGCGGAGCTCCGCGTCCCCGTCGCCGGCGCCGACCGCCAGCTCGTGCAGCTCGGCGCGGGTTCCGTGCAGCTCCGCGTTGGCCCGGAAGACGTCCGCCGCCCGCGGGTTCGGCTCGAACGCCACGTACCGGTCGAGACGCGCGCGGGAGTGTGCGAACAGCATGAACATGCCGACGTTCGCCCCGACATCGACGACGGTGTCGCCGTCGGCGAGCGCCAGCCCGTGCCGCAGGTAGGCGTTCCGCACGAAGATGTCCTCGAAGAGGAAGCGGGTCTCGTGCTCGTTGAGGCTCGCCGGGGCGAGGCGGTCGCCGCAGGCCACCCGCGGGTAGCCGCGGAACGCCTGCCGCCGCTCGGGGATCGCGACCACGAAGGCGACCAGCGTCGTGTCACCGCCGGTGCGCGACCGACCGGCGCCGGCCGCGCCGGCCACGCCGGGATGCGCGGCCAGCGTCGCCGCGACCTCCTCCGGCTCGACCCGGTACCCGCGGATCTTCACCTGGTCGTCGACCCGGCCGACGATCGTGACCGCGTCACCGCTCGTCCTGCGCGCGAGGTCGCCGGTGCGGTAGAGCCGGGCGCCCACCGCCCCGGACAAGTGGTCCGGTACGAACGCGGCAGCGGTCGCGCGGGCGTCCCCGGCATAGCCGTACGCCAGACCGACACCGCCGAGGCAGAGCTCCCCGACCCGGCCCACCGGAACCTCGCCGAGGTCGGCGTCCAGCACGTAGGCCCGCATCCCGTCGATCGCGCGACCCACGCTCATCGGCCGGCTGTCATCTCCGGTCAGCTCGTCGACACCGGCGGTCGCGTTGACGGAGGCCTCGGTGGGCCCGTACTGGTTGGTCAGGCGCGCGGGCAACCTCGCGAGCAGCCGCCGCGCGTCGCGCTCGTACAGGATCTGGCCGCCGGACCACACGTGCCGCAGCGATCGACACGCGCCGAAGGACGGCTCGTCCGCGAGAGCCCGCAGCATCGGCGGCACCGAGTGCACGACGGTGACACCGTTCGCCGTGATCGCGGCGCAGATCTCGGCGGGATCCCGCTCGCTGCCCGCGGGGGCGACGACGACCGTGCCGCCCGCGCCGAGCGCCGAGTAGATCTCACCGAGCGAGGCGTCGAAGGAGAACGGCGCCTTCCACAGCACCCGGTCGCGCCCGTCCAGCCGGTGGAACCTGATGCCCCACACGATCCGGTTCCAGAGCCCGGCGTGCGGTACGAGAACAGCCTTGGGTCGACCGGTCGTGCCGGACGTGAAGAACACGACCGCTGGATCGCTGTCGGCCGCGCCGGCCGCGCCCCTCGGGTGCGATCCGCTCCCGCCGGCCACCGGCAGGCACGTCACTCCGGTCGGGCCCAGCCGAGGCGCGAGGCCGTCGCCGGTGAGGACCGTGCCGACCCGGGCGATGTCGATCATCGAACGGAGGCGCCCGAGCGGGTACTCCGGGTCGAGGGGAACACAGATGCCGCCGGCCGTCCAGGTCGCCAGCTGCGCGACGATGGCGTCGACCGATCGGTGCGCGCACACGCCAATGCGCTCGCCGCGGCAGTCACCGAGCGAGCCCGCCAGCGTACGTACCAGTCCGAGCAGCTCGCCGTACGTCACGTCCCGGGCGGTGTCCCGGACGGCGACCCGTTCCGGATGCCGACGCGCGACACCGGTCACCACCGCGAGCAGCGTACGGGCGGATCTCGCCTCAGGCGCCACGGTCATCCCTTCTGCAGGACGCTCAGCACCGACCGCGGTCACTGAGGCCGACCAGGATCGGTTGCGGACGCGGTCAGTCGCCGTCCGAGTCGGCGGTGCGCATCGCCGCGCTGCCGCCGCGCCGCTCCAGCCGCTCGGCCAGCTCCTGCCACGCCTCCGCGCAGTCGCGGGCGAGGTCGACGATCAGCTCCACGCAGTGCGCCGGCACGGCGTCGGGCACCCAGGTGTTGTCGTCGACGCCGATCGCGTGGTGCAGCAGCCAGCGCAGCAGTTGCCGGCCGCTCTCGGAGAACCGGAGCGTCGGGTCGTCACGCAGCCGGCCGAGAATTGTCAGCCGCGTCCTCGGGTCGCGCGAGGCCGGCGCGGCTCTGTCCTGGTGCGGATCCGCGACCTCCAGCCGGGCGCCCGCTAGCCGGCGCGCCGGCCGCCGGACGACCGGATCCTCACCGCGTTGCAGCCGTTCCCGCACATCCCGGGCGGTGCCCACGGCGATGCCGCAGGACCGTGCGATCTCGCGCAGCGACGCGCGCGGCCGGGCGCGGATCATGTCGGCCGCGCGCCGCCGGCCCGGCGCCGAGTTGAGCGGGCGCACCCGGCCGTCCAGCCCCAGCCGGGCGTCCAACTGTCCGGCTTCGACAGTTGAACGCCGGACCGCGCCGACCGTGTCGGGAGCGAGGCCCGTCGATGCCGCGACCCGCCGATCCGACCAATCCGGACGGTGCCGCAGGATCCGCGCCGCGGCGGCATGCCGGTCAGCGATCGACAGGGGCATCCCGTGCTTGATATTGGCCTCGACGGCCAACACGAACGCTGCCTCTTCGTCGCCCTTGAAGAACACCACCGGAATTTGTGCCTCGCCACGTAGCTCGGCGGCCCGGAGTCGGTGCACTCCGTCAATGACACACATTGTCGAATGGTGCACGGTAATGGGCGGCAGTGGAGCGCCGCACTCGGCTAGCGCCATCGTGTGTTCGGTGTTCTCGCCGTTCAGACGCGGCGAATCTGCTACCTTGATAGCGTTGATCTCAACGTATACGGCATCGGCTGTCCGCATGTCGTCGTCAGTTGCGATCCGGCCGTTTTCCTCATCCGACATAGCGTCCTGATCCGCTTCGAGAGTCGGGGCTGTCGTAAGTACGGTCTCGATAACACCTACGACAATAGCTGACTCGAGCAGTGGTCAGGTTGTCGGATAACCGCCGGTCTCATATGCCAAGTGCTCCCCAACGGTGAGACATAGCCCGTACCATCCGGCGGGAGGTACCCTGAAGTCGCTCTAGCGGTCGGGCCTGACGGCCGAGCCGTTGCGACGGCGCGAGAGTGGAGCACGCCTCAGGCCCCCTTTCGTAGTGGCCTGAGTCGTCGTCAATTCCGCAGTGGACGGCGACGGTGTCGAGGATCCGGTTGCGGATCCACACGTCGCGGCAGGCCTGCAGCTCCGCGCGACGGCGGGCGCCGTTGAGATAGGGCACGCAGCTGCCTGGGCTCAGCCGGTCGTAGCATTTGATCTTGGAAGTTGGGCGGGACAGGATCTGGCCGTGCGTGACATGTTGATGTTGGCCGATCGGAGGAGATCTCCCGTGGACTGGTCGGCGGCTTGCGTCTCGAGGAGATCGGGCTGCGGTTGGGTCGTGATCCGTCGGTGATATGTCGTGGGGTGGCCCGGCACGGCGGCCGTGTCGAGTACCGGGCGGTGGCCGTGGGCGATGCGGCGGCCGGGGCTCGGGGTCGGCCGGAGGCGTTGGCGGTGGACCGGTCGGCCCGGCTGCGGGAGGTGGTCGGGCGGCTGCTGAGCGGCGGGTGGTCGCCGGCGTCGATCGCGGGTCGGTTGCCGGTCGACTACGCCACCGATCAGGCTTGCCGGGTGTCGCACGGGGCGATCTATCAGTGGGTCTACGCCCAGCCGGTGTCGAGCCTGGCCGGGCAGCTGATCGCCTGCGCGGCGGCCGTACCGCCCGCCGCGGCGGGCCCCGGCCGCCTGCACCGCGGATCCGCGAGCCCCGCTACATCGAGGAGCGCCCGGCTGAGGCCGGGGGCCGGGCGGTGCCCGGGCACTGGGAGGGCGACTTGGTGATCGGCAAGAACGGCGCCAGCGCGGTCGCGACCCTGGTGGAGCGCACGTCGCGGTTTCTCATCCTGGTGCCGCTGACCGGCAGGGACTCCCTTACCGTCGGGCAGGCCGTCATCGCGGCCACCGGCGGCCTGCCCGCCGGGGTCCGCCGGTCGCTGACCTGGGACTGCGGCGCGGAGATGGCCCGCCACGCCACGATCACCGCGACCGGCCTGCCGGTGTACTTCGCCCACCCGCACTCCCCGTGGGAACGCGGCAGCAACGAGAACCTCAACCGGATCGTCCGCGAGTTCTTCCCGAAAGGGGTGCCCATCACGTCCGACCCGAACTATCTGGCGATGGTGGCTTCCGAAATCAACGACCGACCCCGTAAGATCCACCATTGGAAGAAGCCCTCCGAGATTCACCGAACTCGTCGAGGCAAATGCTTCCACCGGCTGAATTCGCCGCCAACTGGCGCCAGACTGGCCAACCTGATCGGATCCCTACACACGACAGGCCCAGTCCCCACCCTGGCCGGCCCACGCCGATACCAGCACCGCGGGCGAGCTGCCCGACCTCATTTCCGGCCGTATTTACGCTTGATGACTCGAGGTCCCGAGATTGGCAATTCGACGGCGGCCCGAATCGGGAATATCGGCGGTGTACCTCCATTCCATTCAGCGAATAGTCGGAAATTCGCCTTGGGTGAATGTCAGTCGCGGGCAGCTGGTGGAGGTCGAGTATTCGACCCTGGCGGTATTCTGGCGGTTCCTGCCGCAGGTGTGGGGTTGGAGGTGTCGGTGCGCAACCTGCCCGGGTGTCTTCTGCACCAGGACTCGGCCCCGGGCCGGCAGGTAGCGGCCGGTTTGCAGGACGAGGCGGCGGCGACGTGGGGCCGGAACTCGTAGCTGCGCCGGGGCGTGCACGTACCTGCTGACAACGCTGGGGGTGTGGCGGTGGTCGTGGCCGGCGGGAGGGGTTGGTCGGTGACAGGGGGTCGGTCCCGTCCGTCCGAAGCACCTGCCCTGGGACGAACGGGAACGCATCCTCGCCTCCGTCTGGATCTGGTACCACGCCACCGACGGCGACCGCACCTATAACCCGCACATGCGCCGCGACTGGAGCGACCTCGGCCGGGTCAGCCCGACCGCCAAGTACGTCAGCAGCCGATGGCATCACTCACCGGCGGTGACGGCCTTTACCAGCCGCTACGCGACCGCCTCCAGAACTACCTGTCTGGCATCGAGATCGTGATCGACTCGGCAAGGACGTGGTCCCGTTAACCGAGTTTCGTCCGCGACCGACGCCGCGCGGCATGCGTCGGCTTACCGGCAGTTCCCGGAAGCGGGGTTGGCGTGGTCGTATGAGCGGGTGGTCGTTGGGGTTGTGGAGTCCGTGTTCGACCGGCCGTCGCCGGCCCGGTCACCGGTGGGGCTTCTGGATCCTCGCCGGGCGGCGCTGCCGTTACGTGGTCGTGTCGATGAGCTGGCGGAACTGGTGGAGTGGTGCGAGGGCGAGGGCCCGACACACGGGATCGTCCAGCTGCTGTCCGCAGTGTCCGGTCAGGGCGCTACCCGGCTGGGGGTGGAACTCGTCGCGGCTATGCGTTCCCGTGGCTGGGTGGCTGGAATGCTGCGCGACGGTCCGGACCGGCGGGACCTTGCCCGGCTGACGGCCGGACCGGAACCGCTGCTCGTGGTCGTGGACGACGCCGAGGTCAGGGGCGGGGATGTCGCCACCCTCGAGCCGTTGTTCACCACGGCCCGAGATGCGCTGATACGGATCCTGCTGATCGGTCACGCCGGTGACGACCACGGGTTGGTGGCGGCGTTGGAGCCGGCGTTCGAGCAGCTCGGGTACCCCTTCTACACGTTGTCCCGGATCGTGGCCACCAGCCTGGCCGTGGACGATCGGTCGCGGGTGTGGCAGGAGGCGGTGGCCGCGCTGGCGCCGCGGCTGCCCGAAGTCGCCACGCTGGGCTGCATGCCGTGGGCGGTCCCGGCACTGGTGCTGCCTACGGTTGATCCCCCGACAGAGCTGTTGGATCGGGCCGGTAACGTTTCCGTTCCCGAGGCCCAGTTCGCCGCGCTCGCCGCGCTGCTCGGGGCAGCGCACGGCGACCGTGGCACGGACCAGATCGTGATGTGGGAGTCGTGGTACTGGTTCCAGCAGGCCATCGAGCACGAGTTGTTCTTCCCGGACCATCGGGCGTGCGTGCCGCTGGCCGCGCAGGCGGCGATCTGGGGGGCTGGC
>JBBWZH010000272.1:0-17994 GCA_039648995.1 Mycobacteriales bacterium
CGGCCGATCCGGCCAGTTCGTACCGCCGGCCCAGTTGGTCGTGGGCCGCACGCATGCCCTCGATCGGGAACAGCGCGTCGTCGAGCAGGTACTGCACCAGCAGCGGTGAGGGCGCCCGGCAGGCTGCCAGGTCCGGCCAATCGGCCGCCGCAGCCAGGCCCGGCGGGAAGAACATCCAGGTGTGATTGGCGACGTGGTGGTCCAGGAGAGCGTGCTGCGTGCTCATCATCCCGACGATGACGGCCGCGCCGATCTGGTGGGAGGTCGCCTGCAGCAGCGCGGCCCGGCAGCCGCCACCGGACAGACCGACGCAGCCCAACGCATCCGGCCGGACGTCGGACCGGGTGGCCAGATATGCCGCGGCGACGCGGTCCTCGTAAGCCACGATGCCGGCCAGGCTGGTGCCCAGCAGCGCGCAGTACTTGGCGATGACGTGCTCGTGCCGTGCCGCGAGCCGGTTGTACCACCGCACGTCGGTGCCGTCGCCGACGCCTTCCTCGGCGATCCACAGATCCTCCGGCGGCGGTGGCGCGGCCGTCGGCATGACGTCGGTGGCGAAGCGTCGGCTGCCCCAGAGGAAGACGTCGGGCACCAGGACGGCGAAGCCGCGGCGCGCCAGCTCGTTGGCGAAGGCGCGGCCTTCGTACATCTCGCCGCGCAGCGCCGACAACTCGGGCACCGGGCCGCCGGGACCGTCCGCGATCTTCTCCCTGCCGTGGAACTTGTAGGCGTCGTGCCCGTGCAGGGCCAGCACACCGGGCAGCGCCCCGGTGCGGCCGCTCGGGCGCAGCAGCCATGCGTGCGTACGCGGGCCGTAGCCGACCGACCAGGAAACCTCATCTCCGTCAACGCCGTCGCTCGACCAGCGGGACTCCACCCGCGGATCGATCGGCGCACCGTCCCGGTCG
This sequence comes from Mycobacteriales bacterium, assembly GCA_039648995.1. Lineage (GTDB taxonomy): Bacteria > Actinomycetota > Actinomycetes > Mycobacteriales > CADCTP01 > JBBWZH01. The sequence continues at coordinate 909 of JBBWZH010000272.1, forward strand.
AACCCGAGCAGCCTGCGGACGGTCGGCCGGTCCAACCGACGCTCGGCGGGCGCAGGCCGGTCGATGAACCCGGCGGCCACGTCCACGATGTCGCTGAACGGCCCGAGATGCTGATACCTATCGGTCACGGCACCGTCGTAGCACAGACCCGCTACGGCACGCCGACCCGCACCGACGACCTCCGCCGGCACCCGCGTACCCCGGAGCACCAACCCGCCCGGCTACGCGAGGTCGCCCCCGCCGCGGGACGGTGGCCCGATCGGTACGAAGCCGGGCTCGGTCGGGATCGTGTGCGCGATCGCCGCGGCGGCCGCGGCCCGGTGGACCGCATCCGGCCGCAGGTCGCGGCGGTGGCCCATCAGGAGTGCGAGCGCGACGCCGGCGGCGCACATGATCGCCAGCAGGAGCGCCGCCCGGGAGAGACCGGCGGCCAGCGCGTCGGCCGCCGACGCCCCGGCCGCCCGGTGGGCGTCGGTGACCGCGGTGGAGACCGTCGCCACGGCGGCCACCGCGAGCGAGCCACCGATGTAGCGGGCCATGTTGGAGATGCCGGAAGCCTGGCCGACCTCCTCGGGTGATACCGCCGCGGTCGAAGCGGACGAGGCGGGCCCGTTGGCGAGCCCGAGCCCCGCCGCGACCACGGCCAGCGGGGCCACGAACGCCGCGTAGGACCACGTGGAGTGCACGAACGCCAGGACCCCGAAGGCGACCGCCGCGAGAGCGAACCCGATCGCCACCGCGTAGCGCGTGCCGATCTTGATCGCGATCGGAGTGATCACGGGGGTGACCGCGATCATCGCGGTCGCCGCGGGCAGCGTCGCCAGACCGGTCTGCAGCGCGCTCATCCCGAACGCCGACGGATTCTGGAAGTACAGGCTGAGGACGTACATCAGGGCGTTGATCGCGCCCGCGACGATCAGGATCGCGAGCGTCGCGCCGACCAGCACGGCGTTGCGCAGCAGGCGCAGATCGACGAGCGGCGCCGCGACCCGCCGCTCGCCGGCGACGAAGGCCACGCCGCTCAGGACGGAGATCACCAGGCAGCCGAGCGTCGCCGCGGACAGCCAGCCCCAGTTCGCGCCCTCGCTGAGCGCCAGTACGAGCGGGACGAGCACGGCCGCGATCAGCAGCGTGCCGAGCAGGTCGATCGAACGCGGGCGGTTCGGATCCCGGGATTCCTTGACGGTCAGCCACGTCAGCGGGATGCAGGCGGCGGCGATCGCCGCGTCGATCCAGAACAGCCCCTGCCAACCGGTCGCCTCCACCAGCACGCCGCCGACGAGCGGGCCCGCGGCGGCACCGGCCGCCGACGCGGCGCCCCAGAGCGTGATCGCCCGCATCTGCCCGGCGCCGGACGAGTCGACCGACAAGAGGCTCATGCCGCAGGCGAGCAGGGTCGAGCCGGCCGCACCCTGGATCATGCGCCCGCCGATCACGCCGGCGCCGCTGCCGGAGAGCGCGATCAGGACGCAGGAGGCGACGAAGAGCGCGAGGCCGGCCAGGAACATGCGCCGCCGCCCGAACACGTCACCGATCGCGCCGGACGTCACGATCACGGCGGCGCCGACGAGCAGGTAGCCGGTCACGGCCCACTGCAACTGCGATACGGGCGCACCCACGTCGCTGCTGATCGCCGGCAGCAGGATCGTGACCGCGGAGGTGTTCGCGTTGACGACGAGCGCGGACACGCACGCGGCCAGCAGCACGCCGAGCCCCGCCGAACGGCCGGCCGTTGTCGTCATGGGACGCGCCTCCCTCGTGATCAGGTTGTGGCGAGTGTCGGGGTGGCGTGGGCCGGCGGCCTCCTCCGGCGGGGATGACCCACGGCCCGCCCCGCCACCGTCACGACGCGCCTTCCCCGTCAGGCGGCCGCCGCCGCGCGGTGCCGAACACCGACACCAGCCGGGCGACGAGCGTGACCAGGAAGATCTGCCCGAGCAGGCCGTCCAGGGCGGCGAGCGCCCGGCCCTCGTTGCTGGCAGCCACGAGGTCGCCGTACCCGGTGGTCGTCAGCGTCACGAAGCTGAAGTACTGCAGGTTGCCGATGTCGGCCGGCTGGCCCCCGGCGAAGAAGGGGCGGGAGTCGAAGGCGGCGGCCACGGCGAACAGGGAGGCGAACGTGAAGCCGATGAGCAGGTAGGCGCTGAGCGCGCCGAAGACGGTCTGCAGCGTGACGACCTCGTGCCGCAGCACGCGCCAGACGATGACGCAGACGGTGCCGATCATGATCGCGGCCAGCCACAGCGCGACCAGCCCGTCCGCGGCGGCCCCGCTGCCGACCAGGCTCACGGCCGCGGCGACCAGCGACCCGCCGAGCGTCGTCCAGCGCAGCCACCGGCCGGCCGGCGGCCGCAGCCGGGCCGGGCGGAGCGCGATGAGCAGCGCGGCCAGGTAGAGCGGCAAGGTCAGCGCGCGGGCGCGCGGGCCGGTGAGCACGGCGGATGTCAGGTAGCTGCCGATGAGCAACGCGAACACCAGCGCGTACCGGTCGCCGCGCCGCGCGGTGTCGTGGCCGGCTGCCATGCCCCTCCCCACCTCGTGACCTGCGCTCCGCCAGGTGGTACGCGCGGTGCCCCGACTGTGCGCGACGGCGCCGGTCCGGACATCGTCCGCGCCGGGTGAGGACGGCGGCCGGTGACGTCCGCAGAGTGGGCGTCACTCCGGCCGCCGCCGGCGGCCGGGCCCACCGCACGGTCAGGACGGAGGAATCCGTGATGTCAGCACAGCGGGCGTACGGAGCGTTCGACGGGTCAGCCCAGGCGCCGCTCGACCCCCGACCCGACGCCCCGGTCGGCGGGCGTGCCGGCGGAGCCGTCGCGCGGGAGGCCCGCTGGCCGCGGATCCTGCTCGGTGGCACAACCGCGGTGCTCGGCGGGCTGGCGGTGTTGTGGCCCAGCCCGACCGTGGCCGTGGTCGCGGTGCTGCTCGGCATCCAACTGCTCGTGTACGGCGCCGCCCGCATCATCCAGTCGGTCACCGTGGACGACGCCCGGGTCGTCGCCCGGATCCTGTTCGCGCTGCTCGGTGTGCTCTCGATCGTCGCCGGCGTGCTGTGCCTGCGCCGCCCGCTGCAGACCATGACCGCGCTCGTGATGCTCGTCGGGCTCTTCTGGCTCATCAGTGGCCTGATCGAGATCATCCGCGCGGTCTCCGACCGGAGCTGGAACCGGGGTCTCGACGCGGTGACCGGTGGTCTCGCGGCGCTCACCGGTGTCGTGGTGCTCGCCTGGCCGCAGCCGACGGTGCTCGTGATGACCGTCCTCGTCGGGCTGTGGCTGCTGGTCCTCGGCATTCTCACGATCGTCTCCGCCGCCCGGCGGCACGGCGGGCCACTCGACGACAGGGCGCCCGGCGCCGTCGCGGAGCGATGAGCCAGATGGACCTGCGGGAGCGGATCGCCCTGAACATGGGCCGGGCACGGGCGGAGCTGGCCGAGCTCGTCGCGATCAGGTCGGTCGCCGACCAGCGGCTGTTCCCGCCGCGGGAATGCAAACGGGCGGCCGAGTGGGTGGCCGAGAAATTCACCGGCGTCGGCTTCGCGGGCGTCCGCCTCGAGCCCACCGCGGACGGCAGCCTGGCCGTCGTCGGCACCCGGCCGTGCGCCGACCCCGCCGCGCCGACGGTCCTGCTCTACGCCCACTACGACGTCCAGCCGCCGCTGAACGAGCGGGCCTGGCGGACGCCCCCGTTCGAGCTGACCGAAGTGGACGGTCGGTGGTACGGCCGGGGCAGCGCCGACTGCAAGGGCAACATCATCATGCACCTCACCGCGCTGCGTGCCCTCGGCGACAACGTGCCGGTGAACCTGAAGCTGGTCGTGGAGGGCTCCGAGGAACAGGGCACCGGCGGCCTGGAGGACTACGTGCCCAGGCACGCCGACCTGCTGCGGGCCGACGCGATCCTGGTCTGCGACACGGGCAACGTGGCGGTGGGGCAGCCGGCGGTGACGGTCAGCCTCCGCGGCCTGGCCAACGTCGTGGTCACGGTCCAGGCGCTGGCTGCCGAGGTGCACTCGGGCATGTTCGGCGGGCCCGCGCCCGACGCGCTCGGTGCGCTGATCCGCATGCTCGCCACCCTGCGCGACGACCTGGGCAACACCACGATCACCGGCCTGGACAACACCCAGGTCTGGGACGGCGTGGGCTACCCCGAAGACCGCTTCCGCGCCGACGCGGGCGTGCTCGACGGCGTGCGGCTGCTCGGCGGGGGGACGGTCGCGGACATGGTCTGGGCCCGTCCCGCGGTCACCGTTCTCGGCATCGACTGCCCCCCGGTCATCGGCTCGGCCGCCGCCATCCAGCCGCGCGCCAGTGCCCGGCTCAACCTGCGCGTCCCCGTCGGCATCGACGCCGTCCGGGCGCAGGGCGCGCTCGCCGCGCACCTGCTCGATGCCGCGCCGTGGGGCGTGCGGGTCACGGTGGAACCGGAGGCCGCCGGCGCACCGTTCCGCGCCGCGACCCACGGGCCGGCGTACGCCGCGCTCGGCGCCGCGATGCGGGACGCCTACGGCCGCCCGCCGGCGGCCCTGGGTCAGGGTGGGTCGATCCCGCTGTGCACGGTGTTCGCCGAGACCTACCCCGAGGCGGAAATCATGCTGATCGGGGTGGAGGAGCCGCTGGCCCTGATCCACGCGCCCAACGAGAGCGTCGACCCCAACGAGATCGCCGCGCTCGCTCTCGCCGAGGCCAGCTTCCTGAACCGCTACGCCGACCTCCCGCGGACATGACGGACACCGCGGCCGTCCACAACCGGACCGGGCCGCCGGCATGACCGCGCCGCACGGCGGCCTCCTCCGCTCCGCTCCTCACCCGCCGGGGCCCGCTGCGATGCTCACTGCGGAGGCCACCTCGTGACCGCGCCGCCCGGTCACACCGGCGCTCTGGGCCCGGACGAGCGGGCCGAGCTCGACCGGCTGCGCGCCGACGTGGCGCGCCTGCGCGCCGCGGCGGGCGGCCGCGCCACCCCGCCCGCCGTGCCGCGGCCGGGGTGGCCGCGGCGCTGGGGGCGCACCGCCGTGGCCGCCGTGCTGATCATGATCGCCTGCGTGTTCGCCCCGTTCTCCGTCGTCGCGGTGTGGGCCCGCGGCGAGGTGGGCGACACCGACCGCTACGTGAACACGGTGGCACCGCTGGCCAGCGACCCGGCCGTCCAGCAGGCGATCACCGCGGACATCACCGACCTCGTCTTCCGGTACGTCGACGTGCAGGGCCTGACCCGGCAGACGTTCGCGGCCCTGGCCGGCGCGGGATCGCTGCCGCCCCGCCTCGCCGAGAGCCTGCAGGCACTCGCCGTCCCGGTGGCCAACGGCGTCCGGTCGTTCACCCAGGACCAGGTCCGCAAGGTCGTCCAGAGCGACCTGTTCGCCAAGGCGTGGGTGGACGCGAACCGCACCGCGCACGAGCAGCTCGTCACCGCGCTGAGCGGGCAGACCGGCGGTGGGGTCGTCGTCGAGGACAACGCGGTCAAGCTCGACATCGCGGCCTTCCTGACCGTCGTCAAGCAACGGCTCGTGGCCAGCGGCTTCCAGCTCGCCAGCCGGATCCCGGAGGTGAACGCCACGTTCACCATCTTCGAATCCGCCGACGTCGGCAAAGTGCAACGCGGGTACAAGCTGCTCGACAAGGCCGGGCTCTGGCTGCCGTTCGTCCTGGTCGGGATGGCCGGTCTGGGCATCTACGCCGCGCGCGACCACCGGCGGGCGTTCATCGCCACGGGTGCCGGGGTCGCGCTGACGATGCTGGCGGCGGCCATCGCGCTCGCCCTGGCCCGCCGTGCCTATCTGGACGGGGTGCCGCCGGGCATACTGCCGCGGGACGCCGCCGCCACTGTCCTCGACACGGTCGTCCGCTACCTGCGCGAGGCCGTCCGCGCCGCGTTCCTGATCGGCCTGCTGGTCGCCGCGGGCGGCTTCCTGACCGGCCCTTCGGTCACCGCGGTGACCATCCGCCGGTGGCTGGCCCGGGGCTTCGTCCAGGCCAGGCGCGGCATGGCGGCGCTGAACCTGCGGCTGGAAGCCGCCGCCGACTGGACGGCGCCGCGGGCGCGCGTGCTGCGGGCCCTGGTGCTGGCGGCCGCGCTGGTGGTCCTGCTGCTGCGGCGGTACCGGACGCCGACGCTCGTGCTGTGGCTGACCGTCGCGGTGCTGGGCTGCGTCGCGGTCGTCCAACTGCTCGCCACCCGCCCGCCGCCCGCCGGCTGAACCCGCGGCTACCAGGACGCCTGCCCGGGAACGGGCGGTGGTTGCTGGCCGGGATCCGCCGTGGCAGGCCGGAGCTTCACGGCACCGGCGGCGACGCCGCTGGTCAGCGACCCGATCGCGGCACCGAGGGTGAGGTTGATGAGGGCAGTGGCGACCGCCGCCGCCCCGACGCCGACCGAGAACGGCACCAGGGCGGCGACGGCCGTGACCAGAACCATGATCCAGACGAAGAACCGCCTGGGTCGTGGTGTGAACAGCAGCAGGTGCATGACCCCGGTGGCGGCCAGCGCGGCGAGCGCCGCGGCCGCCGCGTACTTCGCGGTGTCCACGCCGCCCCACGTCCCGTCGCCCCGCGGAGCGAGGACCGGCACGTGGAAGACGCCGCGGGCGATGACCACTCCCGCGGTGGCGATCAGCGCCGCGACGAGGCCGACCGCGAGGCCTCCGGCCCAGAGCCGACCGGCCTCGACCTCCGGCACGATGTCGGATTCTCCGCCCGGGTAGGCCGAAGTCATCGCGTCGCCTCCATCCGCTGTCGCCCTTCGCGAGCCGTCGCCCAAAGGTGAACTCCGGAAGCTGGCTACGGCATCACTCGCCGCGAATGAGCCGCCGGCTCCCGAGCGGGCCCGGCATCGAGGTGGCGCGCGGAGCGGGGTCATTCGCGGCGGATGACGTTCGGCTCCAGCCCGCTAACTAGCGTCGGGACGGTGGGAATTGCGCACGGTCGCGCCGCCCCCTCACCGCGCTCACGCCCGGGTATTCGTGAACACCACGGCGGTCGCGATCCCCCGGCCCGGCTCAGCGACGATCTGGCCGGGACAGCGTCTCGGTGCTGACTGGATCCACTGCCGTCCGACGGGCCGGACGGACCCCCGGCGGGCCGCGCTCGGCCGCGGCTTTGCCCCGCGATGCCAGGGGTCAACCGGTCGCAGACGATCCGGCGAGCGCCCCGGCGTGCCGGTCGGCTGGGCCGCGACCGGTCGGCCGACGGTGCTGGAGACCCCGCGGACACGTGAATTCCTTGGATCCCATGTGTACGCCCGCTTCTGCTTCCGTAGGCCGCACACGACCTCTCGTAAGGCGCCGGAAGGGCCAGGATGGCCGGATCGCCCCAGGTCAGGCGGGGTGCTTGTGGTTGCCTCGGGTTGTCGCCCGGACGAACGGACAGCTCCAGCGCATACCCACTAGCCGCAGATACCAAACGTCTAGGGGATGCCGGATCGGGTCAAATTCGGCAGTCTTGTGCAAGCTGGTGGAACTACGCCCCGCAATCGACGACCGGAGCGCCCATGGAATCGGCTGAGAGTAGCGCGGCTCAACTGCGAATGGGGATTACAGATCGGAGCGTCCGTGGAATCGACCGAAAGTAGCGGCGATGGAACTGCGAGCGGGGAACGCTGGCGTCCCACCCACTACCCACGGTTGGATATGCGAACCACGCCACACCTCCGGGGTCGGGCCCATGAGTTGCAGGCGGTGGACGAACTACTGGCGACGGCGGGCCGGCGCGCCGGCATCGCACTGATCGAAGGCGCGACCGGAACCGGTAAGACCCGGCTGCTCGCCGAAGGCGCCGCGTTGGCCGAGGCGAGCGGGTTCTCGCTGATCCGGTGCGGCATCGCCGAATTCGGCGACCTGGTGCCGCTGCTCCCGTTGCTGACGGCCCTCGATCACGCGGCGCTCTGCACCGGCCCGGCCTGCACCGACCTCGATGCCGCCGAACAGCGGTGGGTGGACGATCTGATCCGCCGGCTGCGCGATCCCGCCGGCGGGGTGGTGCTGACCGTCGACGACCTGCACCTCGCCGACGCGGACACCGCGAGCCGGCTGCGCGGCACCGCCGGGCGGCTGCCGGCCCGGCGGCTCGCCTGGTTGCTGGCCCGGCGTACCGACGAGGGCAACCCGGAGGTCGAGGAGCTGTTCGAGGCGCTGGCCACGAACGGAGCCCGCCGGATCCGGCTCGGGCCGCTGTCCGACGACGCCACCGCCGCGCTGCTGGGCGACCTGCTGGGTGCCGAGCCCGATCCGGACCTCATGTCGCTGGCCGCGGGGGCTGGCGGGAACCCGCTGCTGGTGACCCACCTGGCGCTCGGGCTGCGGGACTACGCCGCCGTCGACATCGTCGGCGACCGGGCCCGGCTCACCTCGTCCGACCTGCCGGACCGGCTCCGGCAGCTTGCCAACCGGCAACCGGACGCGATGGGCCAGGCCTCGGTCGACGGGATGGGCGGCGCCGGGCGGGAGCTCGACGCGCGGGCCGGTAGGCAGACCGAGGACAACCCGCCGCCGGCCACGCCACCGCCGGCTGCCGGGTCGGGCATCTGGGAGAGCCGGCAGTACCGGCCGCCGCAACCCGCCGCGCCGCCCTGGGACTGGCCGCCGCTGCCCACCGACGACTGGTCCATACCCGAACCCGCCGGTCCCGGCTCGGCCGACACGACACCCGCCGACCCGGACGGGCTCGACCCGGACGGGCTCGACCCGGCGGCGGACGACCCGGCGGAGGACGACCGCGAAGGCGACGAGGAGGACGACGACGAGCTCGACGAGTTCACCGACGAGGAGTCGGGCATCCATCTTCCCCGGCGGGACCGGTCTTCGGCCCGTGCCGAGAGCCGCGCCGGCCGCCGCCGGGAGCCGTCCGCCGAACCCGGCGGCCTGTTCGCCAAGCGGCTGCCGGCCGCGATGGCCGCCAACATCAGGTCCCGCCTGCACCTGGCCGCCGGCCGGGTGGACGAGGCGGTGGCCGAGGCGTTGCTGGGGCTGGCCGACGCCGAGCAGCTGGAGCGCGAGCTACAGCTGCCGCTCGCGCTGTCGACGCTCGCCACCGTGGCGCTGCGTCGCGGTGACCTCGCGCGGGCCACCGAGTACATCGAGCGCTGCCGGCTGCACCTGCGCAACGCCGGCGAGGTCGCGGCGCTGTGCGTGCTCTGGCTGGAGGGCCAGCTGGCCGCGGCGCAGGCCAACGCGGGCTGGGCGATGGACCGGCTCCGCCCGCTGTACGACGATCCCGAGGCGCTGCGGCTGCTGGTGTCCAAGGAACCCGTCGCGGCCGGCTGGCTGGTCCGCAACGGGCTGGCGGCGGGTGACGACCGGCGCGCGCGGGGGGTGGCCGCCTGCGCGGAGCTGCTCAGTGCGAGCTACGAGGACAACGTCGAGCTGCAGGCGGCCGCGGCGCACGCCAGCGGGCTGCTGACCGAATCCACGACCGAGCTGCGGAACGCGGCCCAGATCTACCGCGACCCGTGGGCCCGGGCCTCGGCCTGGGAGGACCTCGGCGTGCTCATCACCGGCCTCGGCGCCCAGGCGGACCGGGATGAGGCCATCGGCAACATGAACGAGGCGCTGGCCGGCTACGAGGCGACCGGCGCGCTGCGGGACGTCGCCCGGGTACGCGGCCGGCTGCGCCGGCTCGGGATCCGGCGGCGGCACTGGAGCCGTACCGACGGCCCGGCCTCCGGATGGGCGAGCCTGACCGGCACCGAGCAGGCGGTGGCGGATCTGGTCGCGGCGGGCTTGACCAACCGGCAGGTGGCGGCGCGGATGTTCCTGTCGCCGCACACGGTCGCCTTCCACCTGCGGCACATCTTCCAGAAGCTGGAGGTGTCATCCCGGGTCGAGCTGGCGCTCCGGCTGGCCCAACACGCCCAGCACAGCTGAGCCCCGCACCGTCCACCTACAACTGAACGCGGAACCGCTGCCCTACTGATCGCGTAGCTGCCGGGCCAGCGCCTCGACCGTGGGGCAACTGCGCGCTTCCCGGATCCAGGCCGCGCGCTGGTCGTACCGGCGCAACAGCCATCTCCGGCGTACCTCGTGGAGGCGCTCGACGAACGAGCCGCCTGACCACTGCCCCGACGGCCGCTGTGCCGTCCGCGGCAGGATCGTAAGCCGCGGCAGCTCATCTGCCCGTAGGCGCGCCGTGATCTGGTGCTCAGATCGCCGCCCGGCCGCACCGTAAGGTCCCGCCGGCAGCCGCACCGTGTCGTCCCGCTCCCCCGTCACCGGTCGCCGCCGGTGGCCGGCCGGCCCCGGCTGCCCGCCACGGCACGCCGCGACCCGCGCTCGCCGGTCTCGCCGCCCGACCGGTGCCGCGCCGACACCGCCTGCAGCGCGAGCCACACCTGCTCCAGCTCCATCCGCCGGCGCGGCTCCTTGACCAGCATCGCCTGGATGATCGGCCACAGCGGACCCACCCGCTCGGCCGGCCGCGGCGGGTCGTGCAGCACCGCGGCGATACTGGCCGCCGGCGAGCTGTTGTCGAACGGCGGCCGGCCCTCGACCGCCGCGTACAGCGTCGCGCCGAGCGAGAACACGTCGGCCGGCGGGCCCATCTCGGTCCCGTGCACCCGCTCCGGCGACATGTACGCCGGGCTGCCCACGATCATCTCGGGCGCCGCCACCGGCTGGCCGATCACCGAGGCGATGCCGAAGTCGGTGAGCACCACCCGGTCGCCGTCGCAGACCTGCACGTTGCCCGGCTTGACGTCGCCGTGCACCAGACCGGCCCGGTGGATCGCCTGCAACGCCTCCGCCAGCCGCATCCCGATGGTCGCCGCGGTCGTCGTCAGCACCGGGCCGTGCGAGCGCATGAGCTCGGCGAGCGTGCGGCCTCCGAGTAGCTCCATCACCAGCCACGGCCGCTCGTCGGCCACAATGTCGTACACCCGGACGACGCCGGGGTGGTCGATCTGGGCCGCGGCGCGCGCCTCGTTGAGTACAAGGCGGAACGCGTCCTCGGCGACGTCCTCGGCGCTGACCTCCTTGACCGCGACCGGCCGGCGCAGGATCTCGTCGTCGGCACGCCACACCACGCCCATGCCGCCGGAACCCAGCCGGCCGCGCAGCCGGTACCGCCGGGCGATCAGCTGCCCGCTCAGCCGGCCGCTCGTCCAGCCGCCCGGCCGGCCGCCGTCGGCCTGCTGGCCGGTGCCGTGCCCCCGGTCGTCCTGACCACCCGCCGCCCGCTCGGGCGGCAGGTGCGCAAAGGACCAGCCATCGAGAGCCACCAGTCTCTTCCCTTCGCTCGACAGGCACGGCCGTCCGGTACGGCGCGACCCACCTCGACGCGGTCGAGGGTCAGTACGAGGGTCGAATCTGGACGGTCCCGGCACATCCCCCGACCCGACAGCGCCGGCCATCGACAGGTGTGGCCGCCGGGCCGGGCCGGATCCCTGTCATCCGCCACGCATGAGGCCCGGCCCGGCCGGCCCGGACAGCATCGACACCAGCCGGATCCCGCGCCGGCGCGACCCGCGTACGACCCACGCCAGGGAGGCTGCCGATGCGATCACCTGGCGGTCGCGGGCGGGTTCCGGCGGGGGAGGTGGGCGCCGGCTGGCGGGCGGGACGGCGGTCGCCGCGCGGGGTGCCGCACCCGACCGGCGGGGGCGCTGACCGGCGCCGCCGGGCGCCTGGCCCGGCGTACCCGCCCACCGCGGATGACGCGGCAGCGCCCGGCCGGGCCGGACGATCGTGCGGCCAGCACCGCCCCGACCACGCCACCAGGAGGCCACCATGTCAGCACCCGGACAGTTCAGCTGCGCCGACTACGACATCCGAATGGCCCGGGCGGCCCAGGAGGCGTATGTCGCGGGCCTGGCCGGGCTCCTGGTCTCTCCCGGCCCCGACCTGGTCTGGCTGACCGGCTACCGGCCGACCGCGCTGACCGAGCGGCTGACCCTGCTCGTGCTCGCCGCCGGCACCGCGCCGACGCTGATCGTGCCGGAGCTGGAACAGCCGGACGCCGAGGCGGCCCCGGGCGTCGGCGCGGTCACGCTGCTGAGCTGGACCGACGCCGCCGACCCGTATCAGCTCGCGGGCGGACTGCTGCCGTCCGGCGGCCGCTACGGCGTGTCGGACGCCATGTGGTCGGCGCACCTGATCGGGCTGAGCCGGGCGCGCCCCGGCGGCACCTACCGGTCACTGACCGAGTGCCTGCCCATGCTGCGCGCCGTCAAGGATCAGGTCGAGCTGGACCGGCTGAGCGCGGCCGGCGCGGCCGCTGACGCGGCGTACGAGCAGATAGTGGCGATGCCGTTCGCCGCGCGCCGGGAGTCCGAGGTCGCGGCCGACCTGGCCGCGCTGCTGCGCCGGCACGGGCACGAGCAGGTCGACTTCACCGTCGTCGGCTCCGGACCGAACGGAGCCAACCCGCACCACCAGGCCGGCCCGCGGGTGATCCGGCCCGGCGAGGCCGTGGTGCTGGACTTCGGCGGCCTGCGCGGCGGCTACGGCTCGGACACCACCCGTACGGTCATCGTCGGCGAGCCGACGGCGCAGGTGCAGGAGGTGCACGACGTGGTGCGGCAGGCCCAGCAGGCCGCGTTCAAGGCGGTCGCGGTGGGCGTGCGGTGCCAGGACATCGACCGGGTGGCCCGCGACGTCATCACGGACGCCGGGTACGGCGCGCAGTTCATCCACCGCACCGGCCACGGCATCGGCGTGACCACCCACGAGCCGCCGTACCTGGTCGCCGGCGAGAAGCAGCCGCTGCTGGCCGGCATGTGCTTCTCCATCGAGCCGGGCATCTACCTGCCCGGCCGGTTCGGCGTGCGGATCGAGGACATCGTGGCGGTCACCCCCACCGGCGCGCGGCGGTTGAACAACACCAGCCACGAACTGCGCGCGGTTTCCTGACCGAACGTGCGGGGCAGCGTCGCGGACCGTCGTGGGACGATGGAGCGGGCCGGCGCCGCCTATTCGGCGCCGGTCCGCCCCTGGCCGGATCAGCTCTTGATCACATCGCTGTACTTCAGCCCGTCGACGTACCGGGTGAAGCCGGCCAGCTGGTCGGGGCAGTAGACGGAGAGCACCAGCTTCTCCCCCTGCACGAGCCGCCCCGCGGCGATCACCGGCCGGCTGCCCGGGCCGCCTGCCCCGTTGCTGAGATGGCTGTTCAGCACCGCCCTGGACAGCGCGCCGCCCGGGTCCGCGCATGCGGCGCCGCCGTCCTCGCCGAGCACCCGCACGATCTGGTCCCGGGCGGGCACCGGCAGGCCGGCCGCGCCGAGCGTGGCGGCCAGTTGGTCCGCCTTGGCCAGCGCCACGCTGCTGGCCGAGCCCGAGCGGTAGACCGCCAGCCCGATCACCACGAGCAGCAGCAGCACCACGTCGACGACCAGCACGATCCAGCGCGTGCTGACCGGGCGGTCGGCGGTCATGAGGCGGCCTCCGGAGTGAGCATCGCAGCGAGCCCCAGCGAGCGAGGAGCGGAGCGCAGGAGGCCGCCGGGTAGCGCGGTCATGCCGCCGCTCCGCCCACTGCGCCTGCCGCGTCCGGGACGTCAGGCAGCTTCCAGGACGGCTTGCGCAGCCGGTAGAACACGTACGGCACCAGCAGCCCGAGGCCGAGCGCGCCGCCGGCGACGATCGCCAGGTAGCTGCCGACCCCGCCGGAGCCGAACTGCGACGGCGGCACGAAGCCGATCAGCAGCGCGGCCAGCGACGCGGTGAAGCCGACCCCACACAGGCCGATCAGCATCGGTGCCCGGTAGCCGCGCGGGTGGTCCGGCTGCCGCCGGCGCAGCCGCGCCGCGGCGACGAACATCAGCAGGTACATGATCAGGTAGACCTGCGTGGTGATCACCGAGAAGATCCAGTACGTGCTGGACACGTCCGGGATGAACGCGTAGAGCAGCGCGATGAATGTGGTGACCACGCCCTGGGTGACCAGGATGTTCCGCTGCACGCCGTGCTTGTTCAGCCGCTGCAGGAACGGCGGCAGGTAGCCCTCCTCCTTCGAGATCAGCAGCAGCCCGCGGGACGGACCGGCGAGCCAGGTGAGCATCCCGCCGAGCGACGCGGCCACCAGCATGATCCCGACGATCGGGGTCAGCCACTGGGTGCCGAACTGGGCGAACACCGCGTCGAACGCCTGCATGACCCCGGCGGTCAGCGACAGCTGGTCGCCCGGCACCACCCAGCTGATCGCGAGTGCCGGCAGGATGAAGATCATCAGCACCAGCCCCATCGAGACGAACATCGACCGCGGGAACTCCTTGGCCGGATTGCGCAGCGAGGACACGTGCACCGCGTTCATCTCCATGCCCGAGTACGACAGGAAGTTGTTCACGATCAGCACCAGGCTCGCCAGGCCCGCCCAGGCCGGCAGCAGGTGGCCGGCGTCCATCGGCGCGGCCGACGGGTGGCCCTGGCCGAGGAACACGACGCCGAGCGCCACCAGCACCACGCCCGGGATCAGCGTGCCGATGACCAGCCCGCCGCTGGCCAGCCCGGCGACGGACTTGGTGCCCTGGGCGGAGACCCAGACCCCGGTCCAGTAGCACACCATGATCACCGCGGCGGTCCATAACCCGCTGGACGCCAGGTCCGGATTGAACACGTAGGCCAGCGTGCTGGCCACGTACCCGAGCAGGCTCGGGTAGTAGAAGATCGTCATGGCGAACTGGCACCAGACCGCCAGGAAGCCGGCCGGCTTCGAGATGCCCTGGCTGACCCATTTGTAGACGCCGCCGTTCCAGCCCGACGCGAGCTCCGCGGAGACCAGCGAGGTCGGCAGCAGGAACACCAACGCCGGCACCAGGTAGAGGAACACGCAGGCCAGCCCGTAGACCGCCATCGTCGGCGACGGGCGGAGGCTCGCCACCGAACTCGTGGTCATCAGCGCCAGCGCCACCCAGGACACGTACGCGGAGCGGGGTCTGGCCCGTACGACCGCCTGCTCGGCCCGTCCGGCCACCATGCCCGGCTCGTCCGCCGGCACGTCCATCGTGCTCACAGCACACCTCCATCGCCTCGGTGCGGACGCCCGCCGCCGCCGTACCGGTCCGGGACGTACGCGGTGATCACGGTGGCCGGCACCCGGGACGGCAGCGTCATCCGGGCCGGATGACTTGCCCGGTGCGCCGGGCCCGGCGCGGCCCGGTCATCCACGGTGGATGACGCGCGGCCACGGGCCGGCCGGCGATCGTGGACCCGGACCGCGGGCCGCGCGGGCAGCACGACAGCCGGCCCCGACGACAGACGGGAGGAGCAGGATGAGCGACGTCGAGCAGATGGGCCCTATCGACTTCCTGATCGTCGAGTTCCCGGGTACGAAGATGACCGGCAAGGGCCTGCCGCTGCTGGCCAACCTGGTCGACCGCGGCATCATCCGGATCCTCGACCTGGTCTTCGTCCGGAAGCTGCTGGACGGCTCGGTCACCGCGGTGGCGCTGACCGACCTGGACGTCGAGAGCAAGCTCTACCTGGCGATCTTCGAAGGGTCATCGTCCGGGCTGGTCGACGACGGCGACATCGACGAGGCCGGCCGCGTCCTGGAGCCGGGCACCAGCGCGGCGATCCTCGTGTACGAGAACGTGTGGGCCGCGCCGCTCGCCGTCGCGCTGCGCCACAGCGGCGGTCAGCTCGTCGCCAGCGGGCGCATCCCGGTGCAGGCGCTGCTCGCCGCGCTGGACGCCGCCGACGCGGCGGACGCCGAGACCGGCGCCGCCCACGGCAGCGCCGCACGCGGCAGCACCCCGAACGGCAGCAGCCGGCGGTGACGCACCGCGGCGCCGCACGTCCACCACGCCCGGATACGGCCCGGGCAGGCCGAGGAAGGAGTGGACCATGCCAGGTCTGATCCGCGGGGTCGCGCGCACGGCGGTCGTCGCCGGGACCGCGACCGCCGTGTCCAACCGCGTCGCCCGCCGGCAGGCCGGCCGGTGGGCCGCGCAGCAGACGGACTACGAGCAGCGGCCCGCGCCGGCCGTGGAGCGTCCGACCGCCGCCGACGACGTGTCGAGCAGGCTGGCGCAGTTGACCGAGCTGGCCGAGCTGAAGACGCGCGGCGTGCTCACCGAAGCCGAGTTCGACCAGCAGAAAGCACGCATTCTCGGGCCGTGACCCCGCCCCTGGGAGCGCCGCGGGTGCGGGTGGGCGACCGCCACCCGCGCGGGCGGCGCCTCGGTCCGTCCGGTCCGCCGGGCCAGTGCTCCAGTCGTAGTTCGTGATCTTTCATTGTTGGGTGGCATCGCCGGTGGTGGCTGGTTCGGGCGCGGTGTTGGTGGCGTCGTCGCCGGCCCGACCAGCGCAGCTGGTGCCGCAGGTTCCGGGTTGGTGCCCCGCGGAGGTATCACCTCCTGTCATCGCTGGGACCGCGGAGCCTCCTGACCCGACAGCTTGTCCAGGTCGCGCACGCAGAAACCGTGGTGGGCCCACCCCTCGTTGAGGACGGTGCCGAGGCACTGCCGTACCCGCCGCCCCCTGGCGTACGGGGGCCACCCGTCGCCGTCGGGCACCGGCGCGGTCTGCGCGAGCTGCTCGGGCGTGACCTCGGCCAGCCACGCCTCGATCTCCGAGGCCTGCCGGTCGCGCACGCCGAGCACGTCGTCGAGGCTCGGCCGGGCGGACCGGTCGAGCCCCTGCTCCTCCTGGTCGGGCACGAACGGCGATGCCAGACCCATGGCCGTGAACGGCTCGGTCAGCCCGAGCACGCAGCGCCGGAACCACGAGTCGTGCACGAAGACGAGGTGACGCAGGGTCTCGACCATCGACCACTCGCCGTCGACGCCGCGATGCTCGCTGCCCTCGGGCATGGACCGGACCCGCTCGGCGGTCGCGGCCCAGTCCTCCCGCAGCTGCCGCCAGGCCGCCCGCAGGTCGGCCGGCTCGTCGGACCGGATCAGCAGCCGCACCGGGTGCCGGCGGTCGAGCTCGGCCTCGACGTAGGGCATGACCTCGACCCCATTGACCACCAGGTTGGTGACCAGGCCGTCGATCTCGGCGTCCTGCATGACCACGCCGACCAGCCGCGCCCTACTCAGGTCGCACTCGCGGAACTCCGCGCCGGTGAGGTCCTCGTCGTCGAAGCGTCGCATCCGTACAGGCTAGGCAGGCGCCGGCGGTCCGCCTGACGCGCCCCGGTTCAACGCTGGTCCGGGGC
>JBBWZH010000299.1:0-13078 GCA_039648995.1 Mycobacteriales bacterium
CGGCGGGATCTGGATCGCCGGCGGGGCCAGCGCCGGCAACCTGGGCGGCTGGGCCGGGCTGCGCGCCGGCGGGGCCTACGGGGTGCTGCAGTCGGCCGGGCTGCTGTTCTTCGCGTTCGCCGGCTACGCCCGGATCGCCACGATGGGTGAGGAGGTGCGCGACCCGCGCCGGACGATCCCGCGGGCGATCCCGCTCGCGCTGCTGCTCGCGGTGGCTGTGTACCTCATCGTCGGGGTGTCCGCGCTGCTGGCCGGCGGTCCGGAGGTGCTCGCGGCCAGCCCGGCGCCGCTGGCCGCGGCCGGGCACGCCGCGGGGGCCGGCTCGATCGCCCCGGTGGTGCGGGTCGGCGCCGCCCTGGCCAGCCTCGGCGCGCTGCTGGCGCTGATCGCCGGCGTCGGCCGCACGGCGCTGGCCATGGCCCGCAACCGCGACCTGCCGGGCTGGCTGGCCGCCGTGCACCCGCGCTACCGCGTCCCGCACCACGCCGAGATCGCGCTGGCGTGCGTGGTCAGCGGCCTGGTGCTGGCCGCCGACCTGCGCTCGGCCATCGGGTTCTCCTCGTTCGGCGTGCTGTGCTACTACGCGATCGCGAACGCCGCCGCATTCACCCAGCCGGCCGCGGACCGGCGCTGGCCGCGGGCACTGAACGTGCTCGGCGCCGCCGGCTGCCTGGCGTTGGTCGGCACGCTTCCCGTCGGCTCGGTGCTGGCGGGGCTGGCCGTGCTCGCGGTCGGCGCGGCCGGCCGGCTGCTGGTCCGCGCCCGACGACCGGGCCGGCCACGCCGGCCGGGCCCACCAGGCCCACCCGGTTCACCGGGCCGACCAGGCTGACCGGGTTCACCGGGCTGACCGGGTTCACCGGGCGGTCAGCGGTGAGTGCCCGAACTGGAAGCGATCTGCAAGCGGTTTGAAGCCGCCCGCTGAGATCGTTCCGCCAGCGCGTACATCGGTGGGCCGTCCGGGCCCGGCGGGGCGGCGTACAGGATGGAGGCGACGTGCGGGCACGGCGATGGGTTGCAGGGTTGGCCGCGGCGGGGGTGACGGCATCGGGGGTCACCGCGGTCCGGTCGGCCATGCCGGCCGGTGTGCCGGCCGGTGGGCCGGCCGCTGCGGCGGTCAGGGTCGACGCGGCGGCGAACCGCGCCGGCCTCGACCGGTTCGGCACCGGCCGCGCCGACCAAGGCATGGCGCCGTCCTGGCAACCCTCGCCGGACGACCCCACGGCGACCACCGGCGGCGCGCCGGGTCTGCCGGACAGCGGCCGGTGGTGGTACCAGTACAGCAGGCCCGGCCGGTAGGCCCGGCGGGCCGGTCGTGCGATGCCGCTGATCCTGCCCAGGGCATAACCGCTGAATTCCGATCCCTCCTGCAGGGATACTGACCGGCGGCGTGTCCGAGACAGCAGAGGGAGCGGCACTGTCATGACTGGCCCGCAGCCGCCGATTGCGAAGATCATTCCGACCGAGCGGAGCCATCATGGCGACACGGTGCTGGACCCGTACGCGTGGCTGCAGAACAAGGACGACCCGGACACGATCCCGTACCTGACCGCGGAGAACGAGTACACCGAGGCGGCGACCGCGGGTCAGGCGCGGTTGCGCGAGCAGGTGTACGGCGAGATCTCGGCGCGCACCCAGCAGACGGATCTGTCGGTGCCCGCGCGGCGCGGCGGTTACTGGTACTACCGGCGCACCGAGGAGGGCAGGCAGTACGGCATCCAGTGCCGGCGGGCGGTGGCGGACGGGGAGGCCGACCCGCCGCGCACCGCCGACGGCCGGCCGCTGGACGGCGAGCAGATCCTGCTGGACGGCAACGTGCTGGCCGGCGACAGCGAGTTCCTCTCGCTCGGCACGTTCGACGTGAGCCCGGACGGCCGGCTGCTGGCGTACTCGACCGACTTCGCCGGCGCCGAGCGGTTCACGCTGCGGATCAAGAACCTGGACACCGGCGAGGTGCTCCCGGACGAGGTGCCCGGCACGTTCTACGGCACCGCCTGGTCGGCGGACGGCTCGGTGCTGTTCTACCTGACCGTGGACGAGGCGTGGCGGCCGCACCGGGTGTGGCGGCACGTCGTCGGCACCCCGGCCGGCGACGACCAGCTGGTGTTCGAGGAGCCGGACGAGCGGTTCTGGGTCGGCGTCGACCTGACCCGGTCGGGGCGGTTCATCCTGATCGACATCCGGAGCAAGATCACCACCGAGGTGCGGTACATGCCGGCGGATCAGCCGCTGGGCGAGCCGGCGCTGGTCGCCGCCCGCCGCACCGGCGTGGAATACAGCGTCGAGCACCAGGGTGACCGGTTCCTCGTCCTGCACAACGACGACGCCGAGGACTTCGCGCTGGCGTCCACCCCGGACACGGCGCCGGGCGAGTGGACGCCGGTGCTGCCGCACCAGCCGGGCGTCCGGCTGCTGCGGGTCGACGCGCTGGCCGGGCACCTCGTGGTGAGCCTGCGCCAGGACGGACTGACCGGCCTGCGGGTGCTCCGCCACGGCGGCCGGGAGCCGTACAACCTCGCGTTCCCGGAGCCGATCTACACGGTCACCGCGGACGCCAACCCGGAGTACGAGACGGCCCGGTTCCGGCTCCGCTACGCCTCGCTGGTCACCCCCGACTCGGTCTACGACTGCGACCTGGACACCGGCGAACTGCTGCTGCGCAAGCAGACGCCGGTGCTCGGCGGGTACGACCCGGGCGAGTTCGAGCAGCACCGCGAGTTCGCGACCGCGGCGGACGGCACCCGGGTGCCCGTTTCGCTGGTCTGCCGGCGCGGCACCGCCCGCGACGGCTCGGCCGCGTGCGTGCTGTACGGCTACGGCGCGTACGAGTCATCGCAGGACCCGCGGTTCTCCATCGCCCGGCTCTCGCTGCTGGACCGGGGCGTGGTCTACGCGATCGCGCACATCCGCGGCGGCGGCGAGCTGGGCCGCCGCTGGTACCTGGATGGCAAGCTGTTGACGAAGACCAACACGTTCACCGACTTCGTCGCCTGCGCGGACCACCTGGCCAAGTCCGGCTGGACCAGCCCGGACCGGCTGGTCGCCCGCGGCGGCTCGGCGGGCGGCCTGCTGATGGGCGCGGTGGCCAACCTCGCCCCGGAGGCGTTCACCGGCGTGGTCGCCCAGGTGCCGTTCGTGGACGCGCTGAACTCGATCCTGGATCCGTCGCTGCCGCTGACCGTCACCGAGTGGGAGGAGTGGGGCGACCCGCTGCACGATCCCGAGGTGTACGCGTACATGAAGTCGTACACGCCGTACGAGAACGTCACCGCCCGCCGCTACCCGGCGATCCTCGCCGTCTGCGGCCTGAACGACACCCGCGTCCTCTACCACGAGGCCGCGAAGTGGGTCGCCCGGCTGCGCGCGACCACCCCGGGGACGCCGGTACTGCTCAAGACCGAGATGAGCAGCGGCCACGGCGGGCCGAGCGGGATCTACGACGCCTGGCGCAACGAGGCCTTCGTGCTCGCCTGGATCATCAGCCATCTCACCCGCTGACGCGCACCGGCGGTAGCTCGGCGGCCGGGTACCGCGTGGTCCGGTCGTCGTCCGCGAGCCTATCCGGCCACCCGGCTACGGATGGTTGAGCAGTCGCACCAGCCAGCGGCGGACGGCGGCGCGGCGGCCGGGCTTGGGCCCGGTCAACTGGTCGAGCGGGCGGCGGGCGAGGCGGACCAGGCTCTCCGCGTGCGTGGTGAGGATGCGGCCGTTCGACCAGACGATCCGCACCCGGGCGCGGATCACCTCGCGGTAGACCGCCGCCACCATCAGCCCGGTGGCGCCGATGTCGCCCTCGCAGACCAGCCAGGCCCGCACCGGCACGGTCCCCCGCTCGTCGGGCCCGATCGCGCTCATCGCCGGACCTCACGGGCCACCGGTTCCGGCGACGCCGCGCTCTGATTGCCGCGGCGAAGGACACCAATCCAACTAGCCATGCGCGGAGAGTAGGAACGCGATCCGGCCGCGAAGTATCACACTTGTGTCAACTGCGGACTGCGGAGAGTGACTAGGTGCCGGCCGGGCTCAGCCGACCCGGTTGCCCGGACCGGGCGCCGGAACAGGCGGCTGATCGGGCGCCGGGACGCGGGTGAAGCGGATGCCGGCGTCGGTGAGCGGGCCGTGCCGCAGCAGGTACGCGTCCCGCGGGTAGTTCTGGTAGAGACGCCAGGGCGCGCGGCGGCCCTGCTTCGGGAGCTGGGCGAGGCTCCGCAGCACGTAGCCGGATTTCAGGTCGAGCATCGGTTCGAGCCCGACCGACGGCGGGGCGACCGGGGTGCAGACCTGGAAGGCGTGCCGGTCCAGGTAGTTGATCAGCCGGGTGACGTACTCGCAGACCAGGTCGCTCTTGAGCGTCCAGGAGGCGTTCGTGTAGCCGACGGCCAGCGCGAAGTTCGGCACCCCGGACAGCATCATGCCCTTGTAGGTGACCGTCCGCGCCAGGTCGACGTCGGCGCCGTCGACGGCGAGCGTCATGCCGCCGATCGGGAGCAGGTTCAGGCCGGTGGCGGTGACGATGAGGTCGGCGGGCAGTTCGGCGCCGGACGCCAGCCGGACGCCGGCCTCGGTGAACGCCTCGACCTGGTCGGTCACCACGGAGGCGCGGCCGGAGCGGATGGCCTTGAACAGGTCGCCGTCCGGGACGAAGCAGAGGCGCTGATCCCAGGGGTCGTAGCGGGGTCCGAAGTGGGTGTCGACGTCGTAACCGGCCGGCAGCCGCGCCGCCGCGCCCTTGCGCAGCAGCGATTTCATCAGCCCCGGCGCGCCCCGGCTGAGCCGGAAGATGAGCATGGCGACCAGCACGTTCTTCCACCGGACGAGCGGGTAGGCGAGCCGGGACGGCAGCCGGCCGAGGAGTTTCGCGATCGGGTCGCTGGCCGGCAGCGTCAGCACGTAGCTCGGCGACCGCTGCAGCATCGTCACATGCTCGGCGTGCCCGGCCAGCGCCGGGACCAGGGTCACCGCGGTCGCGCCGCTGCCGATGACCACGACCCGCTTGCCGGCGTGGTCCAGATCGGCCGGCCAGTGCTGGGGGTGCACCACCTGTCCGCGGAACCGGTCGGCGCCGGCGAACGGCGGCGCGTAGCCCTGGTCGTATCGGTAGTAGCCGGTGCAGGCGAACAGGAAGGAGCAGGTCAACGTCACCGTTTCGGCGCCGGCCCGGGCCCGCACCGTCCACCGGCCGTCCGCGCCGGACCAGCTCGCCCCGATCACCCGGTGCCCGAACCGGATCTCGCGGTCGACGCCGTACTCACGCGCGGTCTGCTGGATGTAGCGGCGGATCGAGTCGCCGGCGGCGATCGCGCTCCCGTCGGTCCACGGCCGGAACCGGTAGCCGAGGGTGAACATGTCGGAGTCGGAGCGGACGCCGGGGTAGCGGAACAAGTCCCAGGTGCCGCCGATCGCGTCCCGCGACTCCAGGATCGTCACCGTCTTGCCGGGGCAGCGCTGCCGCAGGTGGCACGCGGCGCCGATACCGGACAGACCGGCGCCGACGATCAGCACGTCGACGTGCTCGGCCTGGTCGGCCTGGACGTGGTCGGGTGGCATGCGGCGACCCCCTAACGACCCGACGCTACCAACCCGGGCCCGGAGCCGGCAGGGTGCCGAAACCACGCCACTTGCACCAGCGAGGCCAGATTCCAGCGCCGTATCAGCACCGTTTCAGCACCAGCGGCCAGTGTGACTCGTGCTGCCGCGCGCGGTTGGGGTCGCTAGCCGGTGTCAATTGCCCGGCCGACCCCGATTCGCCCGGTTCGCCACGAAGAAACTGGGTCCCGCCGTGGGGGGCGCGGGCCGGTCGGGCGGTTCAAGACACGTGGCAGTGGAGGCGGGGCAGTGACGGTGTGGCTGAGCGTGCTGGGTCCGGTCAAGCTGACCGTGAACAGCGTGGCGGTAGAGCTCGGGCCGGCGCGGCAGCGGGCGGTGCTCGCCGCGCTGGCGGTCGACGCCGGCCAGCCGGTGGGCGTCGACGCGCTGATCGACCGGGTCTGGGGGGCCGGGGCGCAGCCGGGCGCGCGCAGCGGTCTGTACAGCTACCTGACCCGGCTTCGCCGGGCGTTCACGCAGGCGGAGCTGCCCGGGTCGGTGCTGGGCGTGGTCTCCCGGCCGGGTGGCTATGTGCTGGAGATCGACGCCGAGCGGGTGGACGTCTGCCGGTTCCGCCGGCTGGTGCGTACCGGCGGCGACGACGAGGCCCGGGCGGACGCGCTGGACCAGGCGATCGGGCTCTGGCGTGGCCCCGCGCTGGCCGACCTCAGCGGCGAGTGGGTGGACCGCACCCGGCGGCTGCTCGGCCAGGAGCGGGTGGACGCGATGGTGCTCTGGGCCGCCGCGCAGCTGCGGCTCGGCCGGGCGGCCATCGTGCTCGGCCCGCTGCGGGCGCTGATCGACGAATACCCGCTGGTCGAGCCGCTGGCCGCGCGGCTGATCGAGGCGCTGGCCCGGGACGGCCGGGCCGCCGAGGCGCTGCGCTGGTACGCGTCCACGCGGCAGCGGCTGATCGACGAGCTGGGCACCGAACCCGGCCCGGAGCTGCGCCGGCTGCACCAGGCGCTGCTGGCCGGCGAGGTGGAGCCGGTGCCGATGCCGGCGCTGTGGGGGACGCTCGGCGTTCCGCTGCCGCAGCAGCGCAGCTGGCCGGCCCGGGGCCTGCAGGTACCGACCTGGCCGCTCCCGCCGCTCGCCGCGGTGCCCCGTGCCGCTGCCGCCGGCGGCCGGTCCGGGCTGGACGCGGCACCGCCGGTGAAGCACGCGCCCACCCGGCTGCCCGCGGCCTGACCCGCCCGGGCACACTCGCGGGCTCACCGGGCCTCGTCGTGGCTGGCCGCGAGGAGGTTGGCGATCTGGGCCTGGTGGTGGGCGGGGAGCCGGGCCCGGTTCCAGTGGAACAGCACGGTCCGGGCGACCGCCTGGCGCGGGCTGACGCGGGCGCCGGGCGCGGTGAAGTAGTCGGCCCGCCAGCGCTTCGCCTCGGCCTGGACCGCCCGCTCGTACTCGGCCAGCACCGCCTCCGCGCCGCGCGGTAGTACCGACCGCAGGTGATCGGGCTTGGCCCAGCCGGCGAGCAGCGTCTGGCCGAGTTGCTGCGCCTGGATCACGTCGTCGGCGGCGCCGGCCAGCTCCTGCCCGCTGTCCCGGCCGACGCGGTCGAACACGTCCACGTCCTCCCAGCCGACGATGTGCAGCGCGTCGAGCAGGCCGCGCACCATCAGCAGCGACATCGCCCAGATCGACGCGGTGGACATCGACGTGGCGCCGGCCTGCCGGGGCAGCGCGTGGAAGCTGAGCCAGGCGAGGCTGTCGGCGGTGAAGATGCGGTGCACGCTGCGCATCGACACCGGGCCGTCGAACAACCGCTGCTGCGGCTCGTAGACGGCGTCGCCCCAGCCGTCGGCCAGCCCGGTCAACGTGACCGCGGTCAGCAGCCGCCGGCAACTGGTGGCCACGTCGGCGCGGCCGGGCACGGTGGGCCGGAACCGCAGCCGGATGCCGGACTCCCGGTGCACGAAGAACGCGTCCAGCACGGTGCGGTCGGCCAGCAGTTCCCGGATGGCGCCGCCGAGCGAGGCGTAGAGCTCGGCGCTGGGATGTTGGACCTCGATGTCGAACTGCAGCCAGTCGGTGTCCGGCCTGCGGTCGGGGAGCACGAGCTCGGCCGGCGCGTCCGCGCCCAGCCGGCTGGCTTGCCCACGTGGCCGGGACCTGGTCATGCACACAGCCTGCAAGTGCCACCTGGTCGTCCGTCTTGACTGGGCTTGCCGCTGGCATGTACGACCCGCCGGGCGCTGGAACGGCCGGCCCGGCCGGGCCGGCCAGCTGGGCCCCGGCCAGCTGGGCGCCGGTCAGCGGGCCGGGGCGTGCGCCAGCGCCGGGAAGCTGCCCGGGCAGGCGGCGCAGGCCGGCAGGTGGACCGCCGGGTCCGGGGTGGTGCTGGCCGACCGGCGGAAGAACTCGACGGTCGCCGCGGTCGCCAGGACGATCACCGCGACGCCGTACGCGGTGGCCGTGTGCAGCAGGCCGAGGTGGGCGACGATCACCCCGGCGGCCAGCGCCGGCAGGCTGAACGCCAGGTAGCACAGGATGTAGACGGTGGCCAGCAGCCCGGCCCGCTCGTCCGGCTCGGCCAGCGGGGTGAGGATGCGCAGGGTGCCGGTGAACGCCGGGCCGAAACCGGCGCCGGCGACCGCGGTGCCGGCCACGAACAGCCAGCCCTGCTGCGCGGCGATCCCGGTGAGCGTGGCGCCGACGCCGGCGACCAGCACCATCGACCCGATCAGCATCGCGTGCCGAGCCGGCCAGGACCGCACCGCCACCGAGGCGACCGTGCCGGCGCCGGTCAGCGCGACGATCGGCAGCCCGCCGACCAGCCGGTTGTGCGTGTGCAGCAGCGTCGCGGTGAGCGAGGAGCCGAGCGAGAGGTAGAGCCCGCTCAGCGACCAGGCCGCGACGACGATCGGCGCGATCGTGGCGAAGGCGGCGCGGGCCTGCCGCGGCACGCCGACCCGCGGCCGCAGCACCCGTCGCCACGCCGGGTCGAACGGCACCGTCTCCGGCATCAGCACCGCGCCGGCCACCGCCACCAGGAAGACCGCGGCCAGCAGCCAGAAGATCAGCTGCCGCGGTGCCGGGCCGTACTGCACCGCCAGCCCGGCCCCGAGCGCGCCGGCCGCGAGCCCGGTCGACGGCGCGACCGTGCTGGTCAGCGGCCCCCAGCCGGACCGTCCGGCCGGCTGCAGGTCGAGCAGCCCGGCCGACAGCGTGCCGGTCGCCGCGCCGGTGGCCAGCCCCTGCAGTACCCGGGCCAGCAGCAGCGAGCCGACGCCGCCGGCCAGCGCGAACACCAGCGTCGCGAGCACCTCGCCGAGCAGCGCGAACACCAGCACCGGCCGCCGCCCGACGTGGTCGGACAGCGAGCCGGCCACCAGCAACGCGAGCAGCAATGCGAATGCGTAGACCGCGAATACCACCGTGAGCGTGGCCGCGGAGAAATGCCAGGCCACCTGATAGACCGGGTAGAGCGGCGACGGCGCGCTGGACGCGAACAACACCAACCCCAGCACCACCGCGACCATCCAGAACGCGGGGAACGCCGGCAGCCGCCCGGCCACGCGCACGCTCCCCGGCACCTGGCGTACTCGCAATCCATTCGACATGGCGACCATGGTGCGCCGCCGATGGTATTCGGCGGCAGTGCCCAGATGGGCGCCACCGGGCCGCCCGGGGTGACCGGCCCACCACCGCGCCGGCACCGGCCCTACGGCAGTACCCGCTGTTCAGGGCGCTGCCGGCGGACGAAGCGGCCGGATCGATCGGCCGGCGTCCCGCCCGTTCGCGGTGCCCGCCGCTGTCCAGGTACGCCGGATAAAGCCGCACTTCGTCAACTGCCCGACGGCCCGGTGGACCCGCAGCCCGGCAGCCCGGCCGATTCCGGCGCTCCCCGGAACCTGGCGGGCAATCCTCAATCGCGCCCGGCGGCCCGGCCATGCGGCCGGGACAATCTGCGGGAATCGGCGCCCGCCGGCCCGGCCGGCTGGCTATTGTCGAGGCGGGACGGGCGACCACCATTGGTGGGGCAACGGGAGGCCGGCCAGGCTTGACGGAATACGGGGATTGACCGTGGCGGCTGCCGCGCGGGCCGCGCCGACGCGGCGTCAACTATTTGGCTGAATTTTGGCGCATCGGCGCAGCCGGACAATTCCTCGGGTTCCGTGTTTGACCCCGGCAGTGCGATCCCTCCCTTGCCCACGCACCGGAACGGGGAGGAAGAAATGGCAGATTCGGGTGGCAGTCAGCGTGGCGGCGGCTCCGGCTCGCGCCGGAACAGGAACAGCAGCGGCGGCGCGGCCGGCGCCGTCCTGCTCGCGCTCATCGGCGTGGTCGTGGTGGCGAGCAGGGGCGCCGACCCGCCGGGCCCCGGCCTGTCCGCCGCGAAGGCGGCCGCCCGCAAGGGCCACTACGACGCGGCGTGGCAGGCCCTCTCGCTGACCGGCGGCAAGGCCGCGACCGACCGCACCACGCAGTGTGCGGCGAACTCGTTCGGCCAGGTCCGGGACGCCTTCTTGGGCACCCCGTGCCAGTCGCTGCGGCGCACGCTGCTGGCCGTCCGGGACACGCGGGCGAACACGGCGTTCGTGTCGATCGCCTGGGTGTCGATGGCCAACGCGGCCGGCGCGCGGGCGTTGAAGGTGATCGCCGACCGGGACGGCAGCGGCGACATCCGGCCGATCGGCGGCGACGTGCTGTCCGAGCAGCATGTGCGGTTCACCGGCGCCTACTACGCGTCGCGGCGGTCCGGGCCGTTGCTGGTCATCGCCGAGGCGGCGCCCGTCCGCGGCCACCCGAGCGCCACCCTCCTGCACCAGGCCGCCGAGGTCGGCGCGGAGTTCCCGGCGCCGTGAGCAGCGCCTGCTGGGTGAAATAACCGGCTGTTACGCATCTCTTATCACTTCAACTCCTATGGTGCTGCCGTCACTTCCGCCGGAATCTACCCTCCGTGTCGGGTTTGGGGGCGAGCAGGAGGGCATGCGGCGCCGCGCGGGCACGCCGGAGCAACCCGTTGAGGAGGACCGCAATGCGCAGCATTCTCGCCTGCCTGATGCGCCTGTCTGTCGTGGTCATCGCGCTGTTAGCGACCAGCGTGCTGGTGCCGCCGGTGGGCGCGGGCGCCGACTCGTCGCGGGAACTCCGGGCCCGGGACGACTGCGACCCGGCCACGTTCAACGCGGCTCTGGGCGCCGGCGCCTGCATCGGCAACGGGAACACGACGGTCACCGAGTTCAACAACGAATTGGCCCAGCGCGGCTCGGTGAACGCCTGGAAGTACGACCCGGACCACCGCAACGTGAACCGGGGCGACAGCGTCGTCGTCGTCAACCGTGGCGGCGAGACGCACACGTTCACCAAGGTCGCGCGGTTCGGTGGCGGTTTCGTCGCGTCCCTGAACCAGGCGTCCGGCAACCCGACGCCGGCGCCGGAATGCGCGACGATGGCGGCCGACGGCAGCCTGGTCCCGACCCCGCCGAGCGCGACGAACCTGCGGGTGGCCGCGCAGACGCAGGTGCCGGCCCCGCCACTCGCCACCGGTACCACGCTGTTCCAGTGCTGCATCCACCCGTGGATGCGGATCCAGGTCACCCAGCGGTAATCCCCGCCGTTCGGGCCCGGTGCGCGTTCGCGTGCCGGGCCCGAACGTATGACGGAATGCGATCGGGCCCGGGCTGAGTGAGCCAACAATGACATGCGAAGACCAACCGATCGGCATCTGGTCGGCGTCACCCGGCGCTCGCATACTGAGTCCGCTATCCGACCCCTGGTAGCGCAAGCCAGCCCGCGACACCCACATTCGGGTTTCGCCGGAGCGGGAGGTATGCGCATGCTCAGACGCCGCTTTGCCGCCGCCCTCATTGCCGCACTCGGCACCGTGGCCGCCGTTGTCGGCCTGGCCCAACCGGCCGGCGCGGTCACGCTCGACCAGAAACTGGCCGTCATGTCGAACTGGAGCCAGACCAGCGTCGCCAGCTACAGCTCCTGGCTGGCCGGCCGGAACAGCCAGCCGACCTGGGCTGCGTACGGCTTCGACTGGTCCACGGACTTCTGCTCGGACAGCCCGGACGACCCGCTCGGCTTCGACTTCACGCTGTCCTGCGCCCGGCACGACTTCGGCTACCGCAACTACAAGACGGTCGGCGCCTTCCCGGCGAACAAGCCGCGGATAGACAGCTACTTCTACGAAGACCTCAAGCGGAAGTGCGGCACGTACAACGCGTTCGTCCGGCCCGCCTGCACGGCGCTGGCCTGGACGTACTACCAGGCCGTGAAGGCGTTCGGCTCGGTCCGGGTGAGCGCGGCCGATCTGGCCCGGGCCGCCGCGCTGCTGCCGCACGCCGGCGCCAGCGCCTGACCGCACGATCCCGCGCCCGGCCCGCCCATCCGCGGCGGCCGGGCGCGGCCATGACCGCGGTCACGTCGAGCAGCGCGCACGCCGCCTGATGCGATGAGGTCGGCGGTGCCGGGCCCGCCCGTGCGCCGGACCGGTTGGCCGGCCGGAACGCTCAGATCCACGGCCCGGCTGCCGACCGGGCGATCAGGCACCTGCGGCCAGCCGCGCGAACAGCGGCGGTCGGCCGGCGCGACGGGTCGCCACGGCATCGATCAAAGGGAGACGGACAGCCCCGATGAGCGCGAACGAGGCACCGACGGGGGGATCGCGTCCGCTGCACTGGTACGCCGATCTCAAGGTCAGAACGAAGATCCTGATGGCCGTCGGTCTGGGTGGTGCCGTGGCGGTTACCGTCGGCCTGATCGCGATCAGCCGATTCAGCTCGATGAGCACCGCCACCGGCGCCAGCGCGGCCGGCATCGCGCGGGACGCGCGCCGGCTGGTGATCATCGTCCTGATCGTCGGCCTGCTGCTGGCGCTCGTGTTGGCGATGGCCACCGCGAACCAGATCACCCACCCGCTGAACGCGGTCTGCGCGGCGCTGGAGGCGGTGGCCGACGGTGACCTGACCGCGACGGTCCGCCTCGACAACAAGGGAGTCATCGGGAACATGGCGCGGGCCCTGAACACGGCCACGACGTCGATGCGGCAGGCGGTCTCCACCATGGACCAGTCGGCGGCCGCGCTGTCGGCCGCGGCCGAGGAACTCTCCGGTGTCTCCAGTTCGATCGCCGCGTCGGCCGAGGAGACCAGCGCGCAGGCCCAGGTCGTGTCCACGTCCGCCGAGGGGGTCGCGCACAACGTGCAGACGGTCGCGGCCAGTTCGGAACAGATGGGCGCCTCGATCCGGGAGATCTCGCAGAACGCGAACGAGGCCGCCCGGGTCGCCGGGGACGCGGTGTCGGTGGCGGAGGCGACGAACGCGACGGTGGGCAAGCTGGGTGAGTCGTCCACCGAGATCGGCAACGTGGTCAAGGTCATCACGTTGATCGCCGAGCAGACGAACCTGCTGGCGCTGAACGCGACGATCGAGGCGGCCCGGGCCGGCGAGGCGGGCAAGGGGTTCGCCGTGGTCGCCAACGAGGTCAAGGATCTGGCCCAGGAGACCGCCAAGGCCACCGAGGACATCTCCCGCCGGGT
>JBBWZH010000438.1:0-6035 GCA_039648995.1 Mycobacteriales bacterium
CCTGCTCAAGGAGGTAGCGCAGGCCCTGCCGGACCACCTTGTGATCGTCGACGATGACCACCTTGATCATGGCGTCGGCCCCAGCGTGATCTGTACCGTGGTGCCCTCGCCGGGCGTGGACTCGATCAGCAGCTCGCCGCCCAGTTCGGCCGCCCGCTCGCGCATCAGGTCCAGACCCATCCCGTGGCGCTCGGCCGCCTCGGCCGGATCGAAGCCGGCGCCGTCGTCGCTGACCGACAGCACCGTCCGGCCGCTGCCCGCGTCGTGTGCCCGCAGCACCACCCGGGACGGCTGGGCGTGCTTGACCGCGTTGGCCAGCGCCTCCTGTACGACGCGCAGCACGGCCGGTTCAGCGGCCGGGTCCAGCTCGATCGGCTCGAGGTCGGCCTCGACTGCGATGCCCAGCCGGTCACGGTAGGCGTGGCACAGTTCGTCGAGGGCGGGTAGCAGGCCGTTCTCGCGCAACGCGACCGGTCGCAGCTCCAGCAGCAGCGCCTGCATTTCGTGCAGGGTGCTGGACACGGTGCGCTCCATCGCCTCGACGCGCGGGTACAGCGGGGAGCTGGGGGGTAGCGCCCGGCGCAGGCCGCCGGCGAGCAGGCGCAGCGAGAAGAGGTCCTGGGAGATCGAGTCGTGTAGTTCGCGGGCGATGCGGGCCCGTTCGCTGGCGCCGGCCAGCGCCCGCTCGGTCGCCATCGCATCGGCCAACCGTTCGGCCATCTGGTTGAAGCCCGCCTCCAGCTGTGCCACCTCGTCGCCGCCGGAGACGGGTACCCGCCGTTGGTAGTCCCCGCCCGCGACCGCGGCGGTGCTGGCCGCGAGGTGCTGGAGCCGGCCCAGCAGCCGCCGGGTGGACATCAGCCCGAACACCGCGCCCACGGGCAGCGCCCCGAGCAGCACCAGCAACCCGATGGCGAGTTGCGCCGACAGGTTCGCCCAGATGCTCCCGACCCGGCTGGCCGGTACCGGGAGCTCAGCCGCGGCCGGGACCTGCACGTAGACGAGGCCCACGGTCGCGGCGGGCAGATCCGGTCGGCTGCCCACCAGCTTCACCGGGACGACGGCCCACACCACGGCGGCGCCGTCGACGACGCTGTGCGCGGTGTAGCCCTTCGGGCTGCCGTGAAGCTTGGCGACGATCCCGGCTGGCAACGGCCCGACGCCGGCTCCGCCGATCACGCCGCCCGGCGGGTACCGGGCCGGGTACGAGCTGCTGACGATCCGTCCTCCCGGGTCCGCGAGCAGGGCCATGGACATCGGGGCGCCGCTGTCCTGGCCGGTCGGCGTGTACGGGATGCGCACCTCGGTGCCGTCCGCGGTGGCCTGCGCCTGGCCCGGCGGCAGCCGCAGGCCGGCCTCGCCGACGGCGAATTGGCCGGCATCCGGCAGATGGCCCAGCTGCGCGGCGACCTGGCCAGCGCCGTCCGCGGTGTCCCGCGCGGTCACCCCGACCAGCAGGGTACCCGGGTCCTGGCTGCCGCCCAGCAGGCCCGGCACCACGAGCACCAGCACTACGGCCTCCACCACGGTCACGGCAGCGGCGGTCACCAGCACGTACGAGCCGGCCATCTTGGCCCGCAGACCCCACCGCTCACCCATCCACCTCACCGTAGGGCGCCCACACGGCTCAGGTACTGCGCAGCGCGTCGGGACCGGGGTCGGGAAAGGGTGGTCATGTCGGGCTCCCGGTGTCGTGGACGAGCAGGCCGCCGCGGGCGCTCACCCGGCGGCGGGCGGCGGGCCGCGACCTGGCTGGCCGGGCACGTCCGCGGTGCATGATCTTGATCTGGCCGCGCTGCCGGGCTGGTACCGGCCCCGGCAGCGCGGGGCGCCTTGGTCAGGCGCCGGAGCGGGCCGGGTGCGCCAGCAGCGGAACGAGGTACTGGGCGTCGGGGCTGCCCCAGCCGGTGACCGGATCCCAGCGGGGTTGCGCGTTGTAGCCGACGACAACCCCGGTGGGCCAGAGCACCGAGTTGTCGCCGGTGACCACGTCGTGGAAGGCCCGCTGGTAGGCGGGACCGCGAGCGATGCGGTAGATGGCGGGGTTGACGAAGCCCAGGTGCTGGCCGGCTTCCTGGTCGGCCAGAGCGATCACGGCCGCCCACAGCGGGGTGGCGGCGCTGGTGCCCGTGGCCGGCCGGAGGCTGCCGTCACTGAAGGCCGTCGCCATGGCCGTGGAGTGGTCGGCGTTGGCGGCCACGTCGGGAACGCCGCGGGTGGCGCCAGCCCGGGTGACGCCGTCCTGGTAGGCCGGGCGGGGGAACAGGCTGCTGTAGCCGCCGCCGGACGCGTCGGTGCCGCCGTTCCAGGCCATCTCACCGAGGTAGGTGCCGGCCGGGCTGGCCGCATCCAGGATGGTGCCGCCGGCGGCCAGCACCAGCGGGTCGGAGGCGGGCAGGCTGACCTGCCTGGGCGGGCCGTCGTCGCTGATCGCGCCGGTGTCGCCGGAGGAGGCGACGATTGTGACGTGCTGCTCGCGGGCCTGCCGCAGTGCCGCGTGCATCTGGGCCACCGCCGCGGGGGTGAGAACGTGCTCGCCGACGCTGGCGCTGATCGAGATCACCGCGACGTGCAGCGCGACGCCGGTCTTGATCACCTCGGTTATCGCGGCAGCGAAGTCCGCGGTGCTCGTGGTGGCGTGCGAGGGCACCAGGACAACCTCGAGGGTGGCGCCCGGCGCGATCGCGTGCACCATCTCGGCGTCCTCGACTTCCTCGTCGCTAGCGAGGTAGGGCGTCGGCGACCCGGCGATGGTATTCACGACCCGCAGGTTGGCCGGGGGCAGGCCGAACCTGCCGTTGAACGCGGCCAGGTCCTGGCGGATGTCGGTATGGGCGGGGCCAGTTTCGGCCAGTTCGGGCATGACCACGGTCTCGCCGCTTCCGTCGATTCCGCGGCTGAGCAGCGGCGCGACGCCGTAGGCCACCTCATACGCCTGCGCGCTGTAGCACGGCATCAGCTTCACCCCGGGCGGCGCGCAGTTCAGCGGCCCGGTCGCGGATGCGGGCGCTGCCGCGCCGCCGGTGGCAGCAGCCAGGTACGCGGCAGCCAGGCACCCCGTCAGGCCGGCGGCGGCCAGCCAGCGCCACCGGCGCGGCCGCCGGCCCGGCGGCCGCGCGCTGTACGGTCGGCGCCGGGGGATCCAGTTCAGGTGCATCGCGTTTCCTCATTTCGGTGTTGGTTGGGCCGCCGTATGGCAGACCCGGGGTGGGTGGCAGCCGGCAGGTGAGCACTCTGGTCTCCCGGGCTGCCAGCCGGGAGGGAAGTTCGTGGCCCCTGCCGGACCGCAGGGATTGATCGCCGCCGGGATGTTCGTTCGTGGTCAGGGCGCGTCACCTGTCTGAACACCGCGGCAGCGGCGCTGATCGTCACCGCCCGGTGAACCGCCAACCTGGCCGGCTGCCCGGCGTTTCGACCCGGCGCCCTGCGGCGCCACGGCCGGTGGTCTTACGCCCTGGCGAATCGCGCAGCCGCATGGCGGGATGCCTCAGGTGGCGCGGCGGCGGACCAGCCAGACGGTCGCGGCGATCAGGAGCAGGGACAGCGCGAGCAGCCAGCCGCCCTCGATCCACTGGAATGACCAGAACCGGCTGCCGGGCTGGTAGCTGGTCCACTGTGTGTAGCCGTGCTGGACGAAGCACTGGGTGATGCTTCCCGGCGGCGGCTTGCCAGGCCCCACCGCAGAGGGAGGGCAGATCTGCAGGCCGAGGCTCAGGGGAGGCCGGCCGGCGAAGGCGAACGTGCCCCCCTCAGTCCACCACCGGCTCATGATCCACGCGGAACCGGGCACGTTCAGGTTGCTGGTGACCAGCGGCGCCGCGTAGCGCTGGCGCAGGAACACGCCGACCACGCTGGCCAGGGCGGCGTAGACGGCCAGGGTGGCGGCCATCGCGGGGACGACGCGGCGGATGAGCATGCCTGCCAGCGCGCCGACCGCGAAGGCGGCCAGCGTCCAGGCGGCGAACGCGACACCGCGCAGATCGAACACCGTCGGCGCGAGCGGTGTCTGGTTGCCCTCGGCGAACAGCGGCTCGTAGTACCAGGAGAACAGCAGGCTGAACGCTCCGGCGGCGACCGCCACCACCACCGCGAGCGACGCAAGCTTGGCGAGCGTCCAGCGCCACCGGCCGAAGCCCTGCGTCCACGTGTATCGGAAGGTGCCGGCCTCCAACTCACGGGCCAGCACCGGCGCGCCGGCAAACGCCCCGACCAGCCCGGGCAGTACCTGCAGCAGGACCGCAGCTACCCGCGCCCTTGAACCGTAAGTGTTGTTGAAGTCGTCGATCAAGCTTCCGCAGGCAACTGAGCTTGCCGGGTGGCAGGCGATCGCGGCCATGTAGGCGTGGTGCGCCTGAAGGCCAGCCAGCCACAGCCACACCGCCAGCGCGCCCAGCGGCGCAGCCACCCCGCCCAGCGCGGCCCGGTGCTGCCGCCAGGTGACCCATGCCATCCGCCGCCACGGCACCGGCCGCAGGCTCCCATCCCGCCCCGGGCGGGCTGGCACGATCAGCGCGGTCACTGCGCCACATCCGTCATCGTGGTGCCCTGGCCGCTGGCCGGGCCGGGCAGCACCCCGGCGCCGGGCCCGCGCAGGTAGGCAAGGGCGAGTTCTTCCAGGCCCACCGGGTGCGCCTGCCAGCCGGGCCGGACCGGGTCGCCGGCGTCGGCGCGGACCAGCAGGTGGGCCCGGGCCTCACCGCGGCGGACATGCACCACCGGCCGGTCGGCATACCCGTCGGCCTCGGCCGCAGGGCCGATCAGCATGCGGTGGCCGGCGAGCAAGTCACCGACCCCGCCCGCCATCTGCACCCGGCCCCGCGACAGCAGGATCAGGTAATCCGCCACCCTCTCCAACTCGGCCAGCACGTGCGAGGACAGCAGCACCGACACGCCGTCCTCGGCCGCCGCCGTCGCCACCGCGGCCATGAAGTCGTGCCGGGCAACCGGGTCCAGCATCGCCACCGGCTCATCCAGCACCAGCAGCCGCGGCCGGCGGGCCAGCGCCAGGGTCAGCGCGAGCTGCGCCCGCTGACCACCGGACAGCCTGCCCGCCTTCCGCTTCAGCGGGATGCCCAGCTCGACCAGCCGAGCCTCGGCATACACCTGATCGAAACGCCGGTTCAGGTTGCGGGTCAGGTGCAGCATGTCCGCGGCCGACAGATTCCTATACACCGGCGTGTCCTGCGCGACGAACGCGATGCCGTCCAGCGCCGCCGGCGACCCGGCGGGTATGCCGCCAAGCACGGTGACGCCGCCCACGCTTGGTAGCGCCAGGCCAACCGCCAGGTTCAGCAGCGTGGTCTTGCCGGCGCCGTTCGGGCCGACCAGCGCGGCCACGTGACCGGCAGGAACCGCCAGCGAGCAGTCGCGCAGCGCCCAAGTGCCGCCGTACCGCTTGCCCAGACGGCTAGCCTCGACAAGGTTCACGCGATCATCCTCCGTCTCGCCGCCTGCCGCGCCGTCGCGGTCACCAGAGCCGCCACGGCCTCACGGAAATCGCCCCCCGCGGCGGCCAGCCGACCGCCCGCACACACCCGCACGATGACTCCCTCCACACCGCGGCCCGCCCGCGATCGCCGCGTCCGACGCTCGCAGCCACAGCGGCCGGACACATCACCACAAGGTGGTGGGTGCCATTCCCCCTTCGTGGAACCCGACATCCATGATCAGGATGTCAACAACGGCGGAGATGCGTCTTCAGCCGTCGCCGACAACCTCAAACGCACTCACACTCGCCGAACCTTCGGCGCACAATCACCGACAAGATCGAGAAAGCCCATGATCAACAGTCCTGTCATCGGCTTCTTGTTGGGCGTGTAAGAACTTGACAGGCCCAACGGCGCCACCGCGCGGGACGGTCGCCGGTTGCGGTTTCTGCATAATTGGTCTTGGGAGCCGGTCACGGTGTCGCTGCCGGGGCCGGTGCGCGATGTGCTGGCGGGAGGGAGTCATTGGCCCGGCGGGGAGTTGCGGCTGGGTCCGTGGGACGTACGTGTGCTCGTCGGTTGACCTTCGCTGGCATGCACGTCGACTGT
>JBBWZH010000316.1:0-3118 GCA_039648995.1 Mycobacteriales bacterium
CCGCCTTCGCCGAGGCGCTGGAGACCCGTGCCGCCCGCCGCGGCTACTCCAGCGTGCTGTGCAACACCCGGTCCGCCTCGATGCGCGAGGAGGAGTACGTCCGGATGCTGCTGGCCCGCGGCGTGGAAGGGATGGTGTTCGTCTCGCCCGAGTCCACCGACGCGGCCGCCTCGCACGACCACTACCGGCAACTGCGGGGGGAGGGCGTGCACATGGTCTTCGTCAACGGCGGGATGCCGTCGCTGGAGGTCGCCGACGTCTGCGTGGACGAGCAGGCCGCCGGCTACCTCGCCACCCGGCACCTGGTCGAGCTCGGGCACGTGCGGATCGGCTTCGTCTGCGGGCCGGCCCGGTCGATGCCGTCGCGGCTGAAGGCGGCCGGCTGGGAGGTGGCGCTGGAGGAGGCGGGGCTGGCGCATGACCCCGCCCTCATCGCGCACGCCCCGTACGGCGCGCCCGGTGGGGCCGCCGCCCTGGCCCGGCTGCTGGAGACGGTCCGGCCGACCGCGGTGATCTGCTCGTCCGACCTGATGGCGCTGGGCGCGATCAGCGAGGCGCAGAAGCGCGGACTGGCGGTGCCGCGTGACCTGTCCGTGGTCGGCTTCGACGACATCCCGCTCGCCTCGTACTGCACGCCCGCGCTGACCACGTTGGCCCAGCCGATCGCGGAGATCGCCCGGGCCGCGATCGACGGCCTGCTCGCCGACCTGGAAGGCTCCGCCGATGGCGGCAGCCCGGTGCACTCCCGTGTCTTCCGCCCGCGCCTCGTCGCCCGCGCCTCCTCCTCCCCACCCGGCCGCCCCGCGACCGCCGCCGCCCCACCGCCGCCCTGTGCGGGTTCGGCGGGTGAGCGGTTCGGCGGGTGACCGAGGGTTGCATCGAGCGCGCTCGTACCCGCCCGCTCGGTGCACTGCTCAGTCGCGGCGGCTCGGGTCGTTCTGGCGCGGCGCGTCACGCCAGCGGATCGCGAGGATGGCGCCGGCCGCGCAGAACAGGGTGACCGCGCCGAGGCCGACGCGGAGCGCCGCCCACTGCGCCAGCGCGCCGATCAGCGGCGGCCGACCAGGAAGCCGCTGTAGCCGACGGTGCGCAGCGTGAACAGCGCCGAGACCGCCAGCCGCTCCCCCCGGAACGACCCCGCCGGCTCCACCGCCGCGCCCGATCCGGCCGGTGGCGCGACCGGCCCGGCCGGTCCGGCTGATCCGGCCGGTGGCGCGGCCGGTCCGGCCGGTGGCGCGGCCCATCCGGCCGGTGGCGTGGCCGGTCCGGCCGGCGCGGGTGACGGCACTGGGGTATCCGATGTGGACGGTCCGGTGTGGACGTCCGATGTGGACTGGCCGGATGTGCCGTCGGGGCGGTATGGGCGGGATCGGCCGCGCGGGGGCGGCGGCGGGCACTGGCGGGGCTGGACGGGCCGCCGGTGGACGGCGGGAGGGCTTCCGGGGGCGAACCGTCCGCCATCAGGGCCTACCTCCGCCTTCTGAATCCATTCAGCCTATACCGTGTCGCCATGTCTGTCCGTCCCCGGTCCCGCCGGAAGGCGACGCTCGCCTCGCTGGCCGCCGAGCTTGGGGTTTCCCGTACCACCGTGTCCAACGCCTACAACCGGCCGGACCAGCTCTCGCCGCAGCTGCGCCAGCGGGTGCTCGACACCGCCCGGCTGCTCGGCTACCCCGGGCCCGACCCGATGGCCCGCAGCCTGCGTACCCGGCAGGCCGGAGCGGTCGGCCTCATCTTCACCGAGACGCTGTCATACGCGTTCCGGGACCCGGCCGCGGTCGCGTTCCTGGAGGGCATGGCGCTGGCGTGCGAGCAGGCGGGCGCCGGGCTGCTGCTGGTGCCGGCTGCGCCGGGCGGCCTGCCGGATCCCGGCATCGTGCACCGCGCCGCGGTCGACGGCTTCGTCGTCTACTCGATGCCCGACGGGGACCCGTACCTGGCCGCGGTGCTGGAACGGCCGCTGCCGGTGGTGATCGTGGACGAGCCGGTCGGAGTGTCCGGAGTGGACTGGGTCGGGCTGGACGATCGCGCCGCCTGCGCCGCGATCGGCCGGCACCTGGTCGGCCTCGGGCATCGCAGGGTCGGTGTGATCGCCGCCCGGCTGACCGTCAACCGGCACGACGGCCCGGCGGACCTGGCCCGCCAGCAGACCGCGGTGTACGCGGTGGAGCGGCTGCGGCTGGCCGGGCTGGCCGACGGCCTGGCTGCCGGCGGGGTGCGGTGGGCCGACGTCCCGGTGGAGGAGCGGTTCGACAACTCGCCGGCGGCGGGCGCGTCCGCGGCCGCGGCGCTGCTCGACCGGCATCCCGATATCACCGCGATCGCCTGCACCACCGACGTCTTCGCGCTGGCCACGCTGGAGGTGGCCCGCCAGCGCGGGCTGCGGGTGCCGCACGACCTGGCGGTGACCGGCTTCGACGACGTCCGCGAGGCGGCACCGGCCGGGCTGACCACCGTCCGGCAGCCGATGCTGGACAAGGGCCGCGCCGCCGGCCGGATGCTTCTGGACGAGACGGAGCGCACCGAGGCCCGGCACGTCCAGTTGCCCACCGACCTCGTCGTCCGCAGTTCGACCGGCCCAGCTAGGACGGCTTGACCCGATTCGTCACCGGATCGGCTCTTTGCCGCTGGCTGTCCTCCTCGATACAGTCCGCGCACGCATCTGCGTACGAACGGGCGATCCCCTTGGAGGGCAGATGGAGCACAGGCGTAGAGCGCTGTTCGGCGGAGCAGCGCTACTGGTCGCGCTAGCCACCGGGCTGGCCGGCCAACCCGCGCAGGCGGCCGACCTCGGCGGCGGCGCGGCACCGAACGTCGTCGGCGGTACCAACGCCGCGGCCGGCGAGTTCCCCTGGATGGTCCGGCTGTCCCAGGGCTGCGGCGGCGCGCTGATCGCGTCCCGCGTCGTGCTGACCGCGGCACACTGCGTCAGCCGTACCGGCGCCAACACGTCGATCACCGCGACCATCGGCCGTGTCCGGCTGTCGGACACGTCGACCGGTCAGGCCATCCGTTCCACCTTCATCTTCCAGAGCCCGAGCTACCCGAGCACGCTGACCCGCGACTGGTCGCTGATCGAGCTGGCTTCGGCACCGTCCGGCGTACCGTTCCTCAGCCT
>JBBWZH010000361.1:0-10090 GCA_039648995.1 Mycobacteriales bacterium
TGGTGATCCCGCTGGCCCGGGCCGGGATGGCGGTCGGCGCCGACGGCGTGATGGTGGACGTGCACCCGCAGCCGGAGGTGGCCCGCTGCGACGGCGCCCAGGCCCTGCACGGCGACCTGCTGGACGAGCTCACCGTCGCGGTCGCCACGATCCCGGCGCTGGTCGGCCGCTCGCTCGCCACGTTCGCCTCGGAACCCGCGACCGCCCGCGGCTGAGCCGGCCGGTCGCCGCCCGGGCGCCCGCGGCGCCCGGCACGCCGGCCCGGCGCCCGGCACCCGAGGGCCCCACCGCGGGTGGCCCCGGCCACACCAGCGTGCGTACCGACCATCGGAGCAACCGGCTTCCATCCGGCTTTCATCTGGGTTTGAGCCCGGCCGGCCAACCTGGACGCCGCTTCGACCAGAGGGGGTCCGCATGCACGCCGACCGGCGGGATGGCAGCACGGAACGTACCGAAGCCGGGGCAACCGGCCGGGGGTACCGAGGTCAGGGCCAGCGCCACCGGGGCCGGCGGGCCGCGGCCGGCGGGGGTGTGGTCGCCGTGCTGGTGGCCAGCACGCTGGCGGCGTCCGCGGCCGGGGCGACCGCCCACGACGGCCCCACCGGCGGCTTGCGGCACGCCGTAGCGGACTGGCCGATGGGCGGGCGAACGCTGACCAACACCCGGTCCAACCCGGACGAGTGGAAGATCCGGCCGAGCAACGTGTCACAGCTCGCGGTGAAGTGGACCTTCACCGCGCACGGCGACACCTCGGCGACCCCGGCCGTCGTGGACGGCGCCGTCTACGTCCCGGACTGGGGCGGCTACTTCTCCAAGCTGGACGCCCGGACCGGACAGGTCATCTGGTCCCGGCCGATCTCCGACTACAACGGGATCCCGCAGAGCATCACCCGGTCGAACCCGACGGTCGTCGGCAACCGGATCTACTTCGGCGACCAGAACGCGCCAAACGGCGGGCAGGGTGCCCACCTGATGGCCGTCGACGCGACGACCGGCGACCTGGTCTGGAAGGCCACGCTGGACACGCATTTCGCGGCGATCCTCACCGGTGCCCCGACCGTCTACCGCGGGGTGGTCTACCAGGGGGTCGCGTCGAAGGAGCACGCGGCCGCGATCAACCCGGCATACCCGTGCTGCACGTTCCGCGGCAGCGTCCAGGCGCTCGACGCGGCCACCGGGCGGCTGCTCTGGAAGACGTACACGGTGCCGGAGAACGGCGGTCAGCCCGGCTACGCAGGCGCCGCGGTCTGGAACGCGCCGACGCTGGACCCGCGGACGGACACCCTCTACGCGTCCACCGGCAACAACTACAGCCTTCCGCAGTCGGTGTACGACTGCGAGGCGACCGGCAAGCCGGCCGGTGAGTGCATGGCGCCGGGCAACCACGTCGACTCGGTGCTCGCGCTGGACATGCGCACCGGCGCGATCAAGTGGTCGGTGCGGGACAACCGCTACGACACGTGGACGGTGGCCTGCCTGCCCGGCATGCCGCCGCAGAACTGCCCGCCGTTCCCCGGCGAGGACTTCGACTTCGGCGGTTCGGGCACCCAGCTGTTCCGGATCCACGGTCCCGGCGGCCGGCTTCGCACGGTCGTCGGCGCCGGCCAGAAGAGCGGTGTCTACTGGCTGTTCGACGCCCGCACCGGCGAGGTCATCTGGAAGACCCAGGCCGGCCCCGCCGGCGTGCACGGCGGCATGGAGTGGGGTACGGCGACCGACGGTCGGCGGATCTACGTCTCCAACGCCAACACCAATCACCAGCCGTACGCCCTCCCGAACGGACAGACGACGACCGGCGGGGTGTTCGCGGCGCTGGACCCGGCGACCGGCCGGATTCTCTGGCAGACCGCCGACCCGGCGGGTGACGAGACGATGGGCGCGGTGACCACGGCGAACGGCGTGATGTTCGCCGGCTCGATGAGCGGCCACATGTACGCGATCGACGGTGCGACCGGCCGGATCCGCTGGGACTTCCTGGCCGCCGGCTCCGCGAACGGCGGGGCGACCATTGTGGACGGAACCGTCTACTGGGGAAGCGGTTACAACAACCGGTTCATCCAGCGGATCGGCAGCACGACGTTCTACGCGTTCTCGCTGCGGGGCCGCTGAGATCTGACTGATCGGTGCGGTCGACCTGCTCGGCCGGGCCCGCGGGTACGGCCGAGCCCGTACCCGCGGGCGACGGCATCCCCGGTGGATGGCCGCGCCGGGCGCACCACCCGGGTGGCCGGGGGGTCGGTCGCGGGATCGGGGGTCAGCGAGGCGTGGCGCGGGTACGGTCCCGGGGGTGAGCGGGGTGCTGTTCGCGGACCGGGAAGCGGCCGGGCGGGCGCTCGGCGACCGGTTGGCCGCTGAGCTGGGGCCGGCCGAGCCGGCCGGGGCGCCGGGGGCGGGTGGCTGGCTGGTGCTCGGGCTGCCGCGGGGCGGGGTGGTGGTCGCGGCGGCGGTGGCGCGCCGGCTCGGTGCCGGGCTGGACGCCTACGTGGTGCGCAAGCTCGGCCTGCCCGGGCAGCCGGAACTCGCGATGGGCGCGATCGCCAGCGGCGGCACGGTGGTCCGCAACGAGGAGGTGCTTGCCCGCTCCGCGATCACCCCGGGCGTGCTGCGCCAGGTGGTGCTGGACGAGGCGCGCGAGCTGGTCCGCCGGGAGCGGGCCTACCGCGGCGACCGGCCGCCGGTCCGCCCCACCGGCCGGGCGGTGCTGGTGGTGGACGACGGGATCGCCACCGGGTCGACCGCCCGGGCGGCGCTGCGCGCGCTGCGGGCGGCCGACCCGGCCCGGCTGGTGCTGGCGGTGCCGGTCGCGCCGGCGGAGACCGTCGCGATGCTCGCCGCGGAGGCCGACGCCGTCTTCTGCCTCGCCCAGCCGCGGCCGTTCCGCTCGGTCGGCCGGGCCTACGCGGACTTCGAACCGACCGGGGACACGCAGGTCAGAACCCTGTTGGCGGACGCACAGGCGGCCGGCGACCGGAAGGCGTCGGCTCGCTGACCGACCGCGGGAGCCGCGAGGCTGAGGTAAGGTAAGGCTTACCTGGCCTGGAGGGTTGCCGTGTTCGTCTGCATCTGTCACGCGGTGACCGACCGCGAGATCCTGGAGCACATCCAGCTCGGCGCCGACAGCGAGGACGAGATCGGCCGCCGCTGCGGCGCCGGCACCGGATGCGGCAGCTGCCTGGACCGGATCTGTGACCTGATCGACGAGACCACGCTGGCCCGCGCGCCCGCGGCCTGAGACCGGTGCCCCGACCGCGCGCGGGCAATTGATCTCCGATCGCGCCTGCCCCATAGACTCGTGGCCCGATCGGAGGGAGAACCATGCAGGGCGACGGCCGGGTGATCGAGCTGCTGAACGAGCAGCTCACCAGCGAACTCACCGCGATCAACCAGTACTTCCTGCACGCCCGGATGCAGGCGAACTGGGGATACCCGAAGCTGGCCGCGCACACCCGCGCCGAGTCGATCGACGAGATGCGGCACGCCGAGATCCTCACCGACCGGATCTTGTTCCTGGAGGGCCTGCCCAACTACCAGCGGCTGCTGCCGCTGCGGATCGGCCAGACCGTCCGCGAGCAACTGCACGCCGACCTGCAGGTCGAACTGGACGTGGTGAACCGGCTGCGGCCGGCGATCGAGTACACGCGCGGCGTCGGCGATATCACCTCGGCCCGCATCTTCGAGGACATCCTCGCCGACGAGGAGCACCACATCGACTACCTGGAGACCGAGCTGGCGCTGTTCGACAAGCTCGGCGAGCCGCTGTACCTGGCCCAGCTGGTCGAGCAGCCGAGCGCCTGACCGGCCGCGGGGTCAGGTCCGCGGCGGCGCGGGCTGGCTGTCGATCCAGCGGTCGATCCGCTCCCACCAGGAGAACAGCCAGTCGATCCGCCGGTCGCGGTCGGTGGGCACATCGCCGGCCGGCACCCGCCACCAGCGCATCGTGATCACCTTGTCCATCGGCAGCTCACGCCAGACGTCGGCGACGGTGAGCAGGTGGTCCACACCGGTGTGGGCGACCCAGACGACGTCGGCGTCCGGGGCGGCGGCGAGCGCCGCGGCCACGCCGCCCGGGCGCGGCGCCAGCACGTGCCGCATCCGCGTGGCGCGCCGGGCCATCCGGTGCAGGCCGAGCCGGTGCAGCCGGTCGATGGCCCGGCGCCGGCGCGGCTCGGTGAAGTTGCCGCCCTCCGGGAAGATCACGAACGCGTCGTCGCCGTCCAGCCCGGTGGCCAGGGCCTCGATCTCGGCCTCCACCGTCCCGGCGCGCCGGCCCCGGTCGGCGGCGATGAACGTGGTCGGCAGCCGGTTGAGCAGCACGTCCAGCGCGGGGTCCCACTGCAGCGTGGCTTTCAGCACGATCCGCGGCTCGCGGCCGTACCAGTTGACCAACGCGTGGATGAGCAACAGCGAGTCACCCGGCCCGGCGTGCCGGCAGAACACCAGCAGCGGCCGGCCGGCGTACTCGTCCGGCGGCGGGCCGGTGACCCGCACGGTGACCCGCAGCGCCCGGGTGCTCTCCCGGTACATCACCCGCAGGTACCAGCGCACCAGGCCGTAGTGCCGGCGCCGGAACGCGGGCGCCCGCAGCAGCAGGCCGAACCCACTGGCCAGCCAGAGCCCGGCCAGCGCCAC
This sequence comes from Mycobacteriales bacterium, assembly GCA_039648995.1. Lineage (GTDB taxonomy): Bacteria > Actinomycetota > Actinomycetes > Mycobacteriales > CADCTP01 > JBBWZH01. The sequence goes on from JBBWZH010000361.1 coordinate 4,630, forward strand.
CAGCAGCACGGTCTCCAGCACCAGATGCAGGGTGGCCACCCAGAGCACGCGCAGCGGCCGCAGCCGACCCGGCGCCAGCGGCGAGGCCAGCACCGACAACAGCACCCAGAGCGGCAGCGTCGCCACCGCCACCGCGGCGAGCGCGATCACCGCCGGCGCCAGCACCAGCCGGCGGACCCACCACGGCGGCACCATCGCCGGCGCGTCAGCTGTCGCGGACGGCGGGGTCGGCGGGGGCGCCGAGGTGGGACCGGAGGTAGCGCAGGCTGGCGCCGTGGGCGACGCCGGCGCGGCGGGTGACCTTGGAGAAGTCGCGGTAGCGCAGTGCGGACAGGTCGTCGTAGCGGGGCGCCTCGGCGTCGCCGGTGGGCAGCACGTGCACCTCGGTGCCGGCGGGCAGGCTGGCCATGTCGCGGGCGAACCGGTGCCGGCGGGCGATCTCGAACGCGATCAGCGCGACCTCCCAGGGCCGGCGCGGCGGCCGCAGCGGCCGGTCGATCCGGCCGACGTGCAGGACGAAGATCCGCTGGGCGCCGGCCTCCACCGCGCGGCTGACCGGGATGCTGTTGACCAGCCCGCCGTCCAGGTAGTGCTCGCCGTCGACCTCGGCCGGCGGCAGCAGCCCGGGCACCGCGCACGACGCGAGCACCGCGTCGGCCACCGGGCCCCGGTCGAACCAGTGCTCGGCGGCCCGCTCGATGCTGGCCGCGCAGCACTGGAACGGCACCGCGAGATCCTCGATCCGGGTGCCCTCGCCCAGCTCGCGGTCCAGCGCCTGGCGCAGAGGGGTGGCCGGGTGCAGGTGCGTGCCGCTGCTGACCAGCGTGCGCAGCCGGCCCACCGCGGAGCCGAACACCCCGCCGGCCGCCGCGGCCGCCCACAGCTCGCGCAGCCGGTCGATCGCGGCCGGGCCGGGGTCGGCGGCCAGCAGCGCGCCGTTCAGCGCGCCGACCGACGTGCCGAAGATCAGGTCCGGCCGGATGCCGGCGTCCAGCAGCGCGGCCAGCATGCCGACCTGGACCGCGCCCAGCACGCCGCCGCCGCCGAGCACCAGCGCGGTGCGCGGCACGGTGCCGGCGCCCGGAGTCACCCGCGCAGCATCTCCGCGATCTCGAACGCCAACTCCAGCGACTGCTGCGTGTTCAGGCGCGGGTCGCAGGCGGTCTCGTACCGGCCGGCCAGGTCGTCGTCGCCGATCTCCTGGGCACCGCCGAGGCATTCGGTCACGTCGTCGCCGGTCAGCTCGACGTGGATGCCACCGGGGAACGTGCCGAGCGCCTTGTGGACCTCGAAGAAGCCGCGGACCTCGTCCACGATCCGCTCGAAGTGCCGGGTCTTGTAGCCGCTCGGGCTCTCCACCGTGTTGCCGTGCATCGGGTCGCACTGCCAGATCACCGGGTGCCCGGTGGCGGTGACCTTCTGCACGATCGGCGGCAGCAGATCCCGCACCCGCTGGTTGCCCATCCGGGTGATCAGCGTGAGCCGGCCGGGGATGCCGTGCCGGTCCAGCCGCTCGACCAGCTCGACCGCGGCCTCCGGGCTGGTGGTCGGGCCCAGCTTCACGCCGATCGGGTTCGCCAGCCGGGCGACGAAGTCCACGTGCGCGCCGGCCAGGTCGCGGGTCCGCTCCCCCACCCAGACGAAGTGCCCGGACAGGTCGTACGAGTCCGGCCCGGACGGCCTGGTCAGCGCCCGGTCGTAGTCCAGGATCAGCGCCTCGTGGCTGGCGTACAGCTCGACCCGGTGCAGCGCCTCGTCCCGCACCCCGCAGGCGCGCATGAACTCCATCGCCCGGTCGATCTCCCGGGCCAGCACCTCGTACCGGGCGCCGGCTGCGGAGGTGCGGACGAAGTCCTTGTTCCAGTCGTGCACCCGGTGCATGTCCGCCTCGCCGCCGGTGGCGAACGCGCGGAGCAGGTTCAGCGTGCTGGCCGCGGTGTGGTACGCCCGGACCAGCCGCCCCGGGTCGGGTTGCCGGTCGGCCCAGGTGGGCGCGAGGCCGTTGACCATGTCGCCGCGGTACGTCGGCAGCCCGTCATGGTCCACATTGGACGACCGCGGTTTCGCGTACTGGCCGGCGATCCGGGCCACCTTCACGACCGGCAGGCTGGCCCCGTAGGTGAGCACGACCGCCATCTGCAGCAGCGTCTTCAGCGTGGCCCGCAGGGCCGGCTCGGTGGCCCCGGCGAACGTCTCGGCGCAGTCGCCGCCCTGCAGCAGGAACGCCTCGCCCCGGGATACCGCGGCCAGCCGGGCCCGCAGCAGGTCGACCTCGGCCGGCACCACCAGCGGGGGCAGCCCGGCGAGCTCGGCGCCGACCCGGCGCAGCTCGGCCGGGTCGGGCCAGTCGGGTTGCTGCGCCGCGGGCAGCGCGCGCCAGGCATCGAGCTCCACGGTCCGTTCCCCGCCCACGGCCGCCATCGCCGGTTCGCCCGTCACGACGCCAAGCGTAGGTGACCGGCCTACCCGCCGGGTCGGCACGGGTGCGGTCGCCGCCGCTGGGTCCGGGGTCGGCCGCCGCCGCTGGGTCCGGGGTCGGTCGCCGCCGCTGGGTCAGGGGTCGGCCGCCAGGTCGGCGGTCTGGCGCGGGCTGACGGCGTGCAGCACGCCGACCGCGTCGCCGGCGCCGACGTCGATGATCTCGAAGGCGCCGGCGCCGGTGCCGGCGGTCACCGTGGCGAGCCCGGCCCGGCGCTGGAAGAACGTCTGCCGGACCTGCCAGCCGACGACGCCGCGCTGGTCGAGCACCACCTCGTGCCGGCGCAGCGACCCCGACCGCACGGCCAGACCCCGGTCGTCCAGGCCGTGGCCGAGGCCGCGGTAGCGGTCGAGCGCCAGCGGGACGCCGAGCACCGCCACGCCGGCCAGCCCGGCGGCCACCCACCACCAGCGCAGCGCGACGGCGGCCCCGGCCAGCGGCAGCCAGGGCAGCGTGGCGCGCAGCAGCCGGCGGCGGCGGGCGGCCGCCGGGTGTCGCCGCAGCACCCCGGTGAACGGCAGGATCTGATCGGCCACCGCGGTCGCGACGGCGGCCGGGCCGAGCGGCAGCAACTGGCCGCGCCGGGTGTTCTCGCCGCCCAACCCGGTGACCAGCGCGGTCAGCCGGGCGGCCCGGACCAGCCGGAGCGACAGCGGCCGCGCCAGCGAGTAGCCGCGGATGCGGGCCACCTCCAGCGACACCTGCCGGCGGGACAGCAGCCCGCGCTCGCTGACCAGCGACCCGCCGCGCCGGGACAGCGTGAAACCCCAGTTGGTGACCGCGGCGGTGGCCACCGCGCCGACCGCGCACACCGCGAGCGCCGCCGCCACCAACCCGGCCACCTCCAGCGGGCCGAACCGGCTACCGCCGATCCGGTCCGCCAGCCGGTCGAACCAGGGGATGTGCAGGTCGTCCAGGTACTGCTGCAGCGCTGCCACCGCCGCCACCGGCGCGAGCAGGTACGACCCGACCAGCGGCGCGTAGAACAGCCACGCCGGCCGCAGCTTCGCCAGCACGACCGCGGGCTCCTCCGGCGTCCCGGCGCCGGCCGCGCCCGGTGCGGACGCCCCGGCCGGCCACGGTCGGCCCGGGTCGCCCGGCGCCGGCGGCGCGCCGGCCCAGCCGCCCGGCACACCGGCCCAGCCGGACGGCACGGCGACCGGGACCTCGCGGAGCAGCAGCCGGCGCAGCCGGGCCGCCTCCGGGACGCTGACCGCGTCCAGCACCGCCTCGTCGTGCCGGCCGCCGGTGGCCGCGGCGTCCACCCGCAGGACGGCGATGCCGAGCACCCGCTGCACGGCGCTGGAGTGCACGTCGACACCGCGGATCCGGTCCAGCGGGACGACCGTGAGCGACCGCTGCAGCAGGCCGCGCTGGACGACCAGCCGGCCGTCGGCGACCGCGTACTCGAACCGGAGCCACTCCACCAGCGCCGACCCGAGCGTGACCGCGACCAGCACCACCACCCCCAGCACCACGGTGACCAGCCGGAAGCGGCCGCTGATGCCGAAGCCGGCCAGCAGCGCGACCAGCAGGCCCCACCGCTGCCGCAACGACGACAGGCTCAGCAGCCGCGACACCAGCGAACGCGGGTCCAGCCGCCGCAACCGGCCGGGCGCGCCGAGCCCGCTCACGAGCCGGCCTCCGCGCCGGGTCCCGGCGACCGGGGAGCGGCGCGGAGGAGACCGCCGCGAAACACCGTCACGAGCCGGCCGCCGCGGGGAGATCGCCGGGGATCACCGTCACGTCACCTCGTCGCGGACCGCGTTCGCCCGCACCGCGAGGTCGTGCGCGACGGCGTCGGCGGTGGCGGCGTCCAGGTGCTCGATGTCGGTGGAGCCGGCGTGCGACGCGGTGCGGATGATCACCGTCGACAGGCCGAGAAGCTGCTGCACGGGGCCGCGGGTGGTGTCGACGGTCTGGATGCGCGCCACCGGGACGATCCGCCAGGTGCGGGTGAGCCAGCCGACCTGGGTGTAGACGACCTGGTCGGTGATCTCCCAGCGGTGGATGCGGTAGCGCCACAGCGGCTGCACCACGACCAGCAGCACCGCCAGCGGCACCGCCAGCCAGGGCAGCACGTCGGCGACCGTCCGCGCGGCGCCGGCATCGTCCGGCACCGCGAACCAGGCGGCCATCGAGGCGCCGGCGAAGACGACCGCCACCAGCAGCCCCTCGGCCGCCCAGAGCCACCGCGCGGTGGGGTGCACCCGGTACCGCGGCACTCGAAGCGGCACGTCGGCGCCCACGGCACCCATCGTAGGGATCGCCGCCGCCCACTGCCCGGCGCCCGGCTGTTCCCTACCGCCGCCGCCGGCACCCCGACGCGCCTCAGCCGAAGAAGACCTCCACCTCCGAGTACCGCTCCATCGGCACCGTCTTGAGCTCCGCGGTCGCGTCCGCCAGGGGCACCTGGACGATGTCGGTGCCGCGCAGCGCGACCATGTTGCCGAACGCGCCCTGGTGCGCCGCGTCGATCGCGGCCAGCCCGAAGCGGGTGGCCAGCACCCGGTCGAAGGCGGTGGGCGTGCCGCCGCGCTGGATGTGCCCGAGCACCACCGCGCGGGACTCCTTGTCGGTGCGGCGCTCCACCTCCTCGGCCAGCATCTGCCCGATGCCGCCGAGCCGGACATGGCCGAACGAGTCGAGCTCGCCGGCCTGCAGGCTCATCGTGCCTTCCTTGGGCGTCGCACCCTCGGCCACCACGACGATCGGCGAGTAGTGCGTCTCGAACCGCTTCTCCACGTACGCGCAGACCTCGTCCACGTCGAACGGGCGCTCCGGGATCAGGATGATGTTGGCGCCGCCGGCCATCCCGGCATGCAGCGCGATCCAGCCGGCGTGCCGGCCCATCACCTCGACGATCATCGCGCGGTGGTGGCTCTCCGCGGTGGTGTGCAGCCGGTCGATCGCCTCCATCGCGATGTTCACGGCGGTGTCGAAGCCGAACGTGTAGTCGGTGGCGGCCAGGTCGTTGTCGAT
>JBBWZH010000376.1:0-2959 GCA_039648995.1 Mycobacteriales bacterium
GCCGCTGCCGGCCAGCCGCTCGGCCAGCAGCGTCACCGCGTCCAGCCCGCGCAGGTCGGCCTCGAACAGGATGTCCAGCGCCCGCTTGCGGGCCTTGCTGCGAGCTCCCACGTCAGCCGCTGACGCGGCCGAGGTAGCGCCCGTCCCGGGTGTCGACCTTGACCTTCTCGCCGCTGGTCACGAACAGCGGCACCTGGATCGTGGCGCCGGTCTCCAGCGTGGCCGGCTTGGTGCCGCCGGTGGAGCGGTCGCCCTGCAGCCCAGGGTCGGTCTGCGCGATCACCAGCTCGACGCTGGTCGGCAGCTCCAGGTACAGCGCGACGCCCTCATGCACGGCGACCACGGCCTCGGCGTTCTCCAGCAGGTAGTCCGCGGCGCCGCCGACCGTCTCCGCCGGCACCGGCACCTGGTCGTAGGTTTCCGCATCCATGAACACGAAGTCGCTGCCCTCGCGGTACAGGTACGTCATCCCGCGCTTGTCGACGGTGGCCGTCTCCACCTTCACGCCGGCGTTGAACGTGCGGTCGACCACCTTGCCGGACAGCACGTTCTTGAGCGTGGTACGCACGAAGGCGCCGCCCTTGCCGGGCTTGACGTGCTGGAACCCCACCACCGTCCAGAGTTGGCCGTCGAGGTTGAGCACAAGGCCGTTCTTCAGATCATTGGTCGTGGCCACGAGGTGCGATCTCCGTGCAGGTCAGAGGACGACGAGGTCCTTGGTCGTGGTGGTCAGCAGCTCGGGCCCGTCGGGACGGACGACGAGCGTGTCCTCGATGCGGACGCCGCCGCAGCCCTCCAGGTACACCCCGGGCTCAACGGTGACGGGCATCCGATCAGCCAGTCTACCGCTGCCGAGCGGGCTGACCGTCGGCGCCTCGTGGATCTCCAGCCCGACGCCGTGGCCGAGGCCGTGCCCGAAGTTGTCGCCCTGACCGGCCGCGACGATCACGTCCCGGGCGGCGCGGTCCACCTCCACCACGTCAGCGCCGGGGGCCAGCGCCGCCCGGCCGGCCGCCTGCGCCGCGGCCACCAGCTCGTACACCTCGCGCTGCCAGCCGGCCGGCTCGCCGAGCACCAGCGTGCGGGTCATGTCCGAGTGGTAGCCGCCGTAGCTGGCGCCGAAGTCCAGCTTCACGAAGTCGCCGGTGGCCAACTCCCGGCCGGTCGGGCGGTGGTGCGGCACCGCCGAGTTCGGCCCGGACGCCACGATCGTCTCGAACGACGGGGCGTCCGCGCCGAGGTCCAGCATGCGGTTGTCCAGGTCGCGGCCGACCGCCAGCTCGGTGCGACCCGGGGCCAACCCGCCGGCCGCGACCAGCTCGGCCAGCGCCCGGTCGGCGATCGCGCAGGCCTGCCGCAGCAGCGCCAGCTCCGTGTCGTCCTTGGCCGCGCGCAGCAGCTCCACCGCCTGGGCCAGGCTGACCAGCTCGGCGCCGCCGGACCGCTCCCTGAGCGTGGCGGCCAGGTCGACCGTGACATCGTGCGACTCGTAACCGAGCCGGCGGATGCCGCGCTCGGCGGCGCGCGCGGCCAGCGCCGGCGCGCTGACCCGGTCGATCAGCTTCTCGATGTCCGGCGCCTGCCGGGCGGACTGCAGCGTGTACCGGCCGTCGGTGCACAGCACGTCGGTGCCGTCCGCGCCGACCAGCAGCGCGCCGTTGGAGCCGGTGAACCCGGTCAGGTAGCGGACGTTGACCAACCGGCTGATCAGCGCCGCGTCGAGGCCCGCGGCGCGCACGGCCGCGCGCAACCGACCGCGGCGGGCGGCGGCCGACGGGTCGATCGTGGTGTCCGGCATGCGCCGAACGCTACCCGCCCGCCACCTGCTCAGCCGCTGGGAGCGACGGTGGACGCGAGGTACCGCAGGGCCAGCGCGTAGCCCTCCACGCCCAACCCGACGATCAGCCCGGTGGCGACCGCGGAGATGTACGAGTGGTGCCGGAACTCCTCGCGCCGGTGCACGTTCGAGATGTGCACCTCGACCAGGCCGGCGGTGAGCATCGCGCAGGCGTCCCGGACCGCGATCGAGTAGTGCGTCCAGGCGCCGGCGTTCAGTACCACCGGGATCCTGTCCTCGGACGCGGCGTGCAGCCACCGCAGCATCTCGCCCTCGTCGTCGGTCTGCCGCACCTCCACGGTCAGCCCCAGCTCCGTCGCCTCCCGCTCGCACCGGGCCACCAGGTCGGGGTACGTGCCGGCGCCGTAGACGGCCGGCTCCCGGGCGCCCAGCCGGCCCAGGTTCGGCCCGTTCAGGACCCAGACGGTCGTCACGAGGCGGCCGCCGCGGTGGGCATCACGGGCACATCCTCAGGTAGGTGCTGGCCAGCAGGTCGGTCGGGGGGCCGTCGAGGACGCCGGGGCGGGCCAGGCCGTCCAGCACGACGAACCGCAGCCGGCTGCCGCGGGCCTTCTTGTCCACCCGCATCACGTCCAGCAGCGCCGGCCAGGCGCCGGCGTGGTACGTGGTCGGCAGGCCGAGGGCACGCAGCACGGCCGGGTGCCGGTCGGCGGTGCGGTCGTCCAGCCGGCCGGTGGCGCGGCCCAGTTCGGCGGCGTAGACGAGGCCGACCGCGACCGCCTCGCCGTGCCGGTAGCGGTAGTCCTCCACCCGCTCGATCGCGTGCGCCAGCGTGTGGCCGTAGTTCAGGAAGATCCGGTCGCCGCGCTCGGTGAGGTCGCGGGTGACGATCTCGGCCTTGACCCGGATCGCCCGCTCGACCAGCTCCCGGGTGGCGGCGGACGCCGGGACGAGCACGGCGGCCGGGTCGGCCTCGACCAGGTCCAGGATCGCCGGGTCGGCAATGAAACCGCACTTGACCACCTCGGCCAGGCCCGCCCGGAAGTCGGCCGGTGGCAGGGTGCGCAAGGTGGCCAGGTCGGCGAGCACGCCGGCCGGCGGGTGGAACGCGCCGATCAGGTTCTTGCCGGCGCCGCTGTTGATCCCGGTCTTGCCGCCGAC
>JBBWZH010000382.1:0-11723 GCA_039648995.1 Mycobacteriales bacterium
CGCCACCACCAGTGGTCATGCACCTCGGTCGCGTCAGTCAAGACGGGCTGCGTGCTCACCGGGCTCACACCTCCGAGGGGGCGGTCGGCGCCATGGCTTCGGACTCGATCGCGTAGTCATCGATGACGAGGACCCGGTCCGCCGGCCAGACCGACTCGGACACCTCCAACGCCGTCTCGTCCTCGGCGCGGGCGGTATCACGACGTGGGCCACCGGCGCGCCGGTCGGCGGGTCGAGCGCGGTCGGCTCCTCGGCGGTGGGCATCCGGGCCGACCACTGGTCGTGGGCGTGCGTGTATGTCTTGCCGCTCAGCTCCTCGACACACAGGAACAACGCCTTCGGTACGACCGCCGGCTCTTCCAGGAAGGTGCCCGCAGCTATCGCCGTCGGTAGGTAGCTCGCGCCGATCTCCTCCGGCCGGCCGGTCTGGCGGTCGAACCGGTGACGTCGCCGGACGATCACCTCCGCCCCGGGCTCCTCCCCCATCGCCTCGGCGATGTGCGCCGGAACCGGCGCCAGCCCGGCGAAAACGATCTCGTGGCGGAGGTGGGCCGTGAGCAACTGCTGATCGGTGCCCGCCCGACCGTACCGCCTCCGCGACCGCCGCTGCAGCCGACGGTCCTCCTTCACGAAGGTGCCGATGCCGTGCCGCGACTCCAACAGGCCCTTGGCGCGCAGCACGCCGATGGCCTGCCGGATGGTCGGCAGGCGCATCCGGAACTGCCCCCAGCAACACGAGCCGCGACCTGCGGGAGGCCAGGGGCCCGGAAGGCTTCGAGTGGGTGACCTTCCACGTCTTCCGCAGGACCTGCGCGACGATCCTGGACGACGCCGGCCTTTCCGCACGGAACGTCGCAGACCAGCTCGGCCACTCCCGGCCGTCGATGACCCAGGATATTTACATGAGGCGCGGTCATGGCCACCCTGCGGCGGCAGCCGCCCTCGATGCTGCGGGGTCGCACGGACGTAGGCGCGGGGATCCGCGGGGGGTGATCTTGACAGGCATGGTCAATAGGCCGCTGGCCTGGTGGTTTGCTCCCCCGAGTGGACTCGAACCACTAACCCTGCGATTAACAGTCGCATGCTCTGCCAATTGAGCTACGGGGGACCGTCGGCGCGCGGTGGGTGCCGCGGCAGATTAGGTTACCGCACGAGGAGGAGGCGGTGCCGCAGGGATACCTGGGCGCCGGTACGGGTAGCTACATGGAGAACGTAGGCAATCGAGTAGCGACAGGAGCGAATCCATATGACTGGCAAGCTCGCCCTCGCGGCCGGGTTCGCCGCGGGTTACGTACTGGGCAGCAAGGCCGGGCGGGAGCGGTACGAGCAGATCGTCGGCGCCTCGCAGCGGGTCTGGAGCAACCCGACGGTGCAGAGCACGGCCGGGGTGCTGCAGGCGCAGGCCACCGACCTGGTCAACAAGGCGAAGGAGAACGAACTGGTCAGCAAGGCGGTGCACACCGTGCGCGGCAACCACGGTACGACCGACGCGTACCAGCCGACCGGGGTGTCCAGCACCGAGCGGGCCAACGGGATCGGGCCCTGACCAGCTGATCCGCGTACAACAGCGGAGGCCCGCCCCGGCTGCGGCCGGGGCGGGCCTTCGCGCTTCCACCTGTGGGGGTCGAGCACAGGTGTCAGATCGTGGTGCCGGCCTTGGCCGCGGAGGCCTTGGCGATCGAGAGGTTGGCGGTGGCGAGCGCGGTCAGCGCCGCCTTGGGGGTGAGGTCGCGGTGCAGCAGGCCGTAGTTCTGGACCTGGATGCCGCCGTCGGTGAGATCGCGGTCGTTGTACCAGTACATCCGGGTGACGTACGGGTAGCTGCTGCGGACGAGGTTGACGGTCTGGGTGAGGTAGGCGGCCTGGGTGGTCTCCGACACGCCCTTGTCCCAGGCGGGGGTGGTGCTGGTGTTGGCGTGGGTGGAACAGCCGAACTCGGTGAACCAGACCTTCTTGTCGCCGTCGCCGCGGGCGACCATCAGCGCGTGCACGGCCTGCACATGGGTCAGCGTCCACATCGTGCCGTCATCCGCGGTGGTCGGCGCGGCGTTCGCGACCCCCATGTACGGGTGGGTCGCCATCACGTCGAACGAGCCCTTCGCGCCGGCGTCGTAGGCGCGGCGCAGCCAGTCGGTGTCGTTGTACTGCAGGCCGCCGAACACCACCGGCGTGGCCGGTGAACCGGCCTTGAACGCCGGGTACGCGGCCCGCAGCAGCCGGGTGTAGCCGACCGGGTCAGCGCCCTCCAGGAAGTCCGGGCTGTTCTGCTCGTTCCAGACCTCCCAGCCGACGACCTTGTTGTTCCACCGCGCCGCCGCCCACTGGGCGACCCGGGCGTAGTCGGCCGGGTTGTCCGGCAATACCCGCTCGCCCTGGCCGCGGTTGGCCCAGTCCGGCGTCAGCCACAGCGTCACCAGCGGCTTGATCCCCCGCTGGTTGGCCATCGCGATGACCTTGTCAACAAACCCGACGCCCCACGCGTCATACGAGCCCGGACCGGCCGGCTGCAACATCACCCACGACACATCCAGCCGCACCGAATGCGACCCGGCGGCCTGGAACCGGTCCAATACCGCCTTCCGCTGCGCATCCGTGTACATCGACCACATGCCGTGGAACTGCACGCCCATGTCGGCCATCGTCGATGCGGCCGGCGTGACGGCGGCCGGCTTGGTCGCGGCCGGGGCGCCGGCCCATGCCATGCCCGTCCCCCCAAACACGGTGCCGGCGACGGCCAGCGCAACGGCCGACGCGGCCACCTTGCGGCTCGAAATCCCGGCGGCCCGGTCCCGAACTTTAGTCATGATCCCCACTGCGAACCCCCAGCGTGTCGACCCCTTAGGAACCGGCGAGCGCCTGCCCCTCGCCATTCAGTTCGGTCCGCGGGTCCGCGCCGGCCAAGTCCAGTAGCCCCAAGCCAGCCGCACAAACGGCGCCCGTCCAGCCACCCGGTGGTCCCCAGCCGGACGCGGCCGGACAACCCGGCCGGCTGCCCGGGCCGTCGCGGGTCTCCAGGGAGCAGGTCAGGCCTCAGGGACGTCCGCCGGCGCCACCGGGGCTGACGGATGGCACCGCCCCGGCAAGGTCTAGCGCGGGCTCCCGGTCTCGACCCGGGCCGCGGCGACGAGCTCCTCGGCCTGCACCCGCAGCAGCGGGTCGTCCCGGTCGGTGCCGGGGTCGAACACCAGCTGCCAGGTCAGGCCGTCCCGGCCGGCGACCCGGCGGCCGACCACGCGGACGCCGCCGCCCGGCGCCAGCTTGTGGTGCCGGGTGTAGCCGATGCTGCGCTCAACCCGGGCGCGGACCGTCGGCGGGAGGTCGCGCGGCTCGGCTAGCCGGACCGAGCGTGGTGGCAGCTCGGCGAGCATTCCGCCGCCGGTGTCCTCGGCGGCGATCACGGTCAGCGTGCCGCCCCGCCAGATCACCTTGTCCACCAGATGCCACCCGATCCGTTCGGAGCCGTCCGGCCCGGGCAGCCACAGGCCGAGCTGGGTGGCGAGGACGGTGCCGCCGCCCTCGGCCGCCGCCCAGGCGAGCACCCGCTCGTCCCGTGCCAGCGGCCGGGCCGCGTCCGCCGGCGGCCGCCGGTCCGCGAACAGTCGCTTGAGGACGGACACAGTGGACACCCCTCAGAGGCCGCCGAGGGCCTGCTCGCGCAGCCCGCGGCGGAACTGCTCCAGCCCGACCAGCTCGCCGAACAGCTTGGCGTGCTCGTCCGGCTGCTCGATCGGGTTGACCCGCTGCAGCCTCGACTTGAGCACCGCGATCTGCCGGGTCACCACCCGCTCCTGCAGCTGGGCGAGCTGGATCGCGGCGTACCGGCCGTCCGGCTCGCCCTGGGTGTGCACCCGCTCGACGGCGAGTTCGGTGAGGACCGAGCGGCTGACCAGGTCCGGGCAGTGCTCGCCGACGGCGTCCACCCAGCCCGGGCCGGCGTGGCCGGCCGCGGCGCCACCGGCGGCCGCGATCGCGCGCCGGATCGTCAGGTACGTGCCGTCGGTGAAGGCCGACTCGTCCACCGCGTCGAACAGCGGACCGGCGAGCTGCGGCGCCTGCATGGCCACCTTCAGCACCTCGCGCTCGACGCTGAGCGAAGGGTCGTCCGGCCGGGGCCGCTCGCCCGGCACGGCGGCACGCGCGGGGCCGCGCCCGTTCGGCCGGCCCGCCGGCCGGCCCGTGCCGGCGGTCAGCTCGGCGACGCGGGCCAGCACCACCTCGACGTCCATGCCGAGCTGGCCGGCCAGCCGACGGGCATACTCCGGCCGCAGCGCCCGGTCCTTGAGCCGGGCCACCAGCGGAGCTGCCCGCTCCAGCGCCTGCACCCGGCCCTCGACGCTGTCCAGGTCATACTTCGCCAGCACCGCCCGCAGCGCGAACGCGACCAGCGGCAGCCGACGGGCCACCAGGTCACGCACCGCGGCGTCCCCTTTGGACAGTCGCAGGTCGCACGGGTCCTGCCCGGACGGCTCCACCGCGACGAACGTCTGCATGACGAACCGCTGGTCGTCCTCGAACGCGCGCAGCGCCGCCTGCTGGCCGGCCTCGTCGCCGTCGAAGGTGAAGATGATCTCGCCGCGGAACTCGTCCGAGTCCATCAGCAGCCGGCGCAGCAGGCCGATGTGCTCGGTGCCGAACGCCGTGCCGCAGGTGGCGACCGCGGTCGGCACGCCGGCCAGGTGGCACGCCATCACGTCGGTGTAGCCCTCGACGACGACCGCCTGGCGGCGCCGGCCGATGTCGCGCTTGGCCAGATCGATGCCGTAGAGGACGTTGCCCTTCTTGTAGAGCGGGGTCTCCGGCGTGTTCAGGTACTTGGCCTCGATCGGGTCGTCGTCGAACAGCCGGCGGGCGCCGAAGCCGACGACGTCACCGGTGATGTCCCGGATCGGCCAGAGCAGCCGGCGGTGGAACCGGTCGATCAGCGAGCCCCGCGACGACGGCCGGGACAGCCCGGCGGTGGTCAGCTCGGCGGTGCTGAACCCCTTGCCGAGCAACATGGACGTCAGCGCGTCCCAGCCGCCCGGGGCGTAGCCGCAGCCGTAGCGCTCGGCGACGGCCGCGTCGAAGCCGCGGCTGGTGAGGAACTCGCGGGCCGGCCCCGCGTCGGCCTTGGCCAGCCACTCGGCGTAGAACTGCGCGGCCAGCCGGTTCGCCTCGACCAGCCGGGCCCGCTGCCCCTGCTGCCGGATCGGCGCCGAGCCGCCCTGCTCGTACCGCAACTGGATGCCGGCACGGCCGGCCAGCCGCTCCACCGCCTCGGCGAACGCGAGATGGTCGACCCGTTCGATGAACCGGATCACGTCCCCGCCGACGCCGCAGCCGAAGCAGTGGTACAGCCCGCGCGCCGGGCTCACCTGGAACGACGGGCTCTTCTCGTCGTGGAATGGGCACAGCCCCTTGAGCGCCCCGCCGCCGGCCGAGCGCAGCGCCACGTACTCCCCGATCACGTCCGCGATCGGGGACCGCTCCCGGACGAGCGCGATGTCCTCATCGCGGATCCGTCCAGCCACGCGGGCGAGTCTATGCCGCCGGCCGGCCCCGCGTGCCGGCGGCCGAGAACCACGGCCAGCGGCCAACCCGCACGTACGGCGGCGGCCGGGCGCCCCACGGCCGGAGCGATGGCGACACCTGGACGGTGCCTCCGGCGCGGCGCGGGCCTCGCCCGCGGGACCCGTCGCCCGTACCCGACGCGCTGCGGGATCGGGACCGGCCCAGCGCCGGCGGTGCGGGCGGCCGGGCCGGCCGGCCGGAAATCGGCTCGCGATAGCGGGGCCTCAGCCGTCATGATCCCGTCCGTGACGGATCCTGCGGTCGGGCCGCTGGCCGGCCGGGTCGCGCTGGTGACCGGGGTGAGCCGGCGGGTGAGCATCGGGTACGCGCTGGCCCGGCGGCTGTCCGTGCGCGGCGCGGACGTGCTGGTCACGTCGTGGGCGCCGCATGACGCCGAGCAGCCCTGGGGCGCCGACCCGGCCGGCCCGGACGGCGTGGTCGCCGCGCTGCGCGCCGAGCTGCCGACCGGCAGCGGCACGATCCGGCACCGGGCCGCAGACCTGGCCGACGCCGCCGCGCCGGCCGCCCTGATCGACTGGGCGTACGGCGAATGCGGCGCGCTCGATGTGCTGGTCGCCACCCACGCGCGCAGCTCGGAGGCGTACCTGCACGAGATCACCGCCGCCGAACTGGACCTCTGCTACGCGGTCAACGTCCGCTCCACCCTGCTGCTCGCCCGCCACTTCGCGGCTCGCCGTGACCACGCCCGCCCCGGCGGCCGGATCATCACGTTCACCTCCGGCCAGCATCTGGGCCCCATGCCGAACGAACTGCCGTACATCGCGAGCAAGGGCGCTCTCCAGCAGGTCACCGGCAGCCTGGCCGCCACGCTCGCCCGCCACCGCGTCACCGTCAACTGCATCGACCCCGGCCCCACCGACACCGGCTACGCCGACCCCGACAGCCACCGGGCCGTGGCCGCCCGGATGCCCGCCGGCCGCTGGGGCCAGCCCGACGACGTGGCCAACCTCGTCGAGTGGCTGGCGTCGGACGCCAGCGGTTGGATCACCGGCCAGACCCTCGTCGCCGACGGCGGCTGGTCCCTCCGCACCGGCATCCCACCCACCGACGCCTAGCCTTACGGCATGCCAGAACCGCCGGACGGCACCGACGAGGCGCAGGCCCGGTACCAGCCGTTCCCCGGGTTCGCCGACTGGGCATCGCTGCCTGTCAACACCGCTGTCTACGACGGGTACGCCGGGATGCTCGACCGGCTCCGCGCCCAGACCGAGCCGGAGCGGCTGGAACGGGCGGTCCGCACCGCGACCCGGTTGGCCGCCATCGACACCGGCGCGATCGAGGGCCTGTACGACGTCGACCGCGGCTTCACAATGACCGTGGCCGTCCAGTCGGCGACCTGGGAGGCCGCGCTGGACGCCCGCGAGCCCGTCGTCCGCCGGTCCTTCGAAGACGCCCTGCGTGCCTACGACTTCGTCCTCGACATCGCCACCGGCCGCACCGAGATCAGCGAGAAGGCAATCAAGGAGATCCACGCGCTGATCTGCGCCAGCCAGGACACCTACCGAGTCTTCACCTCGGTCGGCTGGCAGGAGCGGCCGCTCCCCCGCGCCGAGTACAAGACCCTGCCGAACAACCCGACCCGGACGGCCACCGGCCGCACCCACGCCTACGCCCGGCCGTCCGACACGCCGGCCGAGATGGCCCGGTTGGTGACCGAGCTCCGGTCCGAGTCGTTCCAGGGCGCCCATCCGATCCTGCAGGCCGCCTACGCTCACTATGCGTTCGTCGCGATCCACCCGTTCGCGGACGGCAACGGCCGCGTCGCCCGCACCCTCGCCTCGGCCTACCTCTACCGCCGCCCCGGTGTGCCCCTGGTGATCTTCGCCGACCAGAAGGACGAGTACCTGGACACCCTCGAGGCCGCCGACCGCGGCGACCGGCAACCGCTCGTCCGGTTCATGGCAGCCAGGGTCGCCGACGTGATCGGCGTCGTTGAAGTCACGACGGCGCGGCCGGACAGTCCGCCGGCCAGCACCAGCCTCGCCGCGCTTCGAGAGTTGTACTACACAGGCGAGGCTGGCGTGTCCCGCGAGGACCTCGACGCGATCGCGCGGCGAGTCCTGGATCTCGCGGCCGACGATCTCCTTGAACAGCTGTCGACATTGAACTTGCCATCAGCAGTCCGGATCACAGCAGAGACCTGGCACTCGTTCGTCGGGGGCCTCGATCCGTTGTCGACCGCGTTGAGGCCGGTAGGAGGTAGATACGATCTGGTGCCTGCCAGATCCGGGCCTTTGGTACGACTCCAGAGCACTCAGGACATCTCTGCGACGATCGGCTTGGCAGCCGCCGTCCTGGCCGTCGGGGAAGGTGTTCCGCCGGTTCAGCTCGTCACTGCGAACGGCCAATCCCTGGGAATCCAGGTGCGCGAGGTACACCCAGTGCTCGCTTCGGTCTTCACGGTAAAGCTGAGGGCGTGGGTGGATTCACTGGTGACCGATTTGCTGGCGCGATTTGAGCAGGCCACCAGGAAGGCCATTCAGGGCGAGTCACCGGAGTAGGCCGGTCAGTTGATGCAGAGTTCGTTGCCCTCCGGGTCGGCGATGGTCACCCAGGTGTGCGGGCCCTCGTGGCCGCGGTGCAGGTAGGTGGCGCCGTTGTCGGTGAGGCGCTTGACCTCGGTGTCGACGGTGTCGGCGCCGACCCAGATGTCCAGGTGCACGCGGTTCTTCACGATCTTCGGTTCGGGGACGCGCTGGAAGAGGATGCGCTTGCGCGGGCCGCGTTCGGGGCTGTCGGGGTGGCGGATGGAGGCCGCCGTCGCCCAGACGAGGCGGCCCTTGTAGGTGCTGGTGTCGGCCTCGGTGGCGTGGCCCTCGGCGATCATGCGGCGGATGAACGGCTCGTCGGAGGGCTCGACCACCCAGCCGAGCGCGTCGGCCCACCAGTCGGCCAGGATGTGCGGTTCGGCGCAGTCGATCACGGTCTGGAAGTCGTATGCCATGGCCCGGCACCCTAGTGCCGGGCCACGACAAACTCAGACCTCGGCCAGCGGCACCTTCGGGTCGGTCAGCCGGGCGACGTCCACGGCGCCGCCGGCCCGGATCAGGTCCTGGATGTCGTCGGTGACGTCCCAGACGTTGACGTTCATCCCGGCGACGACCCGCCCGTCCCGCAGCCAGAACGCGATGAACTCGCGGGACGCCACGTCGCCGCGGAAGACCACCTGGTCGTAGCGGCCGGGCGGGGCGTAGCCGGCGTACTCCATGCCCAGGTCGTACTGATCGGAGAAGAAGTACGGCACCTGGTCGAAGGTGACGTCGCGGCCGAGCATCGCCCGGGCCGCCGCCGGGCCGCCGTTCAGCGCGTTGGCCCAGTGCTCGACCCGTAGCCGCTCGCCGAACACCGGGTTCAGCATGTTGGCCACGTCGCCGGCGGCGAAGATGTCGGGGTCGCTGGTGCGCAGCGAGGCGTCGACCAGCACGCCGTTGTCGACCTCCAGGCCGGCCGCCTCGGCCAGCCCGGTGGCCGGGGCGATGCCGACGCCGACCAGCACCACGTCCGCCGGCAGCTCGGTGCCGTCGGTCAGCACCACCGCGGTGGCCCGGCCGGCCGCGCCCTTGATCTCCCGCACGCCGGCACCGAGCCGCAGGTCGACGTCGTGCTCGCGGTGCAGGTCGGCGAAGACCCGGCCCAGCTCGGGGCCGAGCACCCGCTCCAGTGGCAGGTCCAGCATCTCGACCAGGGTGACGGCGGCGCCGCGTAGCCGGGCCGCGGCGGCCAGCTCCAGCCCGATCCAGCCGCCGCCGATCACCACCACCCGCCGGTCGCCGGTCAGCCCGTCCGAGATCCGGTCGGCGTGGTCCAGCCGGCGCAGGTACTCGACGCCGGCCAGGTCCGCCCCGGGTACGTCCAGCCGCCGCACCACCGAGCCGGTGGCCAGCAGCAGCCGGTCGTACCCGATCCGCTCGCCACCGGTGAGCACCACCGCACGCCCCGGCCGGTCGATCGCTGTGACCACAGTGGACAGCCGCAGCTCGATGTTGTGCTCGTCGTACCAGCCGGCCTCGTGTACGAAGACCTTCTCCCGCTCCTCGGCGCCGAGCAGGTAGCCCTTTGACAGCGGCGGCCGCTCGTACGGGCGGTTCGGCTCCTCGCCGATCAGCACCACCCGGCCGGTGAAGCCGTCCTCCCGCAGCGCTTCCGCCGCCTTGGCGCCGGCCAGGCTGGCACCGACGATGACGAAGGTCTGATCCGCGGCGGAACTGGTCATCTCATCCCTCTCATGTGGACGGTCCTATGTAGACATCGCGCTGGCGGTGAGCCGGCCGTGCCAGCTGGCCGCCGAGTGGTCGGTGAGCCGGGCCACCTGGTCGATCACGACCCGCAGCCGGGCGGCGTCGGTGCCGGCGATGGCCCAGTCCGGGCGCAGCGACGGCTCCAGCGCGGCCGGGGCGCGCTCGGCCAGCAGCGTGACCAGCTCGGTCAGCACCTCGCGCTGCCGCTCCTGCCGGACGGTGGCCGACCGGCGCAGCATCACGTACCGCGCGGCCAGCCCTTTCAGCAGCGCGCACTCAGCGGCGGCCGGCCGCGGCACCACCAGCTCGGCGGCGTACCGGGCGAGCGGCCCCGCGCCGGCCGCGACCCTGGTGGCGGCGACGGTCGCCGTCACGAACCGGCCGGTCAGCTCGCTGGTGGCCCGTTTCAGCGCGGCCAGCGCGGACCGGCTGCCGTCGTAGCCGGCGAGGTCGGCCAGGGTGGGCAACCGGAGCAGGTCGCCGAGCACCGTCTCCAGGTCGACCGGCGACTCGGCCGAATACCAGTCGGCGGCCAGCTCGCACAGCGCCGCCCGCTCGTCCGGATCATCCAATGTGGACAGCGAGATGTGTCCACTGTGGATACCGTCCTCGACGTCGTGCACCGAGTAGGCGACGTCGTCGGCCCAGTCCATCACCTGGGCCTCCAGGCAGCGCCGGCCGGGCGGCGCCGCTGCCCGCACCCACTCGAACGCGGGCAGGTCGTCGGCGTACACGCCGTATTTGCGCATGCCGTCGCGGCGGGGCCACGGGTACTTCGCGGTCGCGTCCAGCACCGCCCGGGTCAGGTTCAGCCCGGCCGGGTCGCCGGCCGGGTCGAGCGCCTTCGCCTCCAGCCGGGTCAGGATGCGCAGCGTCTGCGCGTTGCCCTCGAACCCGCCGCACGGCTGCGCGACCGCGTCCAGCGCCGCCTCGCCGTTGTGCCCGTACGGCGGGTGGCCGAGGTCGTGCGCGAGCCCGGCGGCGTCCACCACGTCCGGGTCGCAGCCGAGCACGCGGCCCATCTCCCGGCCGATCTGGGCGACCTCCAGCGAGTGGGTCAGCCGGGTGCGCGGGAAGTCGTCCTCGCCGGCGAGCACCACCTGGGTGGTCGCGGCCAGCCGCCGCAGCGCGTACGAGTGCAGGACCCTGGCCCGGTCGCGCTCGAACTCCGACCGGCGCACCTGGCAGCCGCTGCTCTGCGCACGCTTCGCCGGCTCGGGCACCCGGCGGGCCCGCTCGTGCTCGCCGTATCCGGTCAGCGTGCTCATCGGGCCGAGCCTAGGGGGTGGCCCGCGGCGGCGCCGACCCGGCGGCCCGCCGTCCGCACCGTCCACCGGACACGGGAAGTGATGGGTCGAGAGGAAATCGCTGGCGGGACGGGCGACCATATGTGGGTGACCGGGACAACGCATCGCGCCGCCGTCGATCCGGCGGACCTCGACGACCTGCTGGCCGCGTTCGACGCGGTCCCGCTGGACCGGCTGCGCAAGCGCACCAGCTCGAAGTGGGCCACCTACCCGGCGGACGTGCTGCCGGCCTGGGTGGCCGAGCTGGACGTGCCGCTGTCCGGGCCGATCCGGCGGGCCCTGCACGAGGCGGTCGAGGCCGGTGACATCGGCTACGCGGAGCCGGGCGACCTGCCGGCGGCGCTCGCCGAGTTCGCCGGCCCGCGGCTGGGCTGGATCGTCGACCCGGGCCACGTGCACCTGGTGCCCGACGTGATGGTCGGCGTCGCCGAGCTGCTGCGGGTCGGCACCGGGCCGGGCGACGGCGTGGTCATCAACCCGCCCGTCTACCCGCCGTTCGCGGAGACGATCGAGGAGGTCGGCCGGTCCGTGGTCGAGGTCCCGCTGGCCCGCACCGCGGACGGCTGGGAGCTCGACCTGGACGGGCTGGCCGCCGCCTTCCGCGCCG
>JBBWZH010000396.1:0-4428 GCA_039648995.1 Mycobacteriales bacterium
GGTGCTGGTGATGTACGGCGGGCACGTGGTCGAGGCGGGGCCGACCGAGGCGGTGCTGGCCGCGCCGAAGCACCCGTACACGCAGCTGCTGCTGGCCACCGTGCCGGACCCGCGGGCCCCGCTGGCCGCGGATGTCGCCGCCGACAAGGGCGAGCCGCCGAAGGTGATCAACCCGGCCGAAGGCTGCCGGTTCCGGGGCCGCTGCCCGCTGGCGATCGACGAGTGCGCCCGGGTCACCCCGCGGCCGCGCCCGCTCGGCCCGGCGCACAGCGCCGCCTGCCACGTCGCCACCCCCGACCCGGCCACCCCCGCCGCCGCTGATCCCGCCCCGGCCGACCCCGCCGACCCCGCCCGTGCGGCGACGGCCCGACCCGGAACGAGGCAACCGTGAAGATCGCGGTCATCGGCGGCGGCAGCACCTACACGCCCGAGCTGATCGAGGGTTTCGCCCGCCGGGCCGACGCGCTGCCGGTCGACCAGCTGGTGCTGCACGACGTGGCCGCCGACCGGCTCGACGTCGTCGGCGGCCTGGCCGCGCGGATCATGGCCCGGCACCGCTACCCGGCCAGCCTGACCACCACGACCGTGCTGCGCGACGCGCTGGCCGGCGCCAGCGCGGTGCTGATCCAGCTGCGCGTCGGCGGCCAGCGCACCCGGCTCGTCGACGAGACGCTGCCCGGCAAGTTCGGCCTGCTCGGGCAGGAGACCACCGGGCCGGGCGGGTTCGCCAAGGCGCTGCGGACGGTGCCGGTGGTGCTGGACATCGCCGAGCAGGTCCGCCGGTGGGCCGAGCCGGGCGCCTGGATCGTCGACTTCACCAACCCGGTGGGCATCGTCACCCGGGCCCTGCTGGACGCCGGGCACCGCGCGGTCGGCCTGTGCAACGTGGCGATCGGGTTCCAGCGCCGGATCGCCAGCCGGCTGAGCATCGACGCGGACCGGGTCCGGCTCGACCACGCCGGCCTCAACCACCTGTCCTGGATCCGCCGGGTGCTGGTCGACGGCGTGGACCGGCTGCCCGAGATGCTCGCCGCCGACGAGGTGACCGCCGAGCTGGCCGCGGCGACCGAGATCCCGGCCGAGCTGATGCGGCTGCTCGGCGCGATCCCGTCGTACTACCTGCACTACTTCTACTGCACCGACCGCGCGGTGGCGGCGCAGCGGGTCGGCACGCACCGCGCCGAGCAGGTGCTGGCGATCGAACGGGAACTGCTGGAGATGTACGCCGACCCCGCGCTGGACCGCAAGCCGGAGCTGCTGGAGCAGCGCGGCGGGGCGTACTACAGCGAGGCCGCGGCCGCGCTGGTGACCTCGCTGCTCACCGGCGACGGCGGCCACCACTACGTCGACGTCCGCAACAACGGCACCATCGCCGGCCTGCCGGACGAGGCCGTGGTGGAGGTGCCGGCGCTGGTCGACCGGGCCGGCCCGCACCCGGTCGAGGTGCCGCCGCTGGCCCCGGACCTGCTGGCGATGGTGCAGGCGGTCACCGGGTACGAGGTGCTGACCATCGAGGCGGCCCGCGCCGGCGACCGGCGGGCCGCGCTGCGCGCGCTGCTGGCCAACCCGCTGGTGCGGCAGTGGGACCTGGCCGTCCCGATGCTGGACGCGCTGCTGGTCGCGAACCGGGAGCACCTGCCGCGGTTCCTCCCGGCGGCCGGCTGAGCCGGTGCCGGTGCGCGCGCACGTGGTCGGGGTCGACGGTGGGAACTCCAAGACCGACGTGGTGGTCGCGTCCACCGCCGGCCGGCTGCTCGCCCGCCGCCGCGGCCCCGGCTCGGTGTCCCCGCTGGCCGAGCCGGTGGCCTGGGGCGAGCGGCTGTCCGGTCTGGTCGCGGCCGCCTGCCGGGACGCCGGGGTGCCCGCCCGCCGGCCGGCCGCGTGCGCCGTCTACTGCCTGGCGAACGTGGACGTGCCCGCCGAGTTCCGGGTGGCGCACCGCGAGCTGCACCGGGCCGGGCTGGCCGCCGAGACGATCGTGCGCAACGACACGGTCGCGGTGCTGCGGGCCGGCGCCGGGCAGCCGTGGGGCGTCGCGGTGGTCGCCGGCGCCGGCATCAACGCGCTCGGCGTGCACCCGTCCGGCCGCAGCACCGGCTTCCTCGCGCTCGGCGACTACACCGGCGACTTCGGCGGCGGGCAGAACATCGGCGTACACGGGCTCGGCGCCGCGATGCGCGCCTGGGACGGCCGCGGCCCGGCGACCGTGTTGCGCGAGACCGTCCCGGCGCACTTCGGCCTGCGCCGGGTGCTCGACGTGGCCACGGCCGTGCACGCCGGCCGGATCAGGCGCGCCGGCCTGCACGTGCTCGCCCCGGTGGTGTTCGCCGCCGCGGCCGCCGGCGACCCGGTCGCCACCGGCATCATCGCCCAGTTCGCCGACGAGGTGGCCGCGATGGCGACCGCGCTGATCCGACGCCTGCACCTGACCCGCGCCGCCGTCCCGGTGGTCCTCGGCGGCGGCACCCTGCAGACCGACGACCCCACCGTGCTGGCCCGCGTCACCGCCGGCGTCACCGCGACCGCCCCGCACGCCACCGTCCGCGTCCTCGACGTCCCCCCGGTCTTCGGCGCCCTCACCGAGGCCTACGACCACACGCCCGCCACCCCGCCCGCCCGCCGCAGACTGCGCCAGGCGCTGATCACCGCCGGCGGCTCGATTCCGTAGCCGACGCCCGGTAGCCGGCGGCAGGCCGCCCCCCGCCGGCATGCCGCGCTCGCCGCGGACCGGTCCGGTTCGGCGCCGTAGCGTAGGCCTTCCGCGGCGAGCCTGCGGGGGCCGTTCAGGATATCCATCTATACTTCGCCTCATGTCGCGTGCCGCCCATCCGCCGGCTCGGAAAGTCGCGGCCTCAGGTGCGTCGGCGACGGGCCCAGGCATCTTTTCCATCGGGCACTCCAACATCCCGGTGGAGACACTGCTCGACTTGCTGGAGTCGGCCCAGATCGAGGTGGTCGCGGATGTGCGGACGGTGCCGCACTCGCGTTACGTTCCGCAGTTCAACGCCGAGCCACTCGGCGCGAAACTGGCTGAACGACGGATCCGGTATCTGCCGTTCGGTCGGCAACTCGGTGGCCGGCCGGACGGGGATGAGTTCTACGACGAAGAGGGCCATGTCCGATACGACCGGTTGGCAGAATCTGCTGAATTCCGCGCGGGTATCGAGCGTGTTCTGGCGGGTGGTCGTAAGTATCGTATTGCGCTCCTGTGCAGCGAGGAAGACCCGGCGCGCTGCCATCGCCACCTGCTGATCGGTCGGGTACTGACAGCCGAGGGTGCAGACCTCCGACATATCAGAGCGAATGGGCGAATCCAATCTGACGTCGAGTTGGACACTGCCGCTGAGGACGATCCGGCGCAGCAGGAACTATTTACTCCGGCGCCCAGGGAGCGGTCGTGGAGATCTTTACGATCGGTTTCACGAAGAAGAGCGCTGCTCAGCTCTTCGGAGCACTGAGAGACGCGAAGATCGAGCACTTGCTGGACGTCCGGCTCAACAATGTCTCCCAATTGGCCGGGTTCACTAAGCGTGACGATCTCGCGTTCTTCGTCCGGGAACTCTGCCACGCCGCGTATCGACATGAGCTCATGTTGGCTCCAACACAAACCATGCTGGACGACTACAAGAAGGGCGGCGGATCATGGCTCCAGTATGAGCGAGCGTTTCTTACCCTCATGGCTGATCGACAGATCGAGAAGTGCGTAGATCGAACGCTGTTCGAGACCGCACGCACGGTCCTCTTGTGCAGTGAACCCACGGCGGAGCGCTGTCATCGCCGTCTTGTGGTCGAATATCTTGCGGACAAATGGGGAGGCGTGGCAGCTGTCCATTTGTGATTGGAGTATGAGTTGCCCACCGTTGAGATTGTCTGTCTGGCGAATTCAAGAAAGGCCGGCGGCCGCTGCATCGCCGGTGTCCGTACAGACACCGGCGCCTGGGTCAGGCCAGTGAGTAGCGGGCGCGAAGGAACACTCCGGCCGGAGCACTACCGATTTGTGGACGGCGCTGAGCCGGCGCTGCTCGACACGATCGAACTGCGAGTTCTAGGGCCATGCCCGACGGCCCACCAGGCGGAAAACTGGAGCCTAGCTCCCCTTACCTGGCGCCGTACGGGCCACCTGACCAAGGCTGAGGCCACGAGTCTACTACGAAGCAAGTCGGCGTCTGACCCGGCGTTGCTCGGCAGTACGGAAAACTTCACCGACCCGGCGACGCTGGCCGCGGATAGCAGAACTCCTTCGTTGTGTATCGTCGAGCCGAATGATGTGCACTGGCGCATCGAGAAATGGGAGCGGCGCCGGATCCGCGTCGAATTCGACCTTGCCGGCGTCAGCTACCGTCTGTCCTTGACGGACCCAGTATGGGCGCAACGACTTGCCGACCTGCCCGTTGGGCACCATGCCCGGACTACCGCAGGGATTCCGCC
>JBBWZH010000397.1:0-7115 GCA_039648995.1 Mycobacteriales bacterium
GGCCGCTCCCGCTGCCAGGCGGCAACCAGTCGGTCCACCTCATCCCGCACACCAGCAGGATACCGATCTCTCGACGTCGAGAGTTATTATCTCGACGTCGAGAGGAGTTCATGATGTGGGACCCGCAGCAGTACGACGTCTACGCCGACGAGCGCAGCCGCCCGTTCTACGAGTTGCTGGCCCGGGTGCCCGTGCAGCGGCCGCGTCAGGTCGTCGACCTGGGCTGCGGCAACGGCGCGCTGACCGCGGCGCTGGCGGAGCGCTGGCCGGA
Source organism: Mycobacteriales bacterium (assembly GCA_039648995.1). GTDB lineage: Bacteria > Actinomycetota > Actinomycetes > Mycobacteriales > CADCTP01 > JBBWZH01. The sequence continues at coordinate 272 of JBBWZH010000397.1, forward strand.
GGCCGCGGTGCTGGGCGTCGACTCGTCCGCCGAGATGCTGGCGGAGGCCGCAGGGCGTGAGCTGCCTGGGCGCCTGGCGTTCCAGCTGGGCGGCATCGAGAGCTGGCAGCCGAGCAGCGCGTTGAACCTGCTGATATCGAACGCGGCGCTGCAATGGGTGCCCGGGCATGGCGACATGCTCGGCCGGCTGCTGGCCTGGCTGGTGCCGGGTGGGTTCCTGGCCTTTCAGGTGCCGGGCAACTTCGGCTTCCCGTCGCACACGATCTTGGCCGACCTGTGCCGGTCACCCCGGTGGTCCGGTCGGCTCGGTGCGCTCGCGGGACGCGGCGCGGCCGTGCTGGAGCCGGCCGGGTACCTCAGCCGGCTGGCCGCGCTCGGCTGCGAGGTGGACGCGTGGGAGACGACGTACCTGCACGTGCTGGCCGGAACCGACCCGGTGCTCGGCTGGGTCCGCGGCTCGGCGCTGCGTCCGGTGCTCGCCGCGCTCGGTGCCGACGCCGCCGAGTTCGAGCGGGAGTACGGTGCGCGGCTGCGGGACGCATACCCGGCCCGGCCGTACGGGACTGTCTTCCCGTTCCGCCGGCTGTTCGTCGTCGCGCGGCGGCCAGCGTGAGCGGGTGGAAAGCGACGGGGGCCGGCCTGCCGGGAGGTGGCGACCCCCAGCGGGGAGCAACGTCGGCTGAGACGCCCGTGCGGGGTCCCCGCGGGGAGCGCGCCCTGCGCGCGGAGCGCTTTCGTGAGGTGCAGGGACGAGGGCGCACCTGCCGAGAGGAGCGGGCATGACCAGGGTGCTTGGCGTGCATCACGTGCTGCTCGCCGCTCCCGCCGGGGTGGAGCCCGATCTGCGGGCGTTCTATGGCGGCGTGCTGGGCATGGCCGAGGTACCCAAGCCGCCGGGCTTGGCCGGCCGCGGCGGGGTGTGGTTCCGCGCCGGGCAGGCCGAGCTGCACCTGGGCGTCGAGGCCGACTTCCGGCCGGCCCGCAAGGCTCATCCCGGCCTGCTGGTCAGCGATCTGGACGACCTCGCCGGCCGGCTGGCTGCCGTCGGCCACCCGGTGACCTGGGACGACCTCTTCGCCGGCCACCGCCGCTGCTACGTCACCGACCCGGCCGGCAACCGCCTCGAACTTCTGGAGGCTCCCTCCGCCTAGACCGCCAGAATTCCGCCGGCACCGGCCTCAGGGGCGCGACGTCTCCTCGCTCGAATCCGGACGCCCCCTCCGGCCGTCGTGACGCCACCCTGGTGGAGCCCCTCCGGCCCGGGGTGCCGCGGCGGCGCCCGTCAGGCCTTCTTGGCGGACGCCTTCTTGGCTGGTGCCTTCACCGCCTTCACTGCCTTCACGGCCTTTGCCGCGCGTTTGGCTGGCGCCTTGACCGGCGCCTTCTTCGCCGTGCGCTTGACCGGGCCGCGGGCGCGGCGGTCGGCGAGCAATTCGGCCGCCCGTTCCAGGGTGACGTCCTCCACCGAGTCCCCCTTGCGGAGGCTGGCGTTGGTCTCGCCGTCGGTGACGTACGGACCGAACCGGCCCTCGCGCAGCACGATCGGCTGGCTGCTGACCGGGTCGACGCCGATCTCACGCAGCGGCGGCGCCGCCTCGGCGGCCCGCCGACCGCGCGTCTTCGGCTGAGCCAGCAGGGCCAGCGCTTCGTCCAGGGTGACCGTGAACAGCTGGTCCTCGCCCTGCAACGACCGCGACTCCTTGCCCTGCTTGACGTACGGGCCGTAGCGGCCGTTCTGCGCGGTCACCTCCTCGCCGTCCACCGTGCCGAGCGAACGCGGCAGCTGCAGCAGCTTGAGCGCGTCGTCGATGGTGACCGTGTCCAGCGACATCGTGGCGAACAGGCTGGCGGTCTTCTCCCCCGAGACGACGTACGGGCCGTAGCGGCCGGCCCGGGCGGTGACCTCCTGGCCGGTCTCCGGATCGGTGCCGAGAGCGCGGTCGCCGCTCGGGGCCGAGAACAGCTCCTCGACCTTCTCCGGCGTCACCTCGTCCGGCGGCAGATCCTCCGGCAGGCTGGCCCGCGCCGCGTCCGCCCGTTCCAGGTACGGCCCGTACCGGCCGACCCGGACGACCACGCCCTCGAACAGGGAGATCGAGTTGACGCCGCGGGCGTCGATGTCGGCCAGCCGGTCGGCCACCAACCGCTTGAGACCGCCGGACCGGGCGATACCGCCCTCATCGCCCTGATCCGACCCGAAGTAGAAGCGGGTGAGCCAGTCGACCGACTGCTGCGCGCCGCCGGCGATGTTGTCCAGGTCCTCCTCGACAGCGGCGGTGAAGCCGTAGTCGACGAGCCGGGTGAAATGCCGCTCCAACAGCCCGACCACGGCGAACGCGACCCAGGACGGGACCAGCGCGCTGCCCTTCTTCCACACGTAGCCGCGGTCCTGGATCGTCTGCAGGATCGACGCGTACGTGGACGGCCGGCCTATGCCGAGCTCCTCCAGCGCCTTGACCAGGCTCGCCTCGGTGTACCGCGGTGGCGGGACGGTGGTGTGGCCCTGCGGTTCGAGTTGCCGCGCGATCAGGCCCTGGCCGCGCTCCAGCCGGGGCAGCCGCTTCTCCGCGTCGTCCCGCTCGGCGCCGTCGTCGTTGCTCTCGACGTACGCCCGCAGGAACCCGGGGAACGTGATCGTCTTGCCGCTGGCGGCGAACTCAGCCCGCTCACCGGCCACGCTGGCCCCGGCGAGCCGGATCGACAGGCTGGTGCCGACCGCGTCGGCCATCTGGCTGGCGAGCGTGCGCTGCCAGATCAGCTCGTACAGCCGGAATTCATCGGTGGACAGCTCGCCGGCCACCTCGCCCGGGGTCCGGAAGGTGTCGCCGGCCGGCCGGATCGCCTCGTGCGCCTCCTGCGCGTTCTTCACCCGCTTCACGTACCGGCGCGGCTCCGGCGGGACGTACGCGTCGCCGTAGAGCTCGCGTGCCTGCTGCCGCGCCGCGGTCAGCGCCGACTCGGACAGGTTGGTCGAGTCGGTACGCATGTAGGTGATGTAGCCGTTCTCGTACAGCCGCTGCGCTACCCGCATTGTCCGGTCGGCGGCGAACCGGAACTTGCGGCTCGCCTCCTGCTGCAGCGTGCTGGTCATGAACGGCGCGTACGGCCGGCGCCGGTAGGGCTTCTCCTCGACCCGGCTGACCGCGAAATCGGCGCCTTGCAGCCGGGCCGCGAGACCCCGGGCGCCCGCCTCGTCCAGGTGCACCACGTTGCTCTTGGTGCGGCCTGTCTCCGGATCGAAGTCACGGCCGGTGGCGATCCGGTCGTCGTCCAGGGCGACCAGCGTGGCCGTGAGGCTGGTCGGCTCACCGGCGTCGGTTGCCGCCGGCTGCCCCGCCGGCTGCCCGGCCCGGTTCCGGGCGAGCTCGAAGGTGCCCTCGATGTCCCAGTAGTCGGCGGCGCGGAACCGCATCCGGGCCCGCTCCCGCTCGACCACGATGCGGGTGGCGACCGACTGCACCCGGCCGGCCGAGAGCCGGGGCATGACCTTCTTCCACAGCACCGGGCTGACCTCGTAGCCGTAGAGACGGTCGAGTATGCGCCGGGTCTCTTGCGCGTCGACCAGGTGCTCGTCGATATCCCGCGGATTCTCGACGGCCGACCGGATCGCCTGCGGGGTGATCTCGTGGAACACCATCCGCTTGATCGGCACGGTCGGCTTCAGCGTCTCCACAAGGTGCCAGGCAATGGCCTCACCCTCGCGGTCCTCGTCCGTCGCGAGGTACAACTCGGTGGCCCTCTTCAGCAGGTCCTTCAATTTCGTGACCTGCTGCCGGCGGTCGGGGCTCACCACGTAGAGCGGGATGAACCCGTGGTCGACGTCAACGCCGAGCCGCGCCCAGGACTCGCCCTTGTACTTCGCCGGCACGTCGGCCGCATTGCGTGGCAGGTCACGGATGTGACCGATGCTCGACTCGACCACGTAGCCCGGACCGAGGTACCCCGAGATCGTTTTCGCCTTGGCGGGCGATTCGACGATGACGAGACGAACGCCGTTGCCATTGCCCCCACCCGACCCGGTCGGGGTGCGACGGGTCCGTGGCGAGGGTGCCTTCGTGTCGGTCGTGGCCACGGTGCTCCTGAGGTCGACGGTGCGTGGTGATGCTGGGTGCGGAGGTCAGCGCGGGCAGTGTGCGGTCTTCCCTCCGTCTCCTGTCAAACCGGCGGCAGGCCCGCTTCCATCCTGCCGACCGCGCCAACGACGATTCCGGGCCGCCGGTGCCCGCTGGGCCGTCGGCCCGAGTCACACCGTGGCACGGCTCGATCACATGCCAGAACCGCAGGTCATCGGGGTCAAGGAGGCTGCCCGGGCGGTTCCAGGACGACACCCGCGGCCTCCATGCGGGCGAGCGCCTCCAGCAACAGTACGGCGGACAGGTGAGTGGACAGGTCACCGGCACCCGCCTGCGGCCGCGACCAGTCCGGGCCGACCAGCCCGCGAGCCGCCGCCGGCGCGACTGCGACACCGTTGCGCCGCAGCATGCCGGCCACCTGCCCGGCGACCTGCCCGTGGTCGCCCGGCGAACCGGCCGACCCATGCGTCGTTACGACAAAGTCACCGAGGTAGCGCGTCAGGATGCCCTTGAACAGGCCCCCGTCCTGGGTGCCCTCGTCGACCAGCAGACCGTCGCCGGGCCGGACGAACCCGGTTAGCGCCGCCCCGGCAACCTGCCCCGCCCGCTTCAGGTGGACGTCGTCGCCGGTGACCCGGTGGAGCGCGATGCTGGAACCGACGACCGTGCCCTGGTTGTACGTGTAGCGGTCGGTGTCGGGGCGCGGGGCCTCGCCTGGGTGGACGCCGTCCCGGACGGCCCCGGTCGCCGCGTCGACCAGCGTGTCGTGCAGCCAGGTGTCGATGGTCCGCGCCCATGCCAGGTCGGCCGCGTCCTTGTCGCGGGCGTAGAGGCGGGCACCGAGCATCGCGGCCGGTGCGTTGGTCGGTGTGTTCGCGTAGGTGTCGCCGCGCCGCCAGCCGACGCCGCCGTGCCGGTGGTCCCAGCCGGCGAGGATCTCGGCCCAGAGCTCGCGCACCAGACCGATGGTGGGCGTGCCGGTCATCGCCTCCGCCCGCAGCAGGGCCAGCCCCATCCAGGCCATATCGTCGCGGTAGTCGTTGACGATCCGACCGCCGTTGCGGGCCACGATAGCCGGGACGAACGCGGCGATTCGGGCCCGGACGCTACCGTCCCGGTCGTCCCGGGCGGCCGCGTCCACCAGCGCGTCGAGGGCGTGCGCCTGCCACCAGTAATGCCAGTGCGGAAGGCGGATGAGCCGGCGACCGGCATGCACCCGGAACAGGCGGCGGCGACCATCCCAGAACCGGTCGACGAGCAACCGCTGGGCCTTGCCGGCCCATACCTGCCAGCTCATGACCCCTCCCTTCCGGCACGGTCGAACAGCACCGCCTCACCCGCCGCGGCCGACCCGTGATTCGGATCAGGCCGCGACGATAGACACAGATGTCGAAGGTCTGCCACGTGTCATCCACAGGCAGATTCACTATCCACAGATTGTCGTGGGCCTCTTCCGTCGCCGGGTGCCCGCTGCGAGCGTGCCTCGCATGAGCACTCAGGGCCGCGACCGGCCGCCAGGCCCCGGCACCGCCATGGGCAGCCGCACGAGCCGCCTCAGGTCAGGGCCAGTCCGGTGGCGCCGCACCTGCCGGCGGCTCACCGACATACTCACGCAGTCGGGCCAGCCGCCGCCGCCCGACGATCCGGTAGGCGGGGCCGCCACCGCGCGGGCCCATGAAGGTCGCGGGGAGCCCGGCGGCCGCGAGCGCGGCGCCGGCCGGCTCCCAGATGCCCGTATCGCTGGCCGCCAGCCGGAACAGGTAGCCGTGGGAGTCCGTCTGGCCTGCGGAAATGGCCCACATCCGGAGACGCGGCCCGTCCAGCGGCCAGTGCGGCGGGATGGCTTTGATCGCGCCGCGGGCCCACCGCTGCGACACCGGCAGCAGCACCCGGCTGAACGGCGTGCGGATCGCCAGCTGACCGTCGATCGCCTCCGCGCGTTCACCGTGCAGGCCGCGAGCGGCGTAGGCGGCGAGCAGCGCGGCCGGTCGCCAACTATCAACCGGCACGACGACCGACAGCCGGGCGGTGCCGCCGATCCTGACGATCTGACCAGCCCCGAGGAGCAGCCCTTCCAGATCCGCGACCGCCGGCGGCTGGGTGCCGGCGGTGAAGAACGACAACTGGCTTGTCACATCGGGCACGTTAGGCGCTATCGCCCGATCGACGGTGCGGCGCGTCGGAGCCGGACCGTCGGTGCGCCGCGCTTACCTCACGCACGGTTCCGCCTCACTTCTCGTGTCGATCCGCGGCTAGGTAAGGCTCTTGCAGTCGGTCTGCTCTTCGAACGCCTTGTTCAGGCCCTTGTCCGGGTAGGTCTTGCCGAGTTCATCGAGCGCGGTGCCGACACCGAGAAAGACCGTGCCGAGATCGTCCCGGATCTTCGCGGCACCGCTGGCGTACGAGCGGAGATCGTTGACGGGCAGCGCGGCGAATCGCCGCTGTGCGGTGGCCAGGCCGGTACGCGTACGGGTCAACGCCCCGGTCAGGTCGCGCGCGTACGCGACACCGTTGTCAACCTTCGGCGCACCTGCCTTGCTGACCGCGCCGAGCAGCGTGTCGGTACGCCGCACGACGCCCTGGTAGAACGCCGTGTACCTGGCTTTCACGATGCGCACGTCGGCCGCGCCGGCCTGCAGCGCCTGAGACAGCCGCGCGCTGTCGCCGGCCACGCCCTGCCGCCAGCTCAGCAGCCCCGAGCAGACCGCCTTCGCGTAGTCCTCTGCCGCTACGTTGCCGCCGTTGCTGGGGCCACACGCCGAGACCGCGCC
>JBBWZH010000411.1:0-13081 GCA_039648995.1 Mycobacteriales bacterium
AACCGGACCGTGCGGTGGTCGGACCTGGTCACGAGCACCTGGTCGCCCGGCTTCAGCTCGCGCAGCCGGAAGAAGATCGCCGGCCCCTTCCGGGAGTCGACGTGCCCGGCGATCACGGCCGGCCCCAACTCGCCGGGCGTCGGACCGCCCACGTACCAGCCGGCGTGCACGAAGTCATCCGGCGGCTGCAGCGCTCCGGCCGGGTTGAGCCGCAGCGGCACCAGCGTGGACGAGATCCCGATCGCCGGGATCCGCACGGTCAACGGCCGCGCCGGGGCCGCCTGCCGGGCCGAGCGCGACGGTGGTGTCGTCCTGACCGGCACCGGGGCTGTCGCCACGACCGGCGTCGCCGCCGGCCGGTCGGCAGTGCCGCGGGTCCAGGCCATCCCGGCCGCCACCGCGGCGGCGGCCAGGAGGAGCGCCACCCCGGCCGTGACCAGCCAGCGGTTGCCCCGCGCCCGCGGCGCGACTCCCCGAACCACCCCGCCGCCGGCTGGGCCGCTGCCGGCCGGGCCGGCAGCCGGTTCGCTGCGACCGGCCGGGTCGGAGCCGGCCGGGTCCGGGCCGACCGGGTTGCGTCCGGCCGGGTTGCGTCCGGCCGGGTTGCGGCCGCCCGGGTTGGGGGCGGCCGGGTCGCGGCCGGCCGGGCCGGCGCCGGCGGCGCCGCGGGGGGCCGGCGCGTCGCTGGTGGTGGTGCCGGGCGCCGCCCCGCCGCCGTCCATACAGGACGGTGATGGGGCGGCGTCCGCTGTGGACGGCATCGGGGAAGCGTCCACAGTGGAGGGAGGCGGCGTGGTGCCGCCGCCCGGGCCTCGGGTTGCCGGTGGGCGGTCGGGCGGGGCGCCGGCGACCGCCGTCGGCGGGGAGTCGCTGCCGACCGCCACTGCCGTCACCGCCCCGCGGTGGCCAGGTCGGCCGTCCGTGGCGTGCGGCCGCGGTGCCGGCGGGCGGCCGCGGTACCGAGCAGCAGCAGGCCGGCGGTGCCGAGCCCGGCGGGCAGCCACGGCACCCGGTGCTCGGCCGGCGCGGTGCCGCCGGCGCCGGTCTCGACGCCACCGGTCGGCATGACCGCTCCGGACGCGGCGTCGGTGCGGGTCACCACCTTGAGCCCACCGCCCTCGTCGTCCAGCACCAGCACCGAGTAGACGTCACCGGCGGCCAGCGTGACCGGCATCGTCACGTCCAGGTTCGGCTGGCCGATCGAGCTGACCGACAGGTTCCACTGCCCGGCCGGCACCGTCGAGTAGCTTGTGGACCTCGCGAAGTCCACAGTGGACGCGATTGTCGGCCCGTTGGCTATCTTCACGCTGACCGTCTTCGCCCGCGCCGACGCCTGCAGCACCCGCACCCGGACGGCGTTGCGCGGCGGCAGCGACAGGTCGTCGCGCAGCACGGTCAGCCCGAGGTTCGCGTACGGCCCGACCCCGGCGACCGTGTACGCGCCGCCGGAGGCCGCCCGCACGCTGGTCGAGATGACCGCCGGTGTGCTCGCCGCCGCGCCGGCCTTGCGCATCGCGACCGTGTAGAGGCCCGGGTCTACCCGCTGGTACGGGGACAGCGCGCCGTACCCGACGCCGCGCAGCAGCATCTGCCAGCCCGGCCGCGAGTACGAGGTGAGGTAGACGTCGACGTCCGGGGTGTCCGGCGAGAAGTGCGCCAGCCGGACGTAGCTGGGCTGCGCGGCCGGAGCCGGGCCGGCGGTGAGCAGGATCGAGCCGGCGCCGGCCGCGGCGGCCACCGCCAGCCGCAGGACCGTCCGGCCGCGCCGTCTGTCCACAGTGGATGCAGTCATCGAACCTCCATCAAGGATCGACTTGTTGGTGAGTGGGGTGTGCACTGCCGGTCCGCGGGTCTCGCGGTCCGGAGGGGGTCATGGCGGCAGCAGGCCGGGCTGGCTGACCGCGTCGTAGCTGATCAGCAGCGCGGTGTGGGCTCCGAGGGTGGCGACGCTGGTCGTGGCCGGCCGGTACGGCGGCTGCTGGGCGGTGAGCCACTGGTCCAGCAGCATCGCGTTGCTGGCGCCGGGCGCGACCGGTTGCCCGTCGATGGCGGTCACCGCGATCTGCCGGCGGGGCAGCCGGTCGTCCTCGCCGTCCACCGGCGGGAACGTGGAGATCCGCAGCCGGTGCTGGCCGCTGATCGTGGCGAGCACCGCGATGATGCGGGCGTCCACGTCGCCGCGGCGCAGCAGCGTGACCGCCTCCGGGGCCAGCGTCAGCTGCGGGTTGCGGCGCAGCGCCGCGCCGGCCTCGGCCCGCGACCGCGCGTCCCGGACCGCCTGGGTGAGCGCCGTGGCCCGGTCGATCAGCACCCGGCGGGCGTTCACCCGGTCGGCGCCGATGCCCCAACCGGCCACGATCGCCGAGTTCTCCCGGGCCAGCCGGGCCGGGTCGGCGGCGTCCAGACCGAGCAGCCCGACGTCGCGGCCGATGACGAAGACGCAGTCGGCCCAGCCGGGCCGGTTGGTCGGCGACGGCAGGCCCAGCCCGCCGCCCGCGACGAGCTGCTCGGCGGGGTAGCCGGCCTCGATCAGCTTCGCCCACAGCGCGTCGTCCACCGCCAGCCGGGGCCGGGTCGGCAGGCTGGACATCACCCAGTCACGGGCCTGGTCCAGTGACCGGTCGACCGGCACGCCGGAGCGGACCGAGGCCGCCGCCGGCAGCCACCCGATCGCCAGCGCGGCCACCGCCGCCGCCGCGACCGCGGCCGGCGCCAGCGCGGCCGACCGCCCCCGGCCGGGTCGCCGGGTCAGCCTGGCCCGGGCCCGCTGCACCGCGACGTCGGCCAGCGCCGGCAGCAGCACCGCGGCCAGCGGCACGGCCAGGATCGCCAACTGCACCCGGGCGTCGGTGGCGATCGCGGCGGCCACCCCGAGCGCGACCAGGCCGATCGCCAGCGGCCGCAGCCAGCGGACGGTCAGCGCGGCGACCGCACCGAGCGCCGCCGCGACGATCAGCACGGTGTCCAGGCCGCTGATCGCGGGCAGCTGCGCCTTCGGGTCGACGCCGGCGAGGTGGCCGCGCGCGGCCAGCGTGACCAGCACGACGTACCCGGCCAGGCCGAGCGCGCCGGCGACGATGCGGGCCCAGTGCGGCAACCGGCCGATGTCGCCGGTGACCAGGAGTCCCGCCGCCAACGGCACCAGGACCAGCAGCACCACCGGCGCGGACAGCGCGCCGAGCGCGAGGTACCCGGCCGCGACGACGGAGGTGCCGACCCGCCGCGAGCCACCGGCCGCGACCGCGAACCCCGCGCAGGCCCACATCACGCCGACGTTCGTCGGGTCGGCGGTGCGGTGCAGCAGCAGCGCCAGCGGGGCGAACCCGAACAGCAGCATCGCGACGACGGTCGCCGGCACCGACAGCTGCAGCCGCCGCGCCGCCACCGCCAGGGCGACCCCGGCCAGCACGGTCGCCAGCACCATCGCCTCGCGCGCCGCCACCACCGCGCTACCGGCCCGCGTCAGCGCGGTGGTGGCGGTCTCGTACGCGGCCACCTGCAGCGCGCCGACGCCGCCGTCGTACCAGGGCAGGTGCGCCGCCGCGAACCCGAACCGGTTGATCGCGAACGCCCTGACCGCGAACGACCCCTCGGCCGCGTTCACCGGCGGCGCTCCACCGAGCCCGGCCAGCAGCACCCACCCGGCCGCCGCCAGCACCACCAACACCAGCAACGCCAGCACCGACCCGGCCGGCCGCACTCCCCGCCGCCGGTACCCCGTCCCGGGCCGCACCACGCCGACCGCCGTCGCCCCGCCGGGCATCCCGGGCGTCCCGGGCAGGCCGGGCGCGGCCGCCGGCCCCGCGAGGCTGACCGCGGGCAACGGTGAGTCGCCGCCGGAGGCTGTCGCCTGCGGCGATGCGCTGGCCGGGTCGGCCCGGTCGCCGCCCGTCCCGGGCGGCGGAACGGCGCGGGAGGCCAGCACTGCCGCCGGGTGGTCGGCGGCGACCACCCCCGGCGACGGCGGGGCGGCCTCGCCGATCCGGGGCTCGGGCGGAACCGTGCCTGCCCGGTCGACACCATCGGCTTCGGCTGAGGTGACGGTTGTCCCGGACGGTGTGGTCGGCGGCGTCGGTCTGTGGCCGGCGGGCTGCGTCGGCGCCGGTTGCGCCGGGCCGTCCGGCCCGGAACTTGCCGCCACCGCCACCGGCATCGGCCGGAACGGCACCGCCACCGGCATCGGCCGGAACGGCGACGCCCCGCTCCGGCCAGCACGCGGACCCGGCGCCCCCGCCCGCGCCGCGGACCCCGCCCCCGCCGCGGAGCCCGGCGGTGCAGCGGCAACCGGCGGCCACGCGGCGTTCGCCGGCGCGGGCGGCGCCCGGCGCGCCGGCGGCGGGGGAGGGCTGGCCGGGCGGAGGCCGGGGAGCGGGCGGGCGGCGCCGCCGAGGGACGCGGCCAGGTCGGTGAAGCTGGGACGTCCGGGTGCAGGCTGATGCCGTCCGCCGACGTCCACTGCTTTCCCCCCCGCCGCGGTCCGTCCACTTCGGAGGCGGCGTAGGCCGGCCAGCCGAGCAGGCCGCGCAGCAATAGATTCACACGTTGAACACTGTCCGCAACCGGTATGGCAATTTGTAGTCATACGATTACCGCCTGCTGTGCGATGGCCGCCGCTAGCCCGTCACCTGCCGTTCGCGGCAGGGACCATTTCGGCTCAGTTGGGTTCCCGGCTACCGGCACACGGCCGGTCTGGCGGCAGCTGTGCAGGTCAGGGCGCTACGTACAGGCTTGCAGGCGGATGCCGCGTTCGCTGTTCTTCGCGATCCGGGAGCGGTTCGTCGGGTTGCGGGCGACCGGCGCGAGGTCGGTGAAGAGCTGGTCGCGGGCCGCCGACGTGTTCATGATGACGTTGTCGTAGGTGCAGAACCCGCGCCCCGACCGGAACGTAACGTAACTATCGCCGACCCACTGGCTGGTCGAACTCACGTTCCCGACCCGCCGTCCGTGCGAGATCAGCATCGCGAGCCCGAACTGGCCCAGGCTGCCCTGGTCGACCGTGGTGCCTTCGGCGGCCGGCGGCCGGACCCCGATCGGCAGCACTCCGCCCACGTACTTGCGCGGGTCGATGATCTGCGCGGTGGACACCGGCGGCCGCCGGAACGCCGCGTCCACCGCCGGGTTGCCCCCGGCCCCGGCGACCGCGGTCACGAAGTCGCGGCCGGCGGTGTACGGGAACAGCCGGGCGTTGTCGACGAAGCTGGCCGGCCGGGGGTCGTAGTTGTACCGGCGGTGCACGTCGGCCTGGTCGGCGGCGGGCTGCGTGCCGAGGTAGGCGAGTTCCAGCCGGGTCGCGTCGCCCTCGATCAGCGCGCTGAGCGCCCGCAGCCGGTCCGGGTCGGTCGCGGCGGCCTTGGTCAGCGCGGACAGGTCGAAGTGCTGGTCGTCCAGCGCGTGCGTGAGCTCGTGCGCGAGCACCACCCGGCCGAACGCGTCGAACCTCATGTCGCTGCGCAACACCACCTGATGCCGCGGGTAGCTGTAGAACGCCTCGACGTCGGCGCTCGCCGCGCCGCCCGGGTGCGCCAGCCCCAACGCCTGCTCGGTCGCCACCCGGTTCGCCGCGCCGACCCCCGTCAGCGGCTCCGTGACGATCTTGGCGAACACCGCCGGCTCGACCACGGTCACCACCGGCTGCTTCGTGAACAGCAGCCCGCGCGCCTGCTCGACGTACCCGGCCAGCACCGGCACCGCCGCCTGCACCGGGTCCGCGCTGGCCGGCTCGAACGTCCCCCGCCCCGGCTTCACCGGCCGCCCGCCGGCCAGCAGCCCCACCCCGGCCACCCCGGCCAGCAGCACCACGACCGCCACGCCGATCCGTATCCGCAGCCGCCGCTGCTCACCCGCCGCCCGCTCGCGCTCCTCGCGCAGGCTGCTCATTCGCCCTCCGTATCGGATATGTCATTCAAAACAGGTTGTCTCCGCCTGTTCCAGGTGACATCGTCCAACCGTTTGTGCCTACAGCACCGGATGGGGGCTGATATGCGCAGGTCTGGCCGCGCGAAGTCAAGACGCCGCGGCGTTGCGGTTGGGGTCGCTGTCCTGGCTGTGGGCCTGACCGGCCCAGGAGTGCCCGCGCTGGCCGGGCCGAGGTCGCCGGCCGCGGTGCCGACCGGCGCGGACGTCACCTACGCCCATGACGCGGCCGGCCGGGTGACCGCCGCCTTCGACGGCACCGGCGACGGCGCGCGGATCGGCTATGACGCGGTCGGCAACGTGACCGGCGTGACGCCGTTGCCGGCGGCCACGCTGGTTGTCGCGCAGGTGTCCCCGCCGGCGGCTCCGGTCGGCGCGGCGGTCGACGTGTTCGGCACCCACCTCGGCACCGACCCGGCAGCCGTGACGGTGGCGTTCGGCTCGGCCAGCGCGCACCCGTCGGCCATCGTCGGCAACAAGGCGTCCGTGACCGTTCCGTCGGGTGCGGCGAGCGGCACGGTCACCGTGACGGCGGGCGGGCAGTCGGCGACCTGGCCGGGCTTCACGGTGATCACCCGGCCGGCGCCGACGATCACCGGCCTGTCCGCGGTGGTCGCCGATCCGGGCGGCACGGTGACGGTGACCGGCACCGGCTTCCAACCGGCCGCGACGGACAACCGGGTCGACATGGCCGGCACCCGGGTGCCGGTCCGGTCGGCGACGGCGACCAGCCTGGTGCTCGATCTGCCGGCGGTCCGGCCGTTCGGGCACGTCCGGCTGGCCACGCCGGACGGCACCGTCTCGTCAGCCGCCGACCTGTTCGTGCCGCCGGCCCCCTACCTGGCGGCGGACGTCAGCCCACCGGTCAGGGTCGATCCGGCGCACCCGGGCACCATTTCGGTCGGGGCGCAGAAGATCGGGTTGGCGGTCTTCGATGTACCGGCCGGCGCCCGGGCCGCGGTCACGCTGGCTGGCTCAGGCTTCGGCAGCTACGCCGGCAAGATCTGGGGGCCGGAGTTCCGCGTGGTCGCCGGGCAGGACTCCCTTTTCGGCAGCCAACAGTTCGTTCTCGATCCGCGGCCCGTCGGGACCACCTACGAGGTGGAGATCGATCCGGCGAGCACGTTGGCCGGCTCCGCCACGGTCAGCCTGCAGACCGGTGTCGACCAGACCGCGACCGTCACGGTCAACGGTGCCCCGGTTACCTTGACGACCACGGTGCCGCTGACTCAGGCGGCGTTCCGGTTCCGTGGCGAGGCCGGGCAGCGGGTACTGGCTCGGATCGCCACCACGACCACGCCGTCGGTCGGCGCCGACGCGTGGCTGGTCTCACCGACCGGCGACCGGATCGAGACCCGCACCAGCCTGCTGACCGACGACGTGCTCAACGGCGTGACGTTGAACACCTCTGGCACGTACACGATCATGGTCGCGACCCGCAGCACCGGCACCCTCAGCGCCACGGTGGGCGTGGCGACGGCGGCGGCGAACCCGGTCGCCACCACGACCATCGACGGCACCCCGGGCAGCCTGACGTTCAGCGCTGCCGGTCAGCTCGGCCGGGTCACATTCGACGGAACGGCGGGCCAGCGCATCTGGGTGCGCTACCACACCACGTTCGTCGTGACCTTCTCCCCGGGCACGCACTACAGCCTGCTCGGGCCGGACGGCTCGACCGTGCAGCCGGAGGACCTCAGCACCGGCGCCGACGACACCTTCGGTGTGGTGATCACGCTGCCGTCGACCGGCACCTACACGGTCGATGTCGACCCGGCCGGCAGCGAGACCGGTACCTCGTCGGTTGGGGTGACTACGGTGCCGGCCACGCCGGCGACCATCACCGCGGCGGTCGACGGGCAGCCGCATTCGGCGAACGTGGCCTACGGTCAGGACGCCGTCGCGACGTTCAGCGGCACCGCGGGGCAGCGAGTGTCGATCACGATCGACTCGGCGTGGACATCGGGGGGCTGCGACACCAACTGGACGCTCACCGGTCCCGGGACCACCGGCCGGGTGGCCAGCGACAGCTGTAGCCGGTTCATGGATACCGTGGCGCTGCCGGTCACCGGCAGCTATCAACTCGCGATGGACCTCAACGGGCGCAACACCGGTGCGATCACCGTTCGGGCTTTCCTGGTGCCGGACGACGCGACCGCCACCGCGACGGTCGGCGGCGCCGCGGTCACCGCCACCACCACCGTTCCGGGGCAGAACGCCGCCGTCACCTTCACCACCGCCCTCGCCAACCAGCGGGTGTTCATCACCTGCTCGATCTCGCCGGCCCGCAACGACATCGTGAGCTACCGGCTCCTCGACCCGGCCGGCACCGTCCTGACAACCGCGAACCCGTCCTGCACCCCGGGGGTGGTGACCGACACCCGCGCACTCGGCGCCGCCGGGCCGTACCGGGTAGCGATCGACCCGAACCAGTTCAACCCGCTGACCGCGGCATTCACCATCCAGGTCTTCGCGGTGCCCGACGACGCGGCCGCGACTGCGACCGTCGGCGGGCCGGCCGTCACGGTAGCCACCCCGGCCGTCGGGCAGAACGCCACGATCACCTTCACCACGACGACAAGCCAGGTCGTCACCGCCAAGGTCACGGCCACCACCTACGGGTTCTGCCGGGCCACGGTCAGGCTGTTCGCCGCCGGCGCGACCACGCCGATCTGGACGGAGAGCTGCCCGGCGGCCGGCAGCACGGACACCGTGACCCTGCCGGCCGGCAGCTACACGATCAATGTCGACCCGACCCAGACGGACACCGGGTCGATCACCTACCAGCTCAGCGTCGGCACGGCCGCCGCCGGCACCGGCCAGGTGCCACGCTCCCATCGCGCAACGCGATCCGCTCCGCGCGGCACCAGACCGTCCACATCGGACGGGGGACAGCCGGCCAGGCCGGCCCAATTCGCCAAGCCGGCGGTCAGCCGGCCGCTGCCGGCCTACTACGGGCCCACAGTGGACAGTCGTAACGGCGTGCTGACCGGGCTGATCCGGCGCACCGACGGGAAGCCGCTGGCCGGCGTAACGCTGCGGATCGATGGCCGTTCCGTCCGGACCGACGCGACCGGCCGGTTCCGGCTGACCGGGTTGCCGCAGGGCACCCGGGTGCTGCGGATCGACGGGCGCACCGCATCGCGGGGCGCCGAGCGGTACGGCGTGTTCTCCGTGCAGATGCAGCTGCGCCGTGGCGTCAACGCCTTGCCGTACACCCCGTACCTGCCCGTCCTCGACACCGCGCACGAGATCCCGATCGACTCGCCGACCCGCCGCGAGGTGGTGCTCACCAATCCCCGCATCCCCGGGCTGGAAGTACATGTCCCGGCCGGCGTCACGATCACCGACGCGGATGGCCGGCCGGTGCGCCGGTTGGGGATCACGCCGATCCCGGTCAGCCGCACGCCTATCCCGATGCCGCGTGGCGTGCAGGTGCCGGTCTACTACACCGTGCAGCCGGCCGGCGGTTCGCTGCACGGTGGCGCGGCGCGCCTGGTCTACCCGAACTACCTGCACCAGAGGCCCGGTACGCCGGCGAACTTCTGGCACTACGAGAAGGGCGGCGACGGCTGGGAGGTTTACGGCGGCGGCCGGGTCGACGGGTACGGCCGGCAGGTCCAGCCGCTCGCCGGCACGAAGCTCTACGACTTCGACGGTGCCATGATCAACGTCGACGGCTGGCTGGACGACCTGCTCAAGCCGCTGAAGGAGGCGACGGGCAAGGACGGCGACCCGGTCGACCTGGGCACCGGCCTGTTCGGGATGAGCCAGACCGACCTGACCGTCAACGACGTGCTGCCGCTGGCACTGACCCGCGCCTACAACTCCGGCAGCGGCCGGACCCGCGCCATCGGCATCGGCATGCACCACGACTACGACCTCTACCTCAGCTCGGACGGCGGGTCCGAGGCGGACCTCAACCTCGCCGACGGCAGCCAGATCCACTACGTCCGGACCTCACCCGGCGACAGCTTCGAAGACCTGATCATGACGGCCGCGCCGGCACCGACCGACTTCGCCGGTTCCACCCTGGCCTGGAACGGCAACGGCTGGGACCTCGTCATGACCGACGGCACCACGCTGGTCTTCGGCGACCTCGGCCCGCTGCAGTCCATCCACGATCGGTACGGCAACGAGACCACGATCGTCCGTAGCCACGTGAACTTCCTGGGCAGCCCGGTAGGCGATGTCCAAGCCGTGCGCTCCACCAACGGGTCCTGGTTCTCGTTCACCTACGGCAAGACCGCTCCGGACGGGCGCAGCCTGCTGACCCGGGTGGACGACAGTGCCGGCCGGCACGTCTCGTACGACTACGACGCCGCCGGCCGGCTCACCACGGTCACCGACCCCGCCGGCGGCATCACGCGCTACGGCTACGACACGGCCGACCGGCTGACCACGATCACCGACCCGCGCAACGTCCAGTACCTGACCAACGAGTACGACACGGACGGCCGCGTGCACCGCCAGACCGTCGACGGCGGCACCTACGTTTTCGACTACACGGTGGTCGGCGGCAAGGTCACGCAGACGCAAGTGACCGACCCGCTCGGCCACATCCGCCGGGTCAGCGATGACGCTGACGGCTACCTCGTCTCCGACGCCCGCGCGGTGGGCACCCCGGCGGCGCGGGCGCTGCAGGTTACCCGGGACCCGACGTCGCACATCCCGACCGACTTCGTCGACCCGCTCGGGCACACCGTCCACAGCAGCTATGACCCGGTGGGCCGGCCGCTGTCCAGCACGCACGCGGTGGGAACCATGAGCGCGCTGTCCTCGTCGGCGACGTTCGACGCGCCGTTCCACCAACCCGACACGGTCACCGACGCCGCAGGGAAGGTCAGCCACCTCAGCTACGACCCGGACGGCAACCTGACCGGCGCGGCCGACCCGCTGTCGCACGGTGGTAGCGCGACCTACCGGCCCGACGGCCAGCCTGACACGGTCACCACACCGGCTGGCGAGACGAGCCGGTTCGGCTACGACGCCGGCCAGATGACGTCGGTCACCGACCCGGCCGGCCGGCAGACCACCGTTTTCCGTGACGCCGCGAACCGCCCCAGCGTGGTCACCGGACCCAACGGGCTGCGCTCGACCACCCGGTACGACGCGCTCAATCTCGTCCGGCAGACCACGGATGCGGCTGGAGCGGTCACCTCGTACGACTACGACGAGAACGGCGACCTGAAGACCATCATCGACCCGCGGACGCACAGCACGACCTTCGACTACGACGACTTCGGCCGGCTGCTGACCCGTACCGATCCGCTGGGCCACGCCGACACGTACACCTACGACGTGCTCGGCAACGTGCTGACCCACACCGACCGGCGCGGCCTGGTCACCGAGTACGGCACCGATGAGGCAGGCCGGCTGACCTTCGTCGGCTACGGCCGCACCGGCACCGCGGCGCCGTTCTCCTACGACTCGACCGTCACCTACGGCTGGGACGTCGGCGATCGGCTGATGACGGTGACCGACTCCGCGCCCGGCGCCGGCACGATCACCTACGCCTACGACGACCTGGACCGGGTCACCTCCCGCACCGACGCCCGCGGGACCATCACCTACGGCTACGACACAGCCGGCCGGCTCGCCCGCACCTCGGTCTCCGGGCAGCCCGACGTCACCTACGGCTACGACGACGCCAGTCGCCTGACCTCCATCACCAAGGGCACCCAGACCGTGACGTACACATTGGACAGTGCCGGCCGGGTCACCCTGGCCGCCCTGCCCGGCGGGGTGTCGGTCAGCACGGGCTACGACGCGGCCGGGCAACTGTCCACACTGACGTACCAGCGGGGCACGACTGTCCTAGGTGGACTGACCTACCGCTACAACTCGGCCGGCCAGCGCGACGGCATCAGCGGTTCCTGGGCCCGGCTGGCCCTGCCGGCGCCGGAGAGCGGAGCGGTCTACGACGACGCGAACCGGCTGACCGCCGTCAACGGCCGCACCCTGACCTACGACGACGCCGGCGACCTCACCGTCGACGGCGCGTCCACCTACGGCTGGGACGTCCGCGGCGAGCTGACCGGCGTCACCGACACCTCCGGCACCGCCACGATGGGCTACGGCGCCGACGGCCAGCTCGCCCGGGTCACCCGCGGCGGGGTCGACACCCTGTTCCGGTACGACGGGGGAGACCTCGTCACTCAGCAGGCCGGCACCGCCACGACCTCATACCTGCCGAACCCCGCCGGCGACGGCGTGCTGACCCGCACCGACGCCGCCGGCACCCAGACCTTCCTCACCGACGCGCAGGACTCGACGCTCGCGCTCACCGACGCGGCCGGCCAGATCGTCGCCTCGTACACCTATGACCCGTTCGGCCAGGCCGCGAGCGACCTGTCCAGCGACCCGAACGCGATCCGTTACACCGGCCGCCCGTCGTCCCCGGACGTTCCCGGCGGCCTGCAGTACAACAACGCCCGCTTCTACAGCCCGGGCCTGCACCGTTTCGTCAGCCAGGACCCGCTGGGGGAGGCGGCCGGACCGAACAGCTACGCGTATGCCGGCGGCGACCCGGTCGACCGGGCCGACCCCAGCGGTCTGATTGCTCCTGAGGTGATCGGCTGCGCGGTCGGTGCACTGATCCGCGACATCGGCGGCAGTCTCTGGGGCACCAAGCACACCCTCGGTGACTACGCCAAGGGCGCGCTGCTGGGTTGCCTGGACGGCGCCATGATCGGCGATGCCGCCGGCGAACTCGGTTCCGCCCGTGTTCTCACCCGGGAAGCCGAAGATGGTGCCGCCGAAGCCGGCGCCGCCGAACGCGCCGCGGGCGAGCGCGGCGGCGGGGGATCCGGCGATGAGAGCGGCATCCCGCGCAGTTCCGACCGGCCGTGCAACTGCTTCCCGGCCGGCACGACGGTTGACACCCCGGACGGGCCGAAGCGGATCGAGGACGTCAAGGTCGGCGACAAGGTCATCGCCCATGACCTGACCACCGGCCACGACCAGGTCCGCGAAGTCACCGGCCTGTTCCAGAAGCGGGCCGACGACCTGCTCACCATCACCACCGACGGCCAGCAGTTCCAGGTCACCCCGCAACACGCCTTCTGGGTCCCCGACCGCGGCTGGACCATCTCCGGTACCCTCCGCCCCGGCGACCACCTCCTCCAACGCAACGGCCGTATCCTCACCATCACCGCAATCACCCACACCC
>JBBWZH010000428.1:0-3766 GCA_039648995.1 Mycobacteriales bacterium
TCGACGTGTTGACCGGAGCGGGTCTGGACGAGGCGCTCGCCGGGGTCGACGCGGTCATCGACGCCAGCAATACCCCGGCCACCGACGAGAACGAGGTCGTCCGGGTGTTCCGCACGATGACGGCGAACCTGCTGGCCGCCGAGCAGCGCGCCGGCGTGGGGCATCACGTGCTGCTGTCGATCGTCGGCATCGACGGCGTCGAGGGCAACCCGCACTACGCCGGCAAACGGGCGCAGGAAGCACTCGTCAAGCAGGGGCGGGTGCCGGCGACGATCGTCGCGGCCACCCAGTTCTACGACTTCCCCCTGATGATCTCCTCCTGGACGCGGGACGGGGATACCGTGCCGCTGCCACCGCTGCTGATGCAGCCGCTGGCTCCGGATGACGTCGCCACCGCCCTGGTGGCGGTGGCCACCGGGAAGCCACAGGGTCGGGTGGAGATCGCCGGGCCCGAAACACAGGACATGATCGACATGGCCCGCCGGAGCTTCGCGGCCCGGGGAGAAAGCGTACGCATCGTGCCGACCTGGGACGGCCTGTTCGGCGTCACGATGGCCGGCAACGTACTGCTGCCGGGCCCGGACGCGCGGCTGACCCGCACCACCTTCGAGCAGTGGCTGGCGTCCGGGGGTCCGGCCTGACCGAAGTGCGGGGGCCGCGGTCGGCAGGCGCGAACGGATTCGCCGTCCCGGACGGTCCGCATGGGCGCGCCGGATGGTCAGTCCACCGCGGCGGTGTCCACAGTGGACCGGATCGGAGCCGGCCGCGACGCGCCGCCGGTCACCTCGTCGTAGGCGTCGAGCCAGAGCCGGGCGATCAGCACATGCCCGGTCGCGGACGGGTGCACGCCGTCGGGCGCGACCACGGCCGGGCCGCGGTCCGCCGCCGCGGCGTCCATCGCTTCCTGCAGCGGGACGAAGATCGCGCCGTACCGGGCGGCCAGGTCGCGCACGACCGGTCGTTTGGAGTCCAGGTCCGCGCGGGCGAAGTCGTTGCCCTCGACCCAGTGCGAGTCGCTCGTCGACCCGATGAAGAACGGCTCGAGGATGATCAGGCCGGTGATCCCGGCCGCCGCGGTGCGGTCCAGGACGTCGCGGTACCGCTGCTCGAACAGGTCCGGCGGGGTGGGCCGGCCCTGGAAGAACGCGACCAGCGTGTCGTTGACGCCGACGTGGATGGACAGCACCGCCGGCGCGTGTTCCAGCACGTCCGCCTGCCACCGCTGCTGCAGGTGTGCGATCCGGTCTCCGGAGACACCGCTGTTGATCACCGCTGTCTCGTCACCCCGGTCCCGTAACACGCCGGTGAGCAGGTCGACGTACCCGCCACCGAGCCCGAGCGGGTCCGTCCGCCGGTCGCAGTCGGTGATGCTGTCCCCGACGAACACGATCGGGCCGGCCATGCTGTCTCCCATTCCCTGCGGTGTCCGGCCCCGGGCGCCGGACGGTCCCACGATCATTCCCCCGGCCCCGGGCGGCGGCCAACCCGGCGTGGCGGCCAACTCCGCGGCGGCCGAACCCGGGCCGGGCGCCCAGGACCACAGCCGGCGGCCCCGTCCGGAGCGGCAACCCAACCCGGACGGCAACCCAACCCGGACGGCGGCCCGGAGGCGGCGGCCGGGCCCAGGGAGCCGCCGGCCCAGGACCACAGGCGACCCCGTCGGAACGGCAACCCAACCCGGACGGCAACCTAACCCGAACGGCGGCCCGGAGGCGGCGGCCAGGCCCAGGAGCCGCCGGCCCAGGACCACAGCCGGCGGCCCCGTCGGAACGCAACCCGACCCGGAACGGCAACCCAACCCGGACGGCGCCCCGGCAAGGCGTCGGCCCGGGCGGGTGGATGTACCGGCGGCCGCGGGCGGAGGGCGGGGGTGTGACCCGGGCGCGGGTGAGGGTCGGTTAGAGCGGCAGCTCCTCGATCGCGTCGACCCGGTCGGGGTAGAAGGCCAGATGGTCCTTGATCGCGGCCACTGCCTCGTACGGCGCCTCGTACGTCCAGATCGCGTTCGTCCCGCGGTCGCCGGCTGTGACGCTGAAATAGGATGCTTCGCCCTTGTATGGGCAGTACGTGTGGTGCTCGGTGCGTTCGAGCAGGCTCTGGTCGGCATCGCCGCGCGGGAGGTAGTAGACCGCCGGGTAGGACGCCTCGCGCAGGACGAGGGCCGACCGGGTGTCGACGACCTTCTTGCCACCGGCGGTCACGACCACCCGCGACGTCGCCGGCTCGACGACGATCGGATGGTCGGGGCCGGGTACGAGCTTCGGCTTTTCACTCATACCGACCGGCAACGCGACCGCCGGCCGATCTCATCCCGCCCGCCGCCGGCCTGGCGCAGCGGTGCGTCCGGCCATTGCTGTCGGTTACCGGTTGACTGAATTGTCCGCGACGCCGAACGCGCCCCAGGTGCCGCCGCGCTCGGACGGCGCCATGACGTTCTGCTGGGTGTCCATGCCGCGCACGATCGTCTCGGCCGACTGCTGGGCGATGATGTCGTCGAGGAACGTCACCAGCCCGCGGGCCTTGTCCGACCAGTACGTGACCTTCTTGGTCGCGAACACGTCGGTGGACGCGGTGTCCATGCCGGCGGTGCCCTGAATGCTCTTGACGTAGTCCTGGGTGCGGCAACCGTCGAACATCACGACCCGGTAGGGGTGTTCGCCCTTCGCGGCGGCGGTCCGGGCGGCGAGCCCGCCCTCGCGGCCGGTCTGCAGCGGCCGCCCGTCCCGCTTGAGCGTCCAGTACAGCAGCCGGGCGCCGAACTCGTTCGAGTGCAGGTCCTGCGGGTTGATGTAGACGTTGCCCTGGTGCGCGGCGGTCACCGAGACGCGGTGGTGCCGGTCCAGCCAGATGAACTGCTCCCAGACGGACCGGCCGTGCCGCCGGCCCTGCAGGCGCAGCGCGGTCTCCATCTTCTCGTAGTCCTCGAACGTGGTGGTGCTGCCGTCGTCCTCGACCATCGACAGGCTGCTGAAGTTGCGGTCGAAGTCCGGCCCGGTGCCGTACCGGCCGTGGCCGGCGTAGGTCGTCACGTCCGACTGCGCGATGCCGTCCTCGAAGGCGGCCGCGTCGGCGGCGCCGTTCTTCCCGGAACTGCCGTCGAGCAGGCGCACGACCACGTGCACCTGCCGCGGGTCGCCGGCCGGCGGGCGGTAGGTCAGCGCATCCCGGCGGACCAGGAAGTCGCCGATCGCGTGGGCGCCGACGTCGTGCCCGCCCAGGTGCATCAGCAGCGCGCCGTCAGCCGGGTCGAGCTTGAAGTTCCGTTCGGTCAGCGCCTCCCGCAGCGCCTGCACCTGCGCCTCGCTGGAGTTGTCCTCGTCGTAGCCGAAGGCGACCGTGATGTCGAGGACGCCGTCCCGGAACATCTCGCCGTACCTCAGCTGGTGCTCGCCGCGCCGGCCGGCGTGGCTCGGCTTCGCGGCGCGGACCCGGCTGCTGATCTCGTCGACCGGTAGATACCGCCACTCGTTGCCGCCGAACGCCTCGACGAGCCCCGACGCGGTGCCGGGCCCGAACCGGCCGTCGAGGGAGAGCGAGTAGACGCCGAGGCGCTTGAGCTCGCCCTGGATCGCCCGCAACTCCTCCCGCGTCCACTCCGGCATCGCGGTGCGCGTCGGTGCCGCGCCGCCGCCCGGATCCATCAGGTCGTCGCCGGACGGGCTGCCCTTCCGGGGCGACCGCAGCAGCGAGGTGACGGCGGCGTTGCCGGCCGACCGCTGCAGCGACATGATCTCCGGCTGCGAGCGCCCACCGGGGCGGCCCTGCT
>JBBWZH010000445.1:0-9769 GCA_039648995.1 Mycobacteriales bacterium
GGGTCCGGGACGGCGTGCCGGCGGTCACCGACGGCCCGTACCTGGAGTCCAAGGAGTACTTCTGCGGCTACTACATCGTCGACTGCGAGACCAAGGAGCGGGCGGTCGAGCTCGCCGCCCTGATCCCGGACGCGCGGTACACCGCGATGGAGGTCCGGCCGATCATGAACGTGGGCGGCGACGACATCTGACGGCCGGTCCGCTGGGCTCGGCGCCCGCCGCGGTCAGCTGGGTCGCGAGGTAGTGCCCGGTGCCCGGCGGCCAGCCGCCGGGCACCGGGCTTTCCGTCCACGCCTGTAGAGCGGGGCGTCGAGGCCGGGCCGCGGCCGGCCGCGGCTAGGACAGCACCAGCTGCCGCATCTCCGGGGGCAGCTCCGCGGTGTAGTCGCCACCGCCGTCGCGTCCCCATTCGATTCTTGCGTGGACGTCGAACACGCAGGTCACCGGGCTGCCCGCGGGCCGCTCGACGACCAGGAGGAACTCCCGCTCGCCGAACAGCAGCGTCGGGCTGTGCAGGTGCCACTCCGCGGTGCTCCGCAGGGTGCCGACCGCGGTCAGCCGCGGGTAGCTCACCGAGCTGGACGACTCGGTCTCCGTCCCGGCTTCCAGCAGCCTGAGGTTGGCCCCCAGCCGGACGACCCGGCGCCGGCTCGCGACGGTCTGCTCCGAGGTCGGCAACATGGAGGCGACGACGGCCGGCGGGTCGCCGGGCGCGCCGGTCAGCCGGGCCACCAAGCGCGCCCAGACGAACCGTTCCCCGGCCTGCGGGCGGAACGCGCAGACGATCCGGACGAGGTCGTAGTCGTGCAGGTGGGCCTGCTCGGCCACCCAGCCCCGCAGCGCCTCATCGGGCAGCACCGACTCGGCGGTCAGCCGCCGGGACCGCGTGCCGAGGCTGATCCGCTCGCCGAGCTCGGCCCGCACCGGCCGGACCGGCACCACGGGCGGCGGCGCCGGCCCGGCCCGCCACTCCGGCGGCAGCGCGGGCGCGGACACGGCCTGCCGGACCCGCGGCGCCGGCGCGGACACGGTCGGCCGGACCGGCGGCGGCGCAGGCGCCTGCACGGCCGGCCGCGCCGGTGTCGGGCCGGGTGCGGGCGTGATCGGCCAGTCCGGCGCGGTCGGGACCAGCACCGACAGCCCTCCCGCCTCCGGACCGCCCGAGCCGCCGCGGCTCCGCACCCGGCGGACCGCACGGCGGAGCGCGCCCGCGACCGACCGGCCGGCGCGCGCGGCGAACCCCGGCAGGACCAGCATGCCGAGCCCGGCAGCGGCAGCGAGCCCGCCGAGCGCCCCCACCACCAGAACCCACCGGTACCGGTACAGGCCCGACGGCCCAGCGAGCACGGTGGTCAGCCAGCCGACGCTCCAGCCGGCAGCCACCAGCACGACCAGAACCGGCCACCGCACCCGCAACGACGTCCGCGCCAGTACCCGGCGGTGCGCCCAGCCACCGAAGCCGCGCCCCGGAGCCCGGCCCGCGTAGTCCGGCGGGGACCACGGCGCCTGCCCCTGCGGCTGCGGCTGCGGCTGATACACACTCGGCGGTCCGACAGGCCGGACATCGGAGGAACCCGACGCACCGCCGGAATCCGCCGAACCGTAGCCGGGCTGCTGGCGGTACGACGGCTCCGCCTCGTAGGACGGCTGCGCGGGGTAGGGCGGTGGGGCCGGCCGGGCCGGCGCGAGCGAGCTGGCCGGGCGGAGGACCACCGGCCGCAGCACGACGTCGGGAAGCTCCACCTCCGGCACGCCCACACCTCCCTCGGCCGGTTCAGACCCCTCTCGGGCAAACCCCGGCGATCTGCGCCGATCGTACGGTCACCGTTGCGACGCGGGCGCCCGGCCGGCGACCGTGCGCCGCTCCCCGCGCCGCTCGGCCGGGCCGGGTCCAGCCTCCGGACAGCAGACTCCACATCCATGCCGGCCTGCCGGGCGCCGCTGTGCGCGGGTCTGTGGTGGTACGTAGAGTCAGCCGGTGTCCGAGAACCCCTTCTTCGCGCCCAGCGAGCTGCCCTACCAGCTGCCGCCGTTCCGGGAGATCGAGCCCGGTCACTACCTGCCGGCGTTCGAGCGGGGCATGGCGGAGCAGCGGGCCGAGGTGGCGGCCGTCGCCGCTGACCCGCGGCCGCCGACACTGGAGAACACGCTGGTGGCTCTGGAGCGTTCGGGTCGGCTGCTGTGGCGGGTCTCGGTGGTGCTGTCGACCATGTCCGGTGCGCACACCAGCGAAGCCATCCAGCGCATCGAGGCGGAGATCGAGCCGCGGCTGGCCGCGCACTCCGACGCGATCCTGCTCGACCGGCGCCTGTACGAACGGATCTCGGCGCTGTACGAGGAGCGCGACGGTCTCGATCTCGACGCCGAGTCGCGCCGGCTGGTGGAGCGCTACCACACCGAGTTCGTCCGTGCCGGCGCCCGACTGTCCACATCGGAGCAGGGCCGGCTGCGCGAGCTGAACACCGAGCTGGCCGGCCTGTACGCGGACTTCCGCGCCAAGCTGCTCGCCGAGACCAACGACGTGGCGGTGCTGGTCGACGACCCGGCGCGGCTGGCCGGGCTGCCCACCGACGCGGTGACCGCGGCCGCCGAGGCGGCCCGCGCCCGGGGGCTTCCGGGCGGGTACCTGCTGACGCTGATCCTGGCGACGGCGCAGCCGGCGTCGGCGGCGCTGCACGACCGGAACCTGCGGGAGCGGCTGCACAAAGCGTCGGTCAGCCGCTGCGGCCGCGGCAACGGCAACGACACCGGCGAGACTGTGCTCCGGATCGTCCGGTTGCGGGCCGAGCGGGCCCGGCTTCTCGGGTACCCGCACCATGCCGCGTACGTCATCGAGGACAACACCGCGGGCTCGGTCGACGCGGCGCAGGGCATGCTGGCCCGGCTCATCCCGGCCGCGGTGGCGAACGCCGCGGCCGAGGCGGCGCACCTGCGGGCCGCCGCGGCGCACGACTCGGCGCTCCCGCTGCACGCCTGGGACTGGGCGTACTACGCGGAGCGGGTCCGCCGGGACCGGTACGCCGTGGACGAGTCGATGCTGCGGCCGTACTTCGAGCTGGGCCGGGTGCTGCGCGACGGGGTCTTCTACGCGGCCACCCGGCTGTACGGGCTGCGCTTCACCGAACGCCGCGACCTGGCCGGCTACCACGAGGACGTCCGGGTCTTCGAGGTGGCCGAGGAGGACGGCACGCCACTGGGCCTGTTCCTCGCCGACCTGTACACACGCGACTCCAAGCGCGGCGGCGCCTGGGCGCACGCGCTGGTGCGGCAGTCCCGGCTGCTCGGCACCGCGCCGGTGGTGGTGAACAACCTCAACATCGCCAAGCCGCCGGCGGGCCAGCCGACGCTGCTCACCCGCGACGAGGTCAGGACGCTGTTCCACGAGTTCGGGCACGCCCTGCACGCGCTGCTGTCGGACGTGTCCTACCCCAGGTTCTCCGGCACCCGGGTGCCCAGCGACTTCGTGGAGTTCCCCTCACAGGTCAACGAGATGTGGCTGCAGTGGCCGGAGGTGCTGGCCAACTACGCGGTCCACCACGAGACCGGCGAGCCGTTGCCGGCCGACGTGGCCGGCCGGGTGCGCGCGGCGGCCCGGTTCAACCAGGGCTTCAAGACCACCGAGTACCTGGCCGCGGCCGCGCTGGACCTGGCCTGGCACACGGTGGACGCCGGCGATCCGGTGGGCGACCTGGCGGACTTCGAGGCCGCGGCGCTGGCGCGCGCCGGGGTGGCGGTCGAGCTGGTGCCGCCGCGGTACCGGTCCGCGTACTTCCGGCACATCTTCGGCGGATCCATGTACAGCGCGGGCTACTACTCCTACATCTGGAGCGAGGTGCTCGACGCGGACACCGTGGAGTGGTTCACCGAGCAGGGCGGGCTGCTGCGGGAGGCCGGTGAGCGGTTCCGCCGCGGCCTGCTCGCCGCCGGCGGTTCCGCCGATCCGATGGACGTCTACCGCGCCTTCCGGGGCCGCGACCCCGAGATCGAGCCGTTGCTCGCCCGCCGCGGGCTGACCCCGCCGTGATGTGTATCGTTGGTGTATGAGTCGTACCAACATCGAGCTGGACGACGAACTGGTCGCGGAAGCGATGCGGAAGTACCACGTGCGCACCAAGCGGGAAGTGGTCGACCTGGCGCTGCGCCGGCTGGTCGGGCCGCGGCTCACCCCGTCCTTCCTCGCCGGCCTACGCGGCATCGGTTGGGACGGCGACCTGGACGAGATGCGCGCCGGCCGGCCGGTGTAGCTCAGCGTGCCGCTGCTGCTGGACACCTCCGCCTGGATCGAATACCTGCGCGACACCGGATCGCCGGCCTGCGCTGAGGTGGCCCGGCTGATGCGCCGGCCGTCGGCGCTGGCCACCACCGAGCCGATCGTGATGGAACTGCTGGCCGGTGCGCCCAACCCCCGTGCGCAGCGGGAGCTGGAGACGCTGGCCGCCGGGCTGCCGCTGCTCAGCGTCGACATCGCGGTCGACTACCACGACGCGGCCGCGATCTACCGGGCAGTGCGCGGCACCGGCAAGACAGTACGGCGGATGAACGACTGCCTGATCGCCGCGGTTGCCGCCCGTACCGGCGCCACGCTCGTGCACCGCGACGCCGACTTCGACGGCATCGCCGACGCGGTCGGCCTGGACGTGCGCCGGCTGATCTGAACGGACCACACCCCGGCGGCGCGGGTTGCCCGCGCCGCCGGGGTCCGGGTCAGTTGATGGTGAAGTCGGTGGACAGGGTTCCGGTCTGGAGCTGGTAGCCGCCGGATTCGACCGCGGGCCGGCCGGTGGCGTCGATGTCAGCTGGCGTCACGGCCAGCTTGCTGGTCGGGAACGAGAAGCGGGCGACGGTGGACTGGCCCGGCGCCAGCGTGACCCGGACGAACGCGACGAGGCGCTGTGCCGGGACGACCACGTCGCTCACCGGCTGACGCACGTAGATCGGGACGATCTGGGTGCCGGCCCGGGTGCCGGTGTTGGTCACCGTGACCGTGCCGTTGACGGTGCCGTTGCGCCGGACCGAGGTCGGCCCGGTCAGCGTTGCCGTGCTGAACGTGGTGTACGAGAGGCCGAAGCCGAACGGGTAGAGCGGGTTGTAGGCGTGCCCCTGACCCGAGCCGGTGTCCGGCAGCTGGTCCATCGTCTTGGGCTGGTCGCCCAGCGGCGAGGCGCAGTCGCCGCAGAAGTCACCGCCGACGGTGTCCGCGTCGGTCGGCCAGGTCACCGGCAGCTTGCCGCTCGGGTTCACCGCCCCGGTGATCACATCGGCGACGGCCTTGCCCGCCTCGGTGCTGCCCTGGTAGGCCATCAGCAGCGCGTTGGCGTTCTGCGCCGGGCCGAGGCCCAGCGGCCGGCCGGCGAGCACGACCACGATGACCGGCTTCCCGGTCGCCTGCACCGCGCTGATCAGCGCCTTCTGGTCCGGCGGGAGCGCCGGCGCCGGGTTGTCGCCCAGGCCCTCGGCGTAGGCCTTCTCGCCCACCACGACGACCACGGCGTCCGCGGTCGCGGCCGCGGAGACGGCCGTCGCCTGGTCCGGCGCGTAGGTCACCGTGCGGCCGGCCGCGCGTAGCCCGGTCAGTACGGTGCTGCCCGGCGGGATCTGATCAGCCGGCCCCATGCAGCAGACGTGACCGGCGCCGAACACGCCCTGCCAGCTGACGCTCCAGCCGCCCAGCTGGTTGGTCATCGAGTCGGCACTCGGCCCGGTGACGACCAGCTTCGCGGTGGACGGCAGCGGCAGCAGGTTGTTCTGGTTGCGCAGCAGGGTGACCGACTCGCGGGTCGCCTTGAGCGCGTCGTCCCGGCCAGCGGTGACGGCCGCGTTCGCCTTGCCGGCGTCCACGTACGGGTGCTCGAACAGGCCGAGCGCGAACTTGAGCTTCAGGATCCGGCGGACCGACTGGTCGATCCGGGCCACCGAGACCAGCCCGCGCTGCACGTCCTGCAGCAGCCCGGCCTGCCAGCCGACGTAGTCCGACGGCGTCATCGACATGTCCACGCCGGCGTTGACGGCCTTGGCGATGGCGCCCGCGAAGTCCGGGGCGATGCGGTAGTTGTTCGCCAGCGCCGGCACGTCGCCGTAGTCGCTGATCACGACGCCCTGGAAGCCGAGCCGCTCGCGCAGCTCGGTGGTGAGCAGGAAGTGCGACGCGGTCGCCGGGATGTTGTTGATCGAGCCGGAGTCGACCATGACGGTCGCCGCGCCGGCGTCGATCGCGCCCGCGTACGACGGCAGGAACACGTCCTGCAGGTACCGGACCGGCAGCTGCGCCTCGACCCGGTCATGGCCGTTGATCGACTGGGAATATCCGGCGAAGTGCTTCACCGTCGCCGCCGCGGTCAGCCTGCCGTTGCCGGCCGCCTGGATGCCGTCCACGAACGCGGCGCCCAGCGCGGACGCCAGCGCCGGCTGCTCGGCCCACGTCTCGTAGGACCGGCCCCACCGGTTGTCCCGGTAGATGTCCTGCACCGGGGCGAAGTCCCAGGTCCAGCCGGTGGCGGCGAGCGCCTTGCCGGTGACCTCGCCGGCCGCGCGCGCCGCGGCGGGGTCCCAGGTCGCGCCGACGCCCATCGACTGCGGGAACAGCGGAGCCTGGAACGGGTGGCCGAAGCCGTGCACCGCGTCGACGCCGAGCAGCACCGGGATGTGCAGCCGGGTGTTCTCGACCGCGACGTGCTGGATCGCGTTGGCCCAGTTCGCCCAGCCCTTGCCGGTGTTGTCGGCCGGGTTGTCGGTGCCGCCGGCCAGGATCGAGCCGGTGAAGTTCTTCACCAGCACGTTGTTCAGGCAGTTCGGCTGCAGCGGGTCGGTGTTGCCGCCCGCGTTGCCGCAGTCGCCGCTGGCCGGGTTGGTGGTGTCGCGTAGCTCGCCGGTCACGATCTGGTCCATCTGGCCGACCTTCTCGGCCAGCGTCATCCGGTGCAGCAGGTCCTCGACCCGCGCGGACACCGGGGCGTTCCGGTTCAGGTACAGCGGCGACGCGCTGACCGGCGGGGCCGCACCGGCCGGGCCGGACGCGGCGACCAGGGCCAGCACGCAGCCGGCGGCCGCTGCCACGGCGACGATTGGTCTGATGCGGCTCGCCCCGGGCCTGGCGGCGCTTCGACGGAAACTGCGGAGATGCATGGGCACCGTCCACTCCTGTGCGGGGCCCCCGACCGCTCAGTCGCCAGCCGAAACTGCCCTCCAGCCGGCCGCGGGCCCATCCGTGCAGCTCACCGCACAACAGCGCCGGCGCCCCCGCGCAGACCCACCGAGCGCCGCCCCGCGAGGCTGCGCTGCCGCGTTCCACCCGGAAAGGTCGAATGCCGGACTGTCGGTGCCCGAATCCCGACAGTCCACCCCTGGCCGCGCGAACGCGACCACAACCCTTGGCCGCCGGCCTGGCCCTGTCAAGCCGCCACGAGAGGTTCACCGCCGGCGCAACCTCGCGTACGGCCACTCACGTGCCGCACCGAGCGTCGGCGACCGCTCGCGCCGATATCGGTGACAGATGTCAACGGGGACTCGTGCCGGCGCTGTCGGCGCCGACCGGCGGGCCACCGGGACCGGCCGCCGGCGGTGCCAGTCCCGGGCCTCCTAGGATCGCGGACGTGCCGGCGGACGCGTTCTACGAGGTGGTGGGCCCGGGCGTGGTCCGGTCGACCGAGCACACGGTCGGCCCGTGGACGCCGACCGACCAGCACGCGGGGCCGCCGGCCGCGCTGATGGCCAGGGCGATCGAGGGCGTGCTGCCGGCCGGCGGCAGGGTCAGCCGGGTGACCGTCGACCTGCTCGGCGCGGTGCCGGTGGCCGAGCTGACTGTGCGGGCCCGGGTGCTGCGGCCGGGCCGGTCGGTGCAGCTGGCCGAGGCGGAGCTGGCCGCGGATGGACAACCGGTGGCGCGCGCCACCGCCTGGTGGCACCTGGCCAGCGACACCACCGCGGTGGCCGGCGCGCCCGAGCCGCCTCCGGCCGGGCCGGACGGCGCCACGCCGGAAGCGGTGACCTGGGCCGACGGCGGCTACCTGGCCGCGATGGAGTGGGTGCCGCTGGCCGGCGGCTTCAACTCACCCGGCGCGGCGACGGTCTGGGCGCGGATGCGTCACCCGCTGGTCGCCGGCGAGGAGCCGACCGGCCTGCAACGCCTGCTGGTGCTGGCCGACAGCGGCAACGGCGTCAGCTGGCGGCTCGACCCGGCCGAGTGGCTGTTCGTCAACACCGAGCTGACCGTGCACGTGCTGCGGCTACCCGACGGCGAGTGGCTCTGCCTGGACGCGGCCACCGAGATCGCCCCGGACGGCACCGGCCTGGCCGCCAGCACCCTCTCCGACCGGGCCGGCCGGGTCGCCCGTGGTGCGCAGGCCCTGCTGATCCGTCCGCGGAGACGTTGACATCGCCCTGATACGTCCATAACGTCCCGACTGAAGGCTGCGGCGGAGCCGGGTTTCTACCCGTCTGCCTGAGGAGTGCTCCATGCACCGCACCGCAGCCGTGCTCACCGCCGGCCTCGCGCTCACCGTCCTGCCCACCAGCGTCGCCGGGGCCAGCCCGGGGGCGCAACCGGCGCACCACCATCCGGCGCCGCACCGGATCGTGGTCGCCGCCGACGGCTCCGGCGACGTCGCCAGCGTGCAGGCCGCGGTCGACGCGGTGCCCAGCGGGAACACGGTCCCGACGACGATCCTGATCAAGCGCGGGGTGTACCGCGG
Source organism: Mycobacteriales bacterium (assembly GCA_039648995.1). Lineage (GTDB taxonomy): Bacteria > Actinomycetota > Actinomycetes > Mycobacteriales > CADCTP01 > JBBWZH01. Next base: position 8,688 of record JBBWZH010000445.1, read on the forward strand.
GCTCGTCACGATCCCGGCGGACAAGCCGAACCTCACGCTGCTCGGCGCCACCGGTAACCCGCGGGACGTGGTGATCACGTTCGACAACGCGTCCGGCACGTTGAAGCCGGACGGCACCCCGTTCGGGACCTCCGGCAGCGCGACCGTGGTGATCGCCGCCAACGACACCACCGCCCGCGACATCACGTTCGAGAACGCCTTCGACGAGGCCGCGCACCCGGAGATCGCCAACAAGCAGGCGGTCGCGGTGCGCACCACCGGCGACCGGCTGGTGTTCGAGCACGACCGGTTCCTCGCCAACCAGGACACGCTGTACGTGAACAGCCCGTCCACCACGGTCGGGTCGCGGCAGTACTACCTGCGGTGTGAGATCGCCGGTGACGTCGACTTCATCTTCGGCCGGGGCACCGCGGTGTTCGACCGGACGCTGATCCGGGCGCTGTCGCGCGGCTCGACCGACAACAACGGGTACGTGACCGCGGCGAGCACGCCGATCGCGAACCAGTTCGGGTTCCTGATCACGCACAGCCGCATCGTCAGCGACGCGCCGCCGCAGTCGTTCCACCTCGGCCGGCCGTGGCACCCCAGCGGCGACGTGACCGCGATCGCGCAGGTCCTGATCCGGGACACCTGGCTGCCCACGGCGATCAAGGACTCGCCGTGGACCGACTTCTCCGGCTTCTCCTGGCGGGAAGCGCGGCTGGCCGAGTACCGCAACCTCGGCCCGGGCGCCGCGGTCACCGCCGACCGGCCGCAGCTCGACGGCGCCACCGCCGCCGGCTTCACCGCCCGCGACTACCTCGCCGGCACCGACGGCTGGAACCCCATCCCGACCAACCACCCGCGCCGCCACCACTGACAGCTCCACAGCCCGCCCGTCCCGCCCGGCCGCCGGTCCGGGGCGGGCGGCTGCGGGTGGGCGCCGACGGGCACGCCGCCCGCCGACAGGCCGCATGCCGACAGGCCGGTAGGCCGGCACGCCGACAGGCCGCACGCCGACAGGCCGGTAGGCCGGCACGCCGACGGGGCGCACGCCGACAGGCCGCACGCCGGCACGGGCGGGCTCAGGCGCCCGTGGCCGC
>JBBWZH010000466.1:0-2758 GCA_039648995.1 Mycobacteriales bacterium
CGCGGATCGCCGGGAAGCCGGCCACGTCAAAGATCATCTTCTCCGGGTAGAGGGCGGTCACCTGGCCGCCCGGCTCCGGCAGCGAGTCCACCACGGCCGTCCGCAGGCCACGGAACCCGGCGTAGTACGCGCCGTACAGGCCGGCCGGGCCGGCACCGACGATGAGCAGGTCCACCGTGATCATCCGCACAGCCGACCACATGACGGGGTAGGCGCGCCAGGCCCGAGTGACCAAGCCCCCGGTCGCGCCGGCCGGCACCGATCACGGACACTGGACGGGTGGACGGCAGCGGCGGGGGGGTGGATGCGGCCGCGGCTCTGGCCCTGCTGCGGGCCGGCACGATCGACGTCGAGGGCCGGCTGGTGTCGGCCAGCAACGCCACGCTCTACTGCTCGATCCGGTGCGGCGAGGCCACGGCCGCCTGCGTCTACAAGCCGGTCCGCGGCGAGCGGCCGCTCTGGGACTTCCCGGACGGCACCCTGGCCGGGCGGGAGGTCGCCGCGTACCGGGTGTCCGAGGCGCTGGGCTGGGCGGTGGTGCCACCGACCGTGCTGCGCGACGGCCCGTTCGGCGAAGGCATGGTGCAGTTGTGGATCGACGGTGACGAGACCGTCGACCTGAGCGGGCTGATCCGGTCCGACCTGGTGCCGCTGCGCCGGATGGCGATCTTCGACGCGGTGATCAACAACGCCGACCGCAAGGGCGGCCATCTGATCCCGATGCCGTCCGGGCACGTCTACGGCGTCGACCACGGGGTGACCTTCCACACCGAGAACAAGCTGCGCACGGTGCTGTGGAGCTGGGCCGGCGACGCGCTCGACGACGACGCCATCGACACCCTGTCGGACCTGCGGGCGCAGCTGGAGGGCACGCTCGGCGACGACCTGCGGGCGCTGCTGCACCGGCGCGAGGTGGCCGCCACCGTCCGCCGGCTCGACCGGCTGCTGACCGCCCGGCGGTTCCCGGAGCCGTCCGGTGACTGGCCCGCCATCCCCTGGCCCCCGTTCTGACCGCGCCGCCACGGCCCGCGACGGCCGGTGCCCGTGCCGCTGCCGCGTCCGGGCCGTACCGCCCGTGAGCGGCGCAGGTCCGGGGGCCGACCGGTCGGTAATGTGATCGGCATGGAGTCGTGGCCAGCCCCGCCGATCCCGGCCCTGCCGGGTTCCGGCCACCCGCTGCGGCTGTACGACACCGCGACCGGGGAGGTGCGGCCCAGCGCGCCGGGTAGCACCGCCGGCATGTACGTCTGCGGAATCACCCCGTACGACGCCACCCACCTCGGCCACGCCGCCACCTACCTGGCGTTCGACCTGGTGAACCGGGTCTGGCGGGACTCCGGGCACGCGGTCCGGTACGTGCAGAACGTGACCGACGTGGACGACCCGCTGCTGGAACGGGCCGACCGGGACGGGCTGGACTGGCGGGACCTGGCGGCCCGCGAGACCGCGCTGTTCCGCCGGGACATGGCGACCCTGCGGGTGCTGCCGCCGGACGACTACATCGGCGCGGTGGAGGCGATCGGCGAGATCGTCCCGCTGGTGCGCCGGCTGCTCGACGGCGGCGCCGGGTACCTGGTCGACGAGGACGTCTACTTCTCGGTGGACGCCGCGCCCCGGTTCGGCTACGAGGCCGGGCTGGACGTGCCGACGATGCTCGCGCTGTCCGCCGAGCGCGGCGGCGACCCGGGCCGGCCGGGCAAGAAGAACCCGCTCGACCCGGTGCTGTGGCGGGCCGCCCGGTTCGGCGAGCCGAGCTGGGATTCGGAGCTCGGCCCGGGCCGGCCGGGCTGGCACGTGGAGTGCGCGGCGATCGCGCTGAACCGGCTCGGCTGCGGGTTCGACGTCCAGGGCGGCGGCAGCGACCTGGCGTTCCCGCACCACGAGATGTCCGCCGCGCACGCCGAGACGGCGCTGGGCCGGTGGCCGTTCGCCCGGCACTACGTGCACGCCGGGATGATCGGGCTGGCCGGGCAGAAGATGTCCAAGAGCCTGGGCAACCTGGTCCTGGTGTCCCGGCTGGCCGCCGAGGGCACCGACCCGGCGGCGATCCGGCTGGGCCTGCTGGCCGGCCACTACCGCACCGACCGGGACTGGACCGAGCCGGTGCTGCGGGCCGCGCAGAGCCGGCTCACCCGCTGGCGGGCCGCCGTCGCCCTGCCGGCCGGCCCGGACGCGGCGCCGGTGCTGGACGCGGTCCGCCGCCAGCTCGCCGACGACCTGGACGCCCCGGCCGCGCTCGGCACCGTCGACCGCTGGGCCGACGAGGCACTCCTGAGCCGCGGCCCCGACCGCGCCGCCCCGGCCACCGTCCGCGATCTCACCGACGCCCTCCTCGGCGTCCACCTCTAGTCGGACTATCCGCTGGATTGACGAGAGTCGAGACCCTGCCAACAGGCACCCGCCGCACCGTGGGGGTTCCAGGGGGCTCGGCCCCCGGGCCAGCATGCCGGGGCGAGCCCGGCGGAGCGCAGCGGAGCAGGGGTCGCCCGAGCCCCCGAGCGGAGCAGGGGCTACCCGTTCGGGGCCTTCCCGCCGGGGCCGGAGGGGCGGCGGCGGCGCAGGTAGCGCTCAAACTCGCGGGCGATCGTCTCGCCGCTGGTCTGCGCCAGACCCTCGTCGTCGTCGCTGTCCCGCTCCTCCAGCGACCGGACGTACTCGGTGACCTCGGCGTCCTCGCTGGCCATCTCGTCCACCAGCTTCTGCCACTCGTCGGCCTGCTCGGGCAGCGTGCCGAGCGGCACCGGCACGTCCAGCACCT
>JBBWZH010000471.1:0-5562 GCA_039648995.1 Mycobacteriales bacterium
GTTCAGACGAGGAGCCGGACCGCGTCCGCCTGCGGACCCTTGTTCCCCTGGGCGACCTCGAACTCGACCCGCTGGCCCTCGTCCAGCGACTTGTAGCCGTCCATCTGGATGGCCGAGTAGTGGACGAAGACGTCCTGGCCGCCGTCCACGGCGATGAAGCCGTACCCCTTCTCGGCGTTGAACCACTTCACGGTGCCCTGTGCCACGTGCGCTCCTACCTTTGGCGATCAGGCCCCGCACCGCACGAGACCCGGGTCTTCGTCACCGGTCCCGCATCTACTACGTACGCCCGCTCTGGGGCGGAGAACCCCGGAACGGAAGGACTTCGTACCGAAACCTGAACTACGACCGGTGCGGACGGTACACGATCTCGGCAGGCTCAGGCAGCCCCCGCGGGCAGACGTTCCAGCCGGTTTCAGCCGGCGCCCGGTGGCCCGCCGGCACGCTCCCCGGCGACCGCGCCGGGGCCCGGGAACGCCTGCTCCACCACCTCTTGCAGCGCGGTCAGCGGCAGCGCGCCGGAGCCCAGCACCGCGTCGTGGAAGGCCCGCACGTCGTACCGGTCGCCGGCCCGCCGGCGCGCCTCGGCCCGCAGCCGGAGCAGCTCCAACTGGCCGAACTTGTACGCGGTGGCCTGCCCGGGCCAGCCGATGTAGCGGTCCACCTCGACCGCGATGTCGCGGAGGCTGACCGCGCTGTGCGTGGCCAGCAGGTCGATCGCCTGCTGCCGCGACCAGCCCAGCGCGTGCAGCCCGGTGTCCACCACCAGCCGGCAGGCCCGCCAGGAGTCGAACGAGAGGATGCCGAGCCGGTCCAGGTCGCCGGAGTACAGGCCCATCTCGTCGGCCAACCGCTCCGCGTAGAGCCCCCAGCCCTCGACGTACACGGTGACCATGCCGAACCGGCGGAACGTGGGCAGCTCGCCGAGCTGCTGGGCGACCGCGATCTGCTGGTGATGGCCGGGCACCGCCTCGTGGAACGCCAGCGCCTCGGCGTCGTACCGCGGCCGCTGCTCGGGCAGCGAGAGGTTCACGTAGTAGCGACCGGGGCGGCTGCCGTCCGGCGCCGGCGGGTAGTACTTCGCGGCCGGCGAGGTGGCCTCCTCGTGCGGCAGCATCGCGGTGACCTCGCACGGCCCCGGCGGCCGCAGCCCGAACCAGCCGTCCAGCGCCGATTCCGCCCGTGCCGTGGACGCGATGGCGGTGGCCAGCACCTCGTCCCGGTCGGCGAACCGGAGCGCCGGGTCGGACCGCAGCCGCCGCAGCACGCCGGCAAGGTTCCGGGCGCCGAACAGCCGGCCGCCGAGCTCGGTCAGCTCAGCGTCGATGCGGTCCAGCTCGGCCAGCCCGAGCTGGTGCAGGTCGGCCGGCGCGACATCGCGGGACAGGAAGCCGCGCAGCGCGCGCTGGTAGCCGGCCGCGCCGCCGGGCAGCTCGCTGATCCCGACCCGGTCGTCCGGCCGGGCCGCCGGCAGCACCTCGGTGGCGAGCACCTCGCGCAGCCGGCGCAGCGCCGGGGCCAGCCCGTCGGCCACCGCGGCGGTCAGGTCGGCGGCGAACCGGCTCCGCTCGGCGGCCGGCCAGCCGGGGCGCTCCTGGTGGGCCGGCGCGGTCAGCGCCCACTTCTCGACCGGCTCGGCCAGCATCCGGTCCAGCTGGCCGACCGCCTTGCGCACCAGCACCGCCGGCGCCACCAGCCCGTCGGCCAGCGCGGCCGTCACGTTCGCCGCGTACTGGTCCACGTGCGGGCCGAGCGCCCGCCACCGGGTCACCATCACCCGCCCCTGCGCCGGGTCGGCCGCCTGGTGCACCGCGGCCAGGTGCGGCAGGGCCACCTGCGGCGCGTTCAGCGGATCGATCGGCCAGCCGGCGTACCGGCGGTCGTGGTCGGCGATCTCGCTGTCAACAAAGCCGAGCAGGGCCGAACGGGTGATCCGGTCGGCGGCCGGCAGGCTGTCCGCGGGCAGCGCCTCGGCCTCGTCCCGCAGCGCGGTCAGCCCGGCCCGGACGGCCGCACCGGCGGCCGGGCTCAGGTCGTCGATGCGGTCGTCGAACCGGTGGTCGCCGTACGCGGTGGCGAGCATCGGCTGGCCGGCGATGACCGTCTCCCAGGCCCGCTCGGCGAGGCTCGCGAGATGGTTGGCGGGCACCTGGTCGACGACGGTCATCCCGGCAGTTTAGGGCCGCCCGCGGCGCACGTCGGCACGCCCGTGGTCGCCGCGCCCGGACGCTCCCCCGATCCCCACCCGTCCGGGCGGCGGGCCGCCCGCCCGGAGCCCGCCGCGTTGCGGCCAAGCCCGGGCCGGGCGGCCCGGCGGCGTCAGGCGATCAGGCCCGCCTCCTGGGCGGAGCGCAGCGTGGGGCGGACCGTCGCCGACGGGCCGACCTGGCCGGCGAGCGCGTCCAGCGTCTTCAGCCCGTCGCCGGTGTTGAAGATGACGGTCTCCGCGTCCGGGTCGAGCTGCCCGCTGGCCAGCAGCCGGCGCAGCACCGCGACCACCACGCCGCCGGCGGTCTCGGCGAACACGCCCTGGGTCCGGGCCAGCAGGTCGATCCCGGCGCGGATCTCGTCGTCGCCGACATCGGCCACCGCGCCGCCGGTGCGCCGCATCGCGTCCAGCGCGTAGGGGCCGTCGGCCGGGTTGCCGATGTTGAGCGACTTCGCGATGCCGGTCGGCCGCACCGGCCGCACGGTCTCCCAGCCGTTGGCGAACGCGGCGGAGATCGGGTTGCACCCGGACGATTGCGCGCCGAACACCCGCCAGGGCGCCGCGTCCACCAGACCGAGCTCGGTCAGCTCGCGGAACGCCTTGTCAACTTTGGTGAGCAGCGAACCGGACGCCATCGGGATGACCACCTGCTCCGGCAGCCGCCAGCCCAGCTGCTCGGCCACCTCGTAGCCGAGCGTCTTGGAGCCCTCCGCGTAGTACGGCCGCACGTTCACGTTGACGAACGCGGTCGCCTCGTACTCGTCGGTCTCGGCCAGCTCGGCGCAGAGCCGGTTCACGTCGTCGTAGGAGCCGTCGACCGCGACCAGCGTGCCGCCGTACACCGCGGTCTGGACCACCTTCGCGGTCTCCAGGTCGGCCGGGATGAACACGACCGAGGCCAGCCCGTTGCGCGCCGCGTGCGCGGCCACCGAGTTCGCCAGGTTGCCGGTGGACGCGCAGGCCACCCGCTCGAAGCCGAGCTGGCGGGCCGCGGTCAGCGCGACCGAGACCACCCGGTCCTTGAACGAGTGGGTGGGGTTGGCGCTGTCGTCCTTCACCCACAGCGAGCGCATGCCGAGCTCGGCGGCGAGCCGGTCGGCCCGGATCAGCGGCGTGAAGCCGGGGTTCAGGGTGACCCGCAGAGCCGGATCCTGCCCGACCGGCAGCAGCCCCGCGTACCGCCAGATGTTCTCCGGGCCGGCCTCGATCTGGGCTCGGGTGACCCGGGCGAGCCGGGCCTTGTCGTAGCCGATCTCCAGCGGCCCGAAGCAGTCGGCGCAGGCGTGCACCGGCCCGAGCGGGAACGTGGCGCCGCAGTTACGGCAGCGCAGGCACTCGGCCGGCGACTCGGCGGGCAGCGCGGCCGCGGGCGGCGAGGTGATCAGGGTTTCGGACATGCGGCGAGGCCTCTCTCCTCATCTTTCCCGCCACGGTGGCGGGACGGAGTTGGCACCGGTCTCGTGCGCCTCGCTCCGAGGCCGCCTCGGGATGAGACGTTCACGAGATGGTTGCCGGGGCTTCAACGGGCCGTTCCCTCTGCCCCTCTGGATGAGCGGTGTTCAGTTGTACCGGGGATCATACGGCAGGCGGGCACCGTGACCCGAGGCTGGCGAAGGAGATGGTGTGCGAGAAGAAACGCAGCGATGGTTCCGGCAGCGGACATCCCGGGCGGCGGACTGGTCGCCGGCCAGGCTGATGGACGTCAAGGGCCCGACCCGGGTCAGCGTGGTGCTGCCGGCACTGAACGAGGAGGCGACGGTCGGCGCGATCGTGACGACCATCCGGCACCGGCTGGTCGAGCGGCACGGCCTGGTGGACGAGCTGATCGTGATGGATTCCGGCTCGACGGACGGCACCTGCGCGGTCGCCGCGGACGCCGGCGCCAAGGTGGTGCGCCGCGAGGAGGTGCTGCCGGAGTTCACCCCGCTGCCCGGCAAGGGCGAGGTGCTGTGGCGCTCGCTGGCCGCGTGCACCGGCGACGTGATCGTCTTCGTCGACTCCGACCTGCGCGACTTCACCGCGAACTTCGTCACCGGGCTGCTCGGCCCACTGCTCACCGACCCGGCCGTGCAGTTGGTCAAGGCCACCTACGACCGGCCGCTGACGCACGGCGAGACGGTGGTGCCGGCCGGCGGCGGCCGCGTCACCGAGCTGGTCGCCCGGCCGCTGCTGAACATGCACTGGCCGGAGCTGGCCGGGTTCATCCAGCCGCTGTCCGGCGAGTACGCGGCCCGGCGGTCCTTGCTGGAGCGGCTGCCGTTCCCGACCGGGTACGGCGTGGAGATCGGCATCCTGGTCGACTCGCTGCGGTTGGTCGGCCTGGACGCGCTGGCCCAGGTGGACCTCGCCCGGCGCAAGCACCGCAACCAGGACATCAGCAAGCTGGGCCGGATGGCCATCGAGATCATGCACGTCGCGCTGTCCCGGCTGGAGCGGGAGGGGCGGATCAAGCTGGACACCCCACCGGCCACGCTGCTGACCCAGTTCGAACGGTCCGGGCAGGGTTACCTGGTGCACACCGGGGCGCTCACGCCGATGGAGCGGCCGGCCATGGCCGAGGTCCCGGCGTACACGCAGCGGCAGCGGTAGCCGGACGCCGCCGCCCGGGGAACGGGCGGCGGCGGGGTCAGCGGAGGCGGGCGACGCCGCCCGGGTTCCAGTTCTCGTTGTCCCGGGTGTCGGCGCCGAAGCCGAGCAGCCCGAGCACGGCGACGACGGTGAAGACACCGAGCACGATCAGCAGTTCCATGCGTTCAGCCTGCGCTTTCCGCACCGCCGGGACGAGTGGCAGAGGTGCCGCTAGTCGCTAACTTCCTGCCATACTGTCGGCATGCCCGCTCTGCTCCCGCCGCCCGGCCGCCGGGTCGCGATCCTGGCCGTCGACGTGGTGTCGCCGTTCGAGCTGTCGGTGGCCTGCGAGGTGTTCGCGATCGACCGCACCGAGCAGGGCATTCCGGCCTGGGACGCGGCGGTCTGCGGCGGCACCGACGGGGTGATCCGCACCAGCGCCGGGTTCACCCTGCACACCCCACACGGGCTGGAATGGGTCGAGACCGCCGACGTGATCGTGGTGCCGAGCTGGCCGGCGCGCAGCGCCCGGCCGCCGGAGCCGATGCTGGCCGCGCTGCGCCGGGCCGCCGACCGCGGCGCCTGGCTGATCGGCTTCTGCAGCGGCTCGTTCGTGCTCGGCCACACCGGCCTGCTGGACGGGCGGCGGGCCAGCACGCACTGGCTGTACGCGGACGAGTTCCGGGCCGCGTTCCCGGCCGTCCAGGTCGACTCCGACGTGATCTACGTCGCCGACGGCCCGGTGATGACCAGCGCCGGCACCGCGGCCGCGATCGACATGTCGC
>JBBWZH010000518.1:0-4113 GCA_039648995.1 Mycobacteriales bacterium
TCGTTGCGCGGCACCGAGCAGTACCGGTCGGCGAAGTCGGCCGGGCTGTGCGGGTCGCCCGCGGCCAGCGCGCCCTTCGGCACGGTCGTCGTCACCGCCGGGCTCAGCTTCTTACCGGCCGGCGCGACTCCCCCGGGCTGCTCCGCGGCGTCGGTGGGCGCGCTGAACGAGACGGCCCTGCCGGTCACCGCCGACGTCGCCGTGATCTTCACCGGCTGCGCGGCGGTCGGGTCCCAACTCGGCGCCGTCTTCGCGTCCGGCACGGCGGTCTCGACCGAGGTCAGCACCAGCCTGCCCTGCATCGACGGCTGCGCGCCGACCGGCGCGGCCAGCAGCGAGACGCTCGGCGGCAGCTTCGCCCCGGCCGGCGTGCCCGAGCCGGTGACGAACACCCGGCCGGCCTTGCCGGACACCACGTCCTGCCGCGTCAGCGGGCCGGACGCGAGCGTGGTCACCGTCCCCATCGGGATGGCGCCCGCCCCGGCCGGCGGCGTCGGCACCGTGGACCGGCGCACCGCGGCCTGGTCCTTGCCCTGCTGCTCCATGAACACGACACCGCCGTCGCCGTCCACGTTCAGCTTGAACGGGACGCCGGTGGTCGGCGCCAGTACCCGGCGGGTGCCGTCGCCGCCGACCCGGACCAGCGCGCCGTTGTCGGCGGCCACGATCCCGGCGGCGGTCGGCACCGCCGAGGTCAGCTGACCGGGGATCTCGATCTTCTTGCTGAGCTTGCCGGACGCCGCGTCGAGCGGGATCAGCCGGGTCTTGTGCAGGTCCTCGGTGCCTTCCTGGGTGAGGACCGCGTTCTCGCCGTCGCCGCAGCCCGGGTTGTAGTACGCCAGCGTCGTCAGGACCGGCAGCTTGGTGACGGCGCCGCTGGCGAGGTCCACCACGGCGGTGAACCCGCCCCGGTCGAACAGGTCGGCCTTGTTGGTGAACGTGCGGGGCGCGTATACGACCACCGCCCGCCGGCCGGACGCGGTCACGCACGCGTTGCCGATCCACTGGTCGGCCTCGATGCCCTGCTCGGACAGCGTCGCCACCGTCCGCCAGGTGTAGCCCTGCGCGGCGTCGGCCACGAGCAGGTGCAGCCCGTCGGCGTCGCCTATCGTCGTCCACGCCCGGTCGGTGGACGACTGCCAGCCCGCGCCGAGCACGGCGTCCCGCTGGGCGTCGGGCACCGTGCGGGGTGCCGTCGCCACCGGCGCGCTCGCCGGCAGGTCAACATCCGGCGACGGCGCCGCGGGGGCCGCCAGCGCCGGAGCGGTGGACAGCCCGAGCGACAGGGCGGTGCCGACGACGAGGGTCGGCAGGACGGTACGGCGCCATCGGCGACGGTGCGCAGCGTGCGGCATCCGGGTCTCCTTGCAGCTGACCGCGAGAGGGCTGGGCCTGCGCGCGGCCGTGTCACGGCGACCCGCGCAAGCAGCGGACACGCTGCCCTAACGGCCCAGCGTCCGGGCCTACCGCCCCGAGGTCGGCATGACAGCCCGGAGAGCGGCATAACTCGCCGCCGGGCGGGAGAGCCCGCCCGGCGGCAGCCGAAGTGCTCCGCGGCCGGTCAGGACGCGACGGTGACGACCCCCAGCTCGGACTCCGCGGCGAGCAGTTCGTTGTGCGGCAGCACCCGCACCGTGTACCCGAACGCTCCGGTCCGTTCCAGCGGCACCGTGCCCTCGTACCGGTGCAGCCCGTCGCTGTCGCCCACGCAGGTCATCGACATGGTGCGTACCTCGTGCAGCTTGTTCGTGTCGTCGACCCGCCCGTACGCGGCCTGCACGTCCACGTCGTCGGGAGCGAGCCCGCCGAGGTCGACCTCGGACCGCAGCAGGAGCGTGGCGCCCAGCTCCGGGGTGTCGCCGACCCCGCTGGACTCCACGTGCTGCACACGCACCCGCGGCCACGCGGCCAGCACCCGCGACCGCCAGCCGGCCAGCGACTTCGCGGCGGCGTACACGTTCTCCTGCAGCCGCACCGCGGACACGCCGGCCGGCGTGTAGAGCTGCCGCACGTAGTCGCGGACCATCCGGGTGGCCAGCACCTGCGGGCCCAGCGACTTGAGCGTGTGCCGCACCATCTCCACCCAGCGGGTCGGTACGCCGGCCGCGTCCCGGGCGTAGAACCGCGGCGCCACCTGGGTCTCGACCAGCTTGTAGAACGCGGCCGCCTCCAGCTCGTCGCGCCGCTCCGGCTCGGTCACGCCGGCCGCGGACGGGATCGCCCAGCCGTTCTCGCCGTCGTACATCTCGTCCCACCACCCGTCCCGGATGGACAGGTTGAGGCCGCCGTTGAGGGCCGACTTCATGCCGGACGTGCCGCACGCCTCCAGCGGCCGCAGCGGGTTGTTCAGCCAGACGTCGCAGCCCCAGTAGAGGTAGTGCGCCATGCCGATGTCGTAGTCCGGCAGGAACACGATCCGGTTCCGCACGTCGGCGTCGTCGGCGAACCGGACCAGCTGCTGGATCAGCGTCTTGCCCGAGTCGTCGGCCGGGTGCGACTTGCCGGCGATCACGATCTGGATCGGCCGCTCCGGGTGCAGCAGCAGCGCGCGCAGCCGGTCCGGGTCGCTGAGCATCAGCGTCAGCCGCTTGTAGGACGGCACCCGGCGGGCGAAGCCCATCGTCAGCACGTCCGCGTCGAAGACGCCGTCCACCCAGGTCAGCTCGGCGTCGGACATCCCGCGCTGCAGCGAGGAGACCCGCAGCCGGCGGCGCACCTCGTTCACCAGCGACTCCCGCAGCTGCCGGCGGACCGCCCACACCTCCTCGTCGGGCACCTTGTCCACCGCGTCCCAGCCGGCGCCCTCGGCGAGCTGGTCGGCGCCGACCTCGCGCTCGGCCAGGTCCAGGATCTCGCGGGCCATCCAGGTCGGCGCGTGCACGCCATTGGTGACCGAGCTGATCGGCACCTCGTCGGGGTCGAAGCCCGGCCACAGCGAGCCGAACATCTCCCGGCTCACCTCGCCGTGCAGCCTGCTGACCCCGTTCGCGCGCTGCGCGAGCCGCAGACCCATGTGCGCCATGTTGAACAGCGCCGGGTCGGACTCCGCGCCGAGAGCGAGGATGCGGTCGACCGGGACGCCGGGGGTCGCGTTCGGGCCGTCGAAGTACGCCGACACCTGCTCCCGGGTGAACCGGTCGATGCCGGCCGGGACCGGGGTGTGCGTGGTGAACACGGTGCCGGCGCGGGTGGCCGCCAGCGCCTCGTCGAAGGTGAGCCCGTCGCCGACCATCTCGCGGATCCGCTCGATGCCGAGGAAGCCGGCGTGCCCCTCGTTGGTGTGGAACACCGCCGGGGCGGCCGCGCCGGACAGCCGGCAGTACGCCCGCAGCGCCCGCACCCCGCCGACGCCGAGCAGCATCTCCTGCACCAGCCGGTGGTCGGCCGCGCCGCCGTAGAGGCGGTCGGTGACCTGCCGCTCGGCCGCCTCGTTCTCCTCCAGGTCGGAGTCGAGCAGCAGCAGCGGCACGCGGCCGACCTGCGCCTTCCAGACGTGCGCGAACAGGGTCCGGCCGGCCGGCAAGCCCACCTTGATCTTCAGCGCGGTGCCGTCCGGCTCGGAGACCAGCACCAGCGGCAGGCCGTGCGGGTCGATCGACGGGTACCGCTCCAGCTGCCAGCCGTCGCGCGACAGCGACTGGGTGAAGTAGCCGGCCCGGTAGAGCAGGCCGACACCGATGATCGGGGCGCCCAGGTCGGACGCGGCCTTGAGGTGGTCGCCGGCCAGGATGCCCAGGCCGCCGGAGTACTGCGGGAGCACCGCGGTGATGCCGAACTCGGGCGAGAAGTACCCGATCGACGCGGGCGCGTCCGTCTGGGACTGGTACCAACGCGGCTGGGTGAGGTAGTCGGACAGGTCGTCGGCCGCGTCGGACAACCGGCGCAGGAACCGCTTGTCCCGCGCCAGCGCGGTCAGCCGGGCCGCGGAGACCGCGCCGAGCAGCCGCACCGGGTCGCCGTTGCACTCCCGCCAGATCTCCGGATCGACCGTGGCGAAGAGGTCCATCGTGTCCGGATGCCAGGACCAGCGCAGGTTCATCACAAGGTCACTGAGCGCGGACAACTCCGGGGGCAAGGTGGCGCGCACGGTGAATCGGCGTAGGGCTCTCACAA